>SXLG01000090.1 GCA_005777805.1 Pseudomonadota bacterium
CCCCTCCTGCCACGGCCTCACGACGTCATCTCGACGCGCGCCCCGGTCCGTGCCGAGCGGTAGCACGCCTCGGCGATCGCCACCGCCGCAGCGCCGTCGGCGGCAGTCACCGGTGAGGGCCTCCCGTCCACCACCAGTGCGACGAAGTCGCTCAGGACCGCCGCGACGGTCGGCGCATCGGCGAGCGACTCGACCTGCACGACACGGCGATCCTCGAGCCGCTCGACGCGACCCAGCACATGATCGGCGGCGATCTGGCCGCCTTCGCCGATCAGCCGGATCTCGCCGTAGCGTGAGCGGGTCGTGCGCGCCGCCGAAACCACCGCGTGCAGCGGAGCGTCAGCCCCGATCTCGACCTCGAGCAGCGCCGAGAACAGATCCTCTGTGCCCCGCGTCAAGATGCGCTCCGTGCGACAGAACACCGCGCCGACCTCGCCTCCGGAGAGATGACGCACCAGATCAAAACCATGCACGCCGGTGTGCAGCACGTTGCCACCTCCCGATCGCGCGGGATCGTCGAGCCAGTCGAGGCGGCTCGGCTCGAAGCTCTGCCCGAGCACGATCTGGTGCAGCCGACCGAGGCCGGGCAACAGTTCGCGCACCCGGCGCACCACAGCCGACCAGCGCAGCGTGTGGGCGAGCAGACAGGGCAGGCCTGCGGCAGCGAGCGCATCGCGCAGGTGGCACGCCGTCGCCGCATCGATCGCCAGCGGTTTCTCCAGGAGAAGCGGCTTGCGCGCCCCGATACAGGCCTGCACGACGCGCGGATGGAGCACCGGCGGCACCACCGCCGCCACGGCATCGACCTCGCGCGCCGCGATCAGCTCTTCGAGCGAGGCGAAGAAGCGGGCGCCGACCTGAGCCGCCTGCGCCGCGCCGGCCTGGGCGTCCTGCCGGCAGAGGGCGGCCAGCGTGAGTCCGGGCACGTCGCGCTGTGCATGCGTCAAGTATCGTGTGCCGTGCTTGCCGGCGCCGATCAGGCCCAGCCGCACGGCCGGCCGGGTCATCGTCCGCCCCGCGCCGAGCGTTGCTGCGGGCGCGACGAGGCTCCCGCGTCGGGTCGTGCCACCCGCGTGGCTGGCCTCGTGCACCTCACCCCGACCCTCAGCTCCGCGCCACGCAGCGGTGGGCAGACACCCGAACCGCGGTGACGAGCGCGCGTGGGGTCACAGCATCAGCCCCGGGCCGGGTTCAGGCGGGCAAAGACCTCCGGCGACAGGCCGGTGGCCGTGAAGCGATCGGTCCCGAGATCGGGGGGCTCGACCACCGCGCGGTTGGCCTCCGCCTGAAGCTTCGCCTTCTGGTAGCCGTAGCCGGATTCTGGATAGGCACCGAGCTTGGCCGCCAGCGCAAGACAACGCGCCTGGAGATCCTCGGGTGCCACCACTTCGTCGACCAGGCCGAGTTCGAGTGCGCGCTCGGGATCGACGGCGTCGCCCTGCAGCAAGACCTGCCGATGGAAGCGCGCGGGCAATGCGTGGCGCGCGATCTGGAAGGCACCGTTGGGCAGGGGCAGGCCGAGTGCACTCTCGGTGACGCCGATCCGGTAAGTGGCCCGCGCCGCGATCCGGAAGTCGCAGGCGAGCATCAGGATGGCGCCGCCGGCGAGGGCATGGCCCGCGACCATCGCCACCGTCGGCTTGGGCAGGCGCCAGAGCCGGTAGACGCCGTCGCCCGCGCCACCCAGCGCGGCCAGACCGCCGATTCCCTTGGCGGCGATCTCTTTGAGATCGAGGCCGGCCGAGAAAAACTTGCCCGCGCTGCCGACCACCACCGCCCGGACGGCCGGATCGGCCGCGCAGGCATCGGCCTCGGCGCACAGGGCCGTGAGAAAGTCGGCGTTGATGGCGTTGGCCGGCGGCCGGTCGAGCCGCAGCAGCCGCACGCCGCCCTCGTGGTCGGAACGCTGGATGTTCATGGGCTCCGCTCAACGGATCCGGGCGGGGTTTTTCAAGCTCTCGGCGCGGGTCCGAGGCTGCCTTGGTGCATCCCGGAATCGCGGCGGCCCCCGAACGGGGGCACCGCATCGTCCAGCGAGTAGGCCTGGAAATCGACCGGCGGCACGGGCTGGGCGCACTCCGACTTCCGGGGTTGCGCGCAGAGAGGGGCTTGCGTTAACAGAACTGACCAGTCAGTTTCGTAAAAGATCAGCCCTGGGGAGTCTTCGGTGCCGCGTCGCGTCAGGTGACGGCACCGCCTCGCCCCGGCAATCCACGAGAGCCCCAGCCAGATGCGCGGACGACAGAAAACCGATTCCAAGCGGGAGGAAATCCTGCTTGCCGCGACCTTCGAGTTCGCGCAGCGCGACTACGACCAGGTCCTGATGGACGACGTCGCGGCGCGGGCCGGCGTCGGCAAGGGTACGCTCTACCGCTACTTCCCGACCAAGGAAGAGCTGATGCTCGCGAGCGTGCTGCGCGGGGTCGAGGAGACCCACACCGAGTTCCTGCGCATGTTCGAAGCCGAGGCACGGCTCGAAGATCTGATCGAGGACACCGTCGGCCGGATGCTCGTGTACTTCGCCGACAAGGGTGAGTTCCTGGCCCTGATGCAACGCTTCGAGCACCGCTTGCCGGAGGAAGATCGCGCGGGCTGGCTGCGGCGGCGCTCGGATGTGACCCGAGCGATCACGGGGGCTCTCCAGCGCGAGAATCTCTCCGGGCGAGCGCTGGCCGCGGAACCGGAGATCGCCGCCGATCTCTTGCTGGGCATGGTCCGCTCGGCGGTCCTGCAGATCGCGAACCGCCGCGACGAAGGCGCGATCCCGCATCTCGCCAGGCAAATTTCACACATCTTTCTGCACGGCGTGCTGCAGAGCGCGCCACGTCTCGCGGAGGTTTCGCAATGAGTTCCCCGACGTCCCGTTCCGGAGCCCGCCCTCGTGCCCCGCGGGCGACTCTCGCCCTGGCGGGTACTTTCGCCTTGCTTACCGGCTGTAGCGGAACGAGTTCCGACCCCGAGGACGTTGCTGCTGGCGGGCCCGAACCGATCCACGTCACGCTGGCTCGCGTGGTCGAGGAGAAAGTCGAGCGGACGGTCTCGCTGGCCGGCACGCTCGAGGCCGATGCCCGCGCGCTGGTCGCCGCCGAGACCGACGGCCGTCTGCTCTCGTTCGAGGCCGACCTCGGCGACGCGGTGGCGGCGGACCAGGTCCTGGCGCGCCTCGACAGCGCGGCGACCGAGGCCCGTCTGCGCGAAGCCGATGCCGTGCTGGCTCAGGCCCGGGCCGAGGAGTCCCGCGCCCAGGAGCTGCGCGAGCGCGGCGTCGTATCCCAGCAACAATTCGACGATCTGGTGAGCCAGCTCACGGTCGCCGAGGCACGTCGCGATGTCCTGGCGATCAGCCTCGCCCATTCGACCATCCGTGCGCCCTTTGCCGGCCGGATCGCAGAGCGACTGGCCGACGTCGGCGGCTTCGTACGGACCGGCACCCCGCTCTTCGTCCTGGTGGCGGAGAACCCGCTGCGCCTGCGCGGCGAGATTCCCGAACGCTATGCCGCCGACCTCGCCGTGGGCGAACCCGTGCGTGGGCGCGTCGCGGCTTTCCCCGACGATCTCATCGAGGGACGACTGACGCGCATCAGTCCCGCCGCGGATCCCGACCGCCGCACGCTGGCCGTCGAGGCGCAGGTGCCCAATCCACACGGCCGCCTCAAGCCCGGATTCTTCGTCAAGGGTGATATCGTAACGCGCGACGAGCCCGCCCTCCTGATCCCGGCCGAGGCCATCGCCCGCCTCGCCGGCGTCGAGCGGGTATGGGTGATCGCCGCCGACAGCACCGCAACCACGCGCCAGATCAGCACCGGCGACCGGCTCGGAAGCCAGGTCGAGGTGCGCTCGGGCCTGCACGCCGGCGAACAGGTGGCCACCAGCGCCCTCTCCCAGCTCATCGAGGGCATGGCCGTCCGGGTGCGTCAGGCGAAACAACCGCGCCCTGAGGAGAAGCGCTCTTGAGTCGCCTGGCCGAACTTTGTGTCCGCCGCCCGGTCTTCGCCACCATGCTGGTCGGCGTCATCGTCGTGCTGGGCCTGCTGTCTCTTGGGCAGCTCGGCGTCGATCACTACCCGAAGGTCGAGTTCCCCTACACCTCGGTCATCACCACGCTGCCTGGTGCGTCGGTCGAGGAGGTCGAGAGTCGGATCACCAAGCCCGTGGAAGAGGCGGCGACGCAGGTCGCGGGAATCGATTACATCCACTCCGAGAGTTCCGAGGGTGTCTCCAGTGTGCTGATCGCGTTTGAACTCGAACGCGACAGCGCCGAGGCGGCGCAGGATGTCCGCGACAAACTCGGGTTCGCCGTCGGCCAGTTGCCACGCGAAGCCGATGCACCTCTCATTGCACGCTTCGATTTCGATGCCATTCCGGTGCTCGGGCTGGCAGTGGCGGGAGATCACGACCCGCGCGAGCTCACCGAGATCGTCGATCGAAGGATCAAGGAGAGCCTCCAGACCGTCGCCGGCGTCGGTAGCGTCGACCTGCTCGGTGGCAACAAGCGTGCGATCCAGATCGTGGTCGATCCCGACCGACTCGACGCCTACCGCCTCTCGATCGCCCAGATCCGTGCCGCCCTGCGGACACAGAACATCGAACTGCCCGGCGGACGGGTCGATCAGGGCTCGCGCGAGCTGGTCCTGCGAACGCTCGGCCGCGTGCGCAGCATCCGGCAGCTCGAGGAGCTGGTCGTCGGCACGCTCGGCGACCAACCGGTCACGCTCGCCGACGTGGCCTCGGTCGAGGACGCAGCCCTCGAAGCGCGCTCGCACGCCACTCTCGATGGGCACCCCGCCCTCGTGCTCAACATCCGGAAGCAATCCGGGGCGAATACCGCCGAGGTGGCGCGCCGCGTCCGCGAACGGCTCGAAGTGCTTGCGCCCTCGCTGCCCAGCGACATTCGCATCGAAACCGTCAAGGACCAGAGCCGCTTCATCGAGGCCTCGATCGACGAGGCGAGCTTCCATCTCTTCCTCGGCGGCCTGCTCGTCGCGTTCTCGACGATCTTGTTCCTGCGCGACTGGCGCTCGACCATCATCGCCGCGCTGGCGATCCCGACCTCGATCATCGGCACCTTCACATTCCTGTGGATGTTCGACTTCACGATCAACAACATCACGCTACTCGGGCTGATCCTCTCCATCGGCGTGGTGATCGACGACGCCGTCGTGGTGCTCGAGAACGTCCACCGTCACGTCGAAGAGAAGGGGCGCACTCCCTTCCAGGCCGCGATCGAGGGCACGCGCGAGATCGGGCTGGCTGTCATGGCGACCACCCTGTCTCTGGTCGTGATCTTCGTGCCGCTGGCCTTCATGTCGGGCATGTCGGGACGTTTCCTGCACGAGTTCGGAATCACGGTGGCGGTGGCGATCCTGATCTCCATGGTGGTGTCGTTCACGCTCACGCCCATGATGTGCTCGCGCTTCCTGCGCCCCGTGGCGCACGGGCGCGGCCTGACCCGCGAGCAGGGCGTCTACGCCACGATCGAGAACGCTTACGGGCGGCTGCTGGCCGCCTCCCTGCGCCGTCGCTGGATCGTGGTCGCAGCCTCGGTGGCAACGATCCTCGCGATCATTCCGCTCTTCCTCGTGATCGGCAAGGATTTCCTGCCGGCCGACGACCAGGGCGAGTTCGAGATCAACATCCAGGCTCCGGAAGGATTTACTCTCGATCGGACCCGTGCCGCCGTCGGCGAGCTGTCGGAGCGCATCGCCGAACTCACCGGCGTCGAGCATATTCTCGTTCAGGTCGGCTCGGGCGGCTTCGGCCAGGGCGAAGGGGATGTCACCGCAGGCGCGATCTACGCCAAGCTTGCTCCCCGGGACGAGCGCGATGTGAGCCAGGAAGAAGCCATGGGCCTGGCGCGGGAGATCACGGCCGAGTACCCGGAGCTGCGCGCCAGCGTCCAGGACGCAAATCCCTTCGGCGGCGGACGGCGCTCCGATTTTGAATTCGATATTGTCGGGCCGGACCTCGAGACCCTGGCCCGCCTCGGCGAGACCCTGGTCGAGCGTCTGCGCACGCTGCCCGGCTACGTCGACGTCGACATGTCGCTGGCGCTGCGCAAACCCGAGGCGCAGGTCGAGATCGACCGCCAGCGCGCCGCCGATCTCGGTATCCGCGTCGAGGACATCGCCTCCACGCTACACACGCTCGTCGGCGGCGAGACCGTCGGCTTCTTCGAGGAAGACGACACCCAGTACGACATCCAGATGCGCGCCGCATTGCCCTTCCGCGACGATCCCCGCGCGATCCTCGACCTCAAGGTGGCCCGCCCCAACGGCGAGCTGATTCCACTCTCGTCGGTCGTCTCGATCCGGGAGGATCGGGGGCCTGCGGAGATCCGCCGCCTCGACCGCCAGCGCCGCGTCACGGTGCAGGCGAACCTCGACGGCGTAGCCCTCAGCGACGCCGTGGCGCTCGCACAGAAGACGGTCGAGGAGGCCGGCCTCCCTCCCGGCCACGGCGTCCGCCTCTCGCATAATGCGCGTCAGATGAAGCATATGGCGACCAATTTCGGCGCCGCTTTCCTGCTCAGCGCGATCTTCATGTACATGGTGCTCGCCGCGCAGTTCGAGAGCTTCATCTATCCGATTTCGATCCTGGTCTCGCTGCCCCTCTCGGTGCCCTTTGCACTCCTCTCGCTCATCCTGATGGGCGAGAATCTGAATCTCTACTCGATCCTCGGGCTCTTCATGCTCTTCGGCATCGTCAAGAAGAACGGCATCCTGCAGGTCGACTACACCAACCAGCTCCGTGCCGCGGGCATGGCTCGCGACGAGGCGATCCTTCTCGCCAACCGCGTGCGCCTCCGCCCCATCCTGATGACGACCGTGATGCTCGTGCTCGGCATGGTGCCCATCGCTCTCGGTGGCGGTCCGGGTTCGGGCTCCCGGGCGTCGATGGCCAACGTGATCATCGGCGGCCAGACCCTCTGCCTCGTGCTCACCCTGATCGGCACGCCCGTGGCGTATTCGCTGCTCGATGATCTGAGCGGCCTGTGGGCCCGTGTGCGCCAGCGTCGCACGATGCCGCTGGCGACGCCGGTCGTGGTCGAGGAACTGCCGCTGCCGGCAACCCCCGACGGCGCCGCCGGGGGTTGAGGGCCCCTCGCCGGCGCGGACCGAGCAGCACCGCATCGAGAGACGTTTGCGCAGCGCGCGTTCCGGGCGCTAGCAGAGGCGTGGGTCCGAGACTGCGACACCAAGGCAGACCCGAGATCATCGCCGACGAGGAGAACCCGTGGGAGAAACCGAGACAGGCGGAGAGACACTGCGCGCCAGACACGTGCTCGAGTACCCGTTCCGGCGCTCGCTCGGCCCGATCCTCGAGCGCTTCTTCACCGGACTCACCGAGCAGCGCTTCGTCGGCAGCCGCCTCGACGACGGCCGCGTGGTCGTCCCGCCCGCCGAGTTCGACCCCGTGACGGCCGCGGCACTCGGTGCCGACCGGCTCACCGAGGTCGGCCCCGGGGGAGTGGTGACCACCTGGACCTGGGTCGGCGCGCCCGGCCCCAAACATCCGCTCGACCGGCCCTTCGCCTGGGCCCTGATCCGACTCGACGGCGCCGACGCGCCCTTCCTGCACGCGGTGGACGTGGCTCAGGAGAGCGCCATGCGCACCGGTCTGCGCGTCAAGCCACGCTGGGCGGCGGCACCGGTGGGGTCGATTCGCGACGTCGCGTGCTTCGAGGCGGAGGCTTGAACATGGCGGATCCGGTCAAGAGCATCGTCACGCCGATCCGGCTCGAATACGACTACACGCCGGGCCGCGCGACCTCGCGCTTCCTGCGCGGGATCGCGCGGCACTGCATTCTCGGACAGGAATGCCCGAAATGTCACAAGGTCTACGTTCCGCCGCGCGGCTCGTGCCCGGCTTGTGCCGTACCGACCGAGCGCGAGGTCGAGGTGCGCGACACGGGAACCGTCGTCACCTTCTCGATCATTCGCGTCCCCTCGGAGAACATCCACTTCGAGCTGCCCTACGCCGCGATCAGCGTCCTGCTCGACGGCGCCGGCATCCCCTTCTTCCACGTTGTGCAGGATATTCCGCTCGACCAGGTGCGGATGGGCCTCCGGGTCCGGGCGCGCTGGGTTGCTACCGAGGCACTGGCACCGACCATCGCGAGCATCGAGTGTTTCGTCCCTTCGGGCGAACCCGACGCCCCGTGGGAAAGCTTCCGGGAGCATTCCTGATGCGCGACGTAGCCATCATCTCCTTTGCCCAGTCGGTCTCGGCACGCGAGAGCGAGCGCAACGAAGTCGAGTTCCTGATGCCGGTGGTGCGCGAGGCCATCGCCGCGTCGGGCATTGAGCGCTCCGAGATCGGTTTCACCTGTTCGGGCTCGAGTGATTTTCTGCAGGGACAACCCTTCGCCTTCGTCATGGCGCTTGACGCCGTTGGGGCCTGGCCGCCCATCCGCGAGTCGCATGTCGAACAGGACGGCGCCTGGGCGCTCTACGAAGCCTGGGTCAAGATCCAGACGGGAGAGGTGGAATCCGCACTGGTCTACGGCTTCGGCAAGGGGGCCTCGGGAGACCTCGGCGAGATCCTCGCCCTCTCGCTGGACCCCTACTGTGTGACGCCGCTCTGGCCCCACGCCGACAGCATCGCGGCCCTGCAAGCCCGCGCCTGGATCGAGGCCGGTCGGGGCACCGAGCGCAGCCTGGCCGAAATCACTTCCCGCAGCCGACGGGCGGCGCGCTCGAACCCACACGCGATCGTCTCCGGCGACGAGACGCCCGACGAACTGCTGGCGCGCCCCTATGTCGCCTCGCCCCTGCGCGCGCACGATTGCGCAGCCAACGGCGACGGCGCCAGTGCCGTGGTGCTGGCCGCCGGCGACCTCGCGCGTTCGGTGTGTTCGCGGCCGGCCTGGATCCGCGGCATCGATCATCGGGTCGATCCGGCTTCACTCGGGGTGCGCGATCTGACCCGAGCGCCTTCGGCCGAACTCGCCGGATTGCGTGCCGGCGTCGGGCGCGACCGTATCGACGTCGCCGAACTCTATGCACCCTACGCCCATCAGGAAGCGATCCTGCGCCAGGCACTCGGCCTGCCGGAGACGACGAACGTCAATCCATCCGGCGGAGCCCTGTGCGGGCATGTGATGATGTCGTGCGGTTTGCAGCGGATCGGCGAGGTGGCGCGTCGCATCCTGAGCGGCACGGCCGACCGGGGCGTCGGGCACGCCACCCACGGGCCGGCCCTGCAACAGAATCTCGTATGCGTGCTGGAGGGCGAGTGATGGCCGAGCTTTGCGGAATCGTCGGGATAGGCCAGACGAAGCTCGCCGCCAAGCGCGTCGACGTCTCGATGCCGGGACTCGTGCGCGAGGCCGCCGACCGCGCCCTCACCGACGCCGGGCTCGACTGGAGGGACATCGATGCCGTGGTCGTCGGCAAGGCTCCCGACACCTTCGAAGGATGCATGTTGCCCGAGCTCTATCTGGCCGATGCGCTGGGCGCGCCGGGTAAACCGCTCTTGCGCGTCCACACCGCGGGCAGTGTCGGCGGCTCGACCGCGATCGTGGCGGCGAGCCTGATCCAGGCCGGGATCCATGATCGGGTGCTGACGGTCGCTTACGAGAAACAATCCGAGAGCAACGCGATGTGGGGTCTCTCCATCTCGGCTCCCTTCGGCGTCGCGGTGGTCGCCGGGGCGGGCGGGTTCTTCGCACCCCTCGTGCGCGGCTATATGCGTCGTTCCGGTGCGCCCGACGATGTCGGCATCCGGGTCGCCGTCAAAGACCGACTGAACGCGCTGCGCAACCCCTACGCACACCTGCATCTCGCCGACATCAACTACCAGATGGTCGAACAGAGCCCGATGCTCTGGGATCCGATCCGTCTGCTCGAAGCCTGCCCGTCGTCGGACGGCGCGTGTGCAATGGTGCTGGCCCGCGAGAAGCTCGCCAAGGATGCGCCGACCAGGCCCGCGTGGGTCCACGCCACGGCCATGCGCAGCGAGCCGACGATGTTCGCCGGCCGCGACGCCATCAACCCCGAAGCCGGCAAGCAGGCCGCGCGCGATCTCTACGCCAAGGCAGGGATCACCGACCCGCGCCGCGAGATCGACTGCGCCGAGATCTACGTGCCTTTCTCGTGGTTCGAGCCGATGTGGATGGAGAACCTCGGCTTCGCCCCCGAGGGTTCGGGCTGGCGCATGACAGTCGAGGGTGCGACCGCGCTCGACGGCGATCTCCCGGTCAACATGTCGGGCGGCGTGCTCTCGTCGAACCCGATCGGGGCCTCGGGCATGTTGCGCTTCGCCGAGGCGGCGATGCAGGTGCGCGGCCAGGCCGGCGAACACCAGATCGCCGGAGCGCGGCGCGCGCTCGGCCACGCCTATGGCGGAGGTTCGCAGTATTTCTCGATGTGGATCGTCGGCAGCGAGAAGCCTTAGCCTGACGACCCTCCGCGGCGGAGAGCGCGTTCCCGCGATCTCACACCGCGCGCAGCAGAGCCGTGCGCCGCGCCAGCCGCAGCAGGCTCTCCTCGTCGCTCAGTAGGCGCAGCCGCTCGACCTCGACCCAGCGCAGGTCGTGCGATTCGGCGCTGACGACGAGTGGCTCGGTGTCGTCGGCGATCAGCAGGTAGCGGACGTCGTAGTGCAGATGCTCAGGCTCGCCACCACGCGCCGGGATGGTGTGGATGTCGAGATCGAGCGGCAGCAGCGATGCGGCGGCGGGATCCGCCCGTCCATCGCCTCCGAGCGTAACCGGAACGATGCTGGTCAAGCCAGACTCCTCGAGTGCTTCCCGACAGGCCACGCGCAGGGGATCGGAATCGCCGTCGGCATGACCACCGAGTTGGAGCCAGCGGCCCAGCCGGACGTGGTGCGTCAGCAGGGCGCGGCGGCCGTCGGTCGAGACGATCCAGGCCGAGCCGGTGATATGGCCGGGCACACAACTGCGCTCGAAGCAGTCGGCACGGGCCTCCACAAAGGTGCGGAACCGCGTTACCGTCGCGGCCGCATCGGGAACAGCGCTCGCGTAACGGTCGAGCAGATCGAGGAGGAGCCGGCGATGCACGCTCCTTCCCTGACACCCCGCTCTCGCCGCTGCCAGCGCCGCGGCGGGGGACACCGGCGAAGCGCGGGAGTTCGCAGAGAGTGGGCCCGGCGTCCGTCCGCGACAGGCGGAGCGCGGGAGCGCGCCTGGCCCGTGGCGGGGCCACTGCACGAGCGGCTGCGCGGACTCACAAGTACGGGGGGTCGGGGTCGCCGAGCATCGACGGCTAGACACCGCCACGCGGTTGCGACGGCTCGCGGGTGCAGACCTCGCCCGCTAACGACGGCCGGGTGAACTATCGGGCGGTCATCTTCGACATCGGTGGCGTGATCGTCGGCTCGCCACTGCACGCCATCGCGGCGTTCGAGCGCGAGTGCGGCATCCCGTCGGGCTTCGTCAATCAGGTGGTGGCCGGAACCGGTGAGGCGGGCGCCTGGTCACGTCTCGAACGAGGCCTGCTCACGGTCGAGCGCTTCGTGCCGGAGTTCGAGGCCGATTGCCGCGCCGCCGGTCTCGAGATCGCCGTCGGCGAGATGATGCGCCGGATCGGCGAAATCACGCAGCCGCGACCGCAGATGCTCGGCGCTCTCACCCGCTTGCGCGCCGGCGGCTTGCGGGTTGCCGCGCTGACCAACAACTGGACGAGTGAGGAACGGCGTGAGAATTCGTTCCACCAATTTTTTGACGTCTTCGTCGAATCCGTCACCAGTGGTCTGCAGAAGCCCGATCCGCGCATCTACCAACTGGTCTGCACCCGGCTCGATATCATCCCCGCGCAGGCGATCTTTCTCGACGACATCGGCCGCAATCTGAAGGCAGCGCGCGAGCTGGGCATGGCAACGATCAAGGTCGACGATCCGGACGCGGCGCTGCGCGAGCTGAGCGCAATGGTCGGTTTCGAGCTCGACTAGACGTCACTCTCCGAAGCGACGCCGTTGTGCTTCCCAAAAATCAGCCATGGTAGAAAAGTCCGGCTCGGAGCTGAACTCGCGCTCGGTCGCGCGGCACAGTTCATCCTCCTCGAGTGCCGGATCGCGCGGGTGGAGCTGCGGCTGGCGGACATGGAAGGGCGAGTCGCAGAAGACCTCGATCGTGTTGCCTTCGGGATCCTGGAAATAGACCGACCAGGCGTTGCCATGATTGACTGGAGCGACGCCGCTGGAGAGGAGCATGCAGATGTCCTTCCGCCTTGCCACACGGAACGACCGCGCGGGCCTGGGAGCACGTGGCCGGTCTCACCTGCGGACAGGACGTCTCGGAGCGCGTAATACAATTCGCCAGCAAGCCGCCGCACTTCGACCTCGGCAAGTCGTTCGACACCTACGGTCCGATCGGCCGCTGCGTGGTTTGGCTCGATCAGATCCCGGATCCCGAAAACCTGGCCATCTCGTGCGACGTCAATGGTCAGCGCCGCCAGGACGCCCGCACCGACGATATGATCTTTGACGTGCCGACGTTGATCGCCTACATCTCGGCGATCTGCACGCTCGAGCCGGGTGACCTGATCTTCACCGGCACACCCTCGGGCGTCGGTGCGGCCAGCGGAACCTTTCTTCAGCCGGAGGATGTCGTCACCACGACGATCGAGGGCCTGGGGAACATGGTCAACCACTGCGTTTCGCGCGGCAGGTGACGCCAGCGATGGACACCATCGACGTCGCGATCGTCGGCGCCGGACCGACGGGGGCGTTCGCCGCGAATCTCTGCGGCCTGGCCGATAACCTGATCTGGAAGCTGGCTCAGGTGAAGCGACTCGGCACCGACGAAGCCCTGCTCGCACTCCTCCTCGCGCATCCGACCGTGATCGTCCGGCCGGATCGCATCATTTACGGCGTTCGCGCCTGACGCCTCACGCGGCCGCTCCATCGGCCCGCAGGCCATCGAGAATCGTGGCCAGCGTCGCGGCGTCGCCCGTCTCATCGTAGAGAACGAGGCTCGTGCGCCGGGCGAAGCGGTTGCGTTCACGCAGCTTCCGACCCACCTCGAGCGGTGTGCCACAGACGCCGACCACCGCCAGCATCTGGTCGGAGATCAGGGCCGACATCTCGCCCCAGCGCCCCTCTCGCGTCATTCGGTTCAGCTCGGGTTGCAGCGCGCCCCAGCCATGATGCTCCAACATGCCGCGGTACGCCGGAGTCGAGCCGTAGAACGCGAGTTGGAGCCGAGCCCCCTGCCTTGCCCGCGCGATCTGGGCTTCGTCGGAACCGACCATGACGATCGTCTGTGCGGAGATCTCGATCGTGGCGGGGTCGCGACCCGCGCGCGTCGCGCCCGCGTGGAGGGCGGGAAGTGCGACGTGGTCGACGTAGGACACCGAATGCAACGGATGGATGATCCAGCCGTCCGCGACTTCGCCCGCGATCTCGATCATGCTCGGGCCGAAGCCCGCGAGCAGAATCGGTGGCGGGCCAAAGGGATTCGGTCCGGGGCTGAAGAAGGGCGGCATCAACGTGTGCCGATAAATCTCGCCCTCGAAGCGCAGCGGCGCGCGCTCGTTCCACGAGCGGAAGATGGCCCGCATTGCAAGTACAAATTCTCGCATGCGCGCGTTGGGGCGTGACCACGTCTGGCTGAAACGCTTCTCGATATGCGGCCGGATCTGCGAGCCGAGTCCCAGCCGAAAGCGTCCCCGCGAGATGAGCTGCAGGTCGTTCGCCATGTAGGCGCAGACCATCGGGTTGCGCGCCAGCGCGATCGCGACCGCGGTGGTGAGTTCGAGACCCGTGGTCGCCTGCGCCGCCAGCACGAGCGGCAGGAAGGGATCGTGCGGCCCCTCGAAGCTCAGCACGCCATCGAAGCCGTGCTCCTCGAACGCGCGGGCGGCCCGCCCGGCTTCGGCAGGATCGGCAGCGGGCAGAGCGATATCGACCTTCATTCCCGGTCCTCACCGGCGCGCCGCGGCGGACAAACGCACCGCCCCGCGCCAGCGCATCGGCCCGGGCAAACGCCGCGGCGCTTCGCCACTCTCGTCCAGCCCGGAATCACGGGCGCGCCTTCACGATATGTTCGGAGACAATCCAGCCCTGCACGCTGCCGAGGAAGTCCGGCATATCGGCCTCGATCAGTCGCAGACCCGCGGCCTGACGGTAGAGATCCGCGACAAAGGCCGCCTCGGAGGCAAAGTGCAGCTCGGCGATCCCGTCGAAGTCCTCGCCTTCGGGGGAGAGACGTGAATCGACCACGTTCGTCACGTATCGGACGAGCCCGGGATGGCGTTCGAGCGCAAGCGGCGCATGCCGGGTGAGCCACTGCTCGACGAAACTCTCATGACTCAGGCGGGAATGACGGGTGAGCGCGACGACGAGTTTGAAGGGGGCCTCGCGGGCCAGCGCGTCGTCGGCGAGAGCCGCGCCGACATGAACATGCTCGCTACAGGCATAGGCCTCGGCCGCGTGCATGAAACGCGCGACGTCCTCGCCGATGATGCGCCGGCCCGCGTCGGAATCGTAGAGCCGATCGCGGTAATCGGCGAGCGACTCGAAGGACAGCTCGGCGATGGAATCGATCTCGGCCGATCCCGCCATCTCGATCCGATCGACGATATTGACGACGTAGTGGCGCATCGTGGGATGATGCCGCAGTGCCAGCGGTACGTGGTCTTCGAGCACCCGTCGTGCGTACTCGCCGTGGTCGATGTCGGGTCGGCGATGGCAGAGGAAGATCATCTTCAGCATGGCGAGAGCGTGCTCGGGGCGTGCTCGCGGGTCAAGTGGAGCGCGGCTCGAGAGACGGCCGCCGCCCCGCCGCCGCCGCGATCCCCATACGTACGACGCGCTGATTGCGCCGGCCGGAGCGACGAACAAGGAGCGCTGCGGTGATCTCGCTCGATCGGGTGACACGCCAGGTCGGCGCCCGCCGCCTCCTCGACGAAGTCTCGCTCGAGATCGGAGCCGGAGATCGCGTTGGCATCGTCGGCCCCAACGGCGCCGGCAAAACCACGCTGGTGCGCCTCGTGCTCGGGATCGACGTACCCGACACCGGCACGGTGACCATCGCCCGCGGGGCCTCGGTCGGGCACCTGCCGCAGGAGGCTCTGCCCGAGACCGACCGCACGCCACTGGACGTGGCGCTGGAGCCCGGCGCCCACATCGCTCCGCTGCTGAGTGCCATCGCCCGCGTCGAGCATCAACTCGAAGCAGCCGCCACGGGTTCTTCGACGGACGCGCTCGATCTACAGCATCGGCTGGCCGACGAGCTCGCGGCACTGCACGATCGACTGCGCCAGCACGGCGGTCACGAACGCGAGCCGCGTGCGCGGCGCACCCTCGCCGGGCTCGGCTTCGAGCCCGCCGAAATGACCAACCCGCTCTCCACCTTCTCCGGCGGCTGGATCATGCGCGCCGCACTGGCACGCTTGCTGGCGGAACCGCCCGACCTACTGGTGCTCGACGAGCCCACCAACCATCTCGATCTCGAGGCAGTCCTCTGGTTCCAGGACCACCTGGTCCGCCACGAGGGCACCCTCGTGGTCGTGAGCCACGACCGCGGCTTCCTCGACACGGTCGTCTCGCAGATCATCGAAGTCGATCGCGGCCAGCTCACCCGCTACCGCGGAAATTATGGCGACTACCGCCGCCAGCGCGAGGAACGCGCGGCCCAGCGACTGGCGGCAGCGGACGCCCAGGCCCGCCGGCGGCGTGAGACCGAACGCTTCATCGAGCGCTTCCGGGCCAAGGCCACCAAGGCACGCCAGGTACAGAGCCGGATCAAGGCGCTCGAGCGCGAGGAATCCATCGAAGTCGAGCGCAAGGCCGCAACCATCGGCTTCCACTTCCCGCAACCTGCGCGGACCTCCCGCGTCACCCTGGAGCTCGAGCGAGTCTCCAAATCCTGGGACGACAAGGTACTCTACCGCGCGCTCGATCTGGTGGTCGAGCGCGGCGAGCGGATCGCGCTGATCGGCCCCAACGGTGCGGGCAAGTCCACCCTGCTCGGGCTGCTCGCCGGCACGGTCGCACCAGACACGGGCCAGCGCCGGATCGGGCTCGGCGTGCGCACCGCTCTCTACACCCAGCACCGCACCGACATGCTCGACCTCAGCTCGACCGTGCTCGACAACGCCCGTGCCGTGGGTGCGGCGATCGGCGAGACGCGGCTGCGCACCCTGCTCGGGGCGTTCCTCTTCCGTGGCGATGATGTCGACAAGCCGGTCGCGGTCCTGAGCGGTGGCGAGAAATCGCGCTTGGCACTGGCCCTGCTGCTCCTCGATCCGCCGAGCGTGCTGCTGATGGACGAGCCAACGATTCATCTCGACATCGAATCGGTCGACGCCTTGATCGAGGCCCTCGGCGCCTTTGAAGGCACGCTCTGCTTCGTGAGTCACGACCAGCACTTCATCCGCTCGCTCGCCTCGCGCGTGATCCGCATCGACCACGGCGCCTTCGAGGACCACCGCGGCGACTGGGCCGCGTGGGAATGGCGGCAGAGCCAGCGCGCCGGGAATCGGCCCGAGCGCCGGGAACCCGCGCAAACACATGCTGTACCGGCCGGCGAGAAGAATCGGGAAGCAAGCCTTCCCGCCCGTGCGCCGGGTTCGCGCCGCGACGAGAAGCGACGCGCGGCCGAGCGCCGCAACGAACTCTCGCGTCGGACCCGCGAGCTGCGCCGCGAGTTCGAGCAGGTCGAGGCCGAAATCGCCGGCATCGAGGCCGAGAAGATCGCCCTCGAGACACGGCTGATCGATCCGGCCGCGCTCGCGGGCGCCAAGGGCGGCGAGCTGCTGCGGGCCCACGCCGAGGCGGCACGGACTCTGGCCACCGCCATGGACCGCTGGGCCGTGCTCGGCCAGACGATCGAGGAGATCACCGCGACGATCGAAACGGGACCTGACGTCGCTTGAGCCGGCCCGGCGCCCACCGGGCAGCGGTCCCCCGAGCACGGCGCGTGCGAGTCGGGACCCGACACGAACAGCCGCGTCGGCCCTGACGTTCGCTTCCCGGACCGCGCCGAGCCGGGGCGCGACGCACGGCCGTGGAAACCAAGGGCTTGCGCGAGGCTAGGCGCTGTGGGATGACCTTCGACAGACCTCTGGAGCACTCGGGATGATGACGTCCGCACAGAACGCCCGCCTCGCCCATCCGGGCGAGATGAGTCGCGTCCAGTCGCACGCCATCTGTCCGGTGGCCGCGTCGGTCGTCCGAGTTCGAATTCGGGCGACCTGGAAGACGCGCAAGTGCAACCGGGACACGACGCCCGGTGGCCTCGACGGAGGGAATCTCCAGAGCTGAAGCGAAGCAGAACTGGAACGATCCCTCGGGAGATCGAGAAGAGGCCACCGGGAAAAACCCGGTGGCCTTTTTTCATTTCTTCAGGGTTCAAGGAGCCCGGCACCGAAGGTGCCCTGGCAGATTGGAGACTCGACCATGCCGAACATCGACCCCAACGTCTTCACCCGGAGGATCCGCGAGATCGTCCAGGACGAGCCGAAGGCTTTCGCCTACGACCTCGGCCTGAGCCTCTCGGCGGTCTACAACTACCTGAACGGGCGCGTCCCGACCGTGGACGTCCTGTTCCGTATCGCTCGTTACACCGGGCAGCCGATGGAGTGGTTCCTCCTCGACGCCGAGGTGCCGGCGGGCGAGCCGGTGCGCGCCGCGGCCTGATCCCCGAGGTCCCGATGCGTCGCACCAGTTCCGCCAGGTGGTTCCGGGGCGGGCCGGGTGAGAGGGGTTCTGAGTTCCCCTCTTGCCGGCGCCGCCCCGGGACCGGCAGCGTCCGTGCACCCCAGCGCCAGCAAGCCGGCAGACATCACCTTGGTCGAGCCCACGCCCGTCGCCTCGGTCGAGTCAGAGCCGGTCGAGTTCTGCCAGCGTCGAGCGCGCCACCCGGCCGGCGTCGGCCGCCAGCTCGCCCGCGAGCCGGAACGCTGATCCCTCCGTCAATCCATCGGTCAAGGCGGCGGCGACGCGGGTGTCGATCTGCTCTTGCAACGGATCGAATGCGGCGCGGATGGGGTCGATCCGCTCGGCTGCGGCATCGACATGGGTGCCGAGGCGCTCGAAGACCCACCACAGCGAGTCGCCGGGCTCCACCGTGCCCGCGCTCAGCTCCTCGGGCAGCGCCGGACCGACGAAGGCCGGCAGGAAGACCGAAGCGCAGGGTCGGCCGAACGCGACCCAGGCCAGCCGCGGCCCTGCGGCCTCCCGCTCGAGTTCTGCGATCATGCCCGCCGTGGTGCGGCTCAGGCCCTGGTGCATGCAAATCGTGTAGTACTGATCGTCCTCGTGTGATGCGGCGGGCACGAAGCGTTCGCCGTGGCCGTCGTGATCGCGCAAGAGCCGACGCATTGAGCGCGGTTCGTGGCTGCCACGACCGGCCGCAAGCAACGCCCGCGAGCAACGCAGCCGGCCTGCGGCCAGTGCCGGCGTGATCGTGGTCGAGTCGCGGTAGGCAGCCTCGAAATCAAAAGGTTCACGTACTTCACCAGGCAGGTCACGGGCGTGGGCGATGGCATCGTGCGAGAGGCGATCCCAGTCAGCGCCGATCGTGACTTGATTGGAGATCGAATCGACCGCGTGACCGCGCCGGGCAGCCCAGCGTCTACCCGCGGCCTCGAGGATCCAGACCTCGCCGGGGTCGGCGATCAGGAAGGAGCTGTTGTACGCGAAGGGAAACTCGCGCCAGCCCGAACCGCCCTGTCCCCACGTCTCGATCAACTCGATGATCGCCGCGCAGGCCGCCTGGGCCGTGGCGCCGCGTTCGAGGCCGAGCCGGACGAGATCCATTCCGAGCAAGCCCGAGTGCGCAGGAGCCTCGTGGGTGAAGATCGTCTCGTTGCCGATCGCGACGCCGTGCTCGTTCAGCCCGTGCTCGAAGCCCCAGAGCCAAACGGGACTCGACCCGAGCACGCGGTGGGTCTCGCGGACCTGCGGGACGTCGAGGTACTGGCAGCGCAGCCGTGCTGCGGCGGCGTGAACGGCGCGTTCCACCGCAACCAGTGGCTGACATTCGCCGGGCGGACGATCGCTGTTCTTGGCAAAGACGGTATGCCCGCGACGTGCGGCGGGAGCCTGCACTACAAGCGTGTCGCAGCTCGCGAGCGCCGGGGCGCACAGGTGTCGGGACGAGCCGAGCCGCATCGTGTCCCGAGCCGTAGCGAAGGGGCTCCCGTCACGCGACGAGAGCCCCCTGCCGTTGGAACGAAGGAAAAAATCAGGCGTGCTGCGGCGAGCTGTAGTGCGAGAGCTCGTCGATCGAATGGCTGCTCTCAACCTCGACCGGACGGCTGCCCGATCGGCGAGTCGAGAGGGATTCGATCGCGCGGCGCGCGAGCTTGCTCGGCTTGGCGTGACCGTTCTCCCAGCGGTTCACCGTCGAGAAGGTCACGGCCACCGCGTGGGCGAACTCTTCCTGGGTCAGGCCCAGGCTCTTGCGAAACTCCTTGATCTCACTGCCAGACATCTCTTCGGGCATCATCATTTCCATTCCCTCATCGTCACGTACGTCTACCGACCACTCCACAGCCCAACCGCGCCACTCGACGCACGGACGGACTTCGTCCGGGGCCATTCTCGTTCGGAGCCCGCTCCCGGGCGGGATCCGGGGCCGCCGAACGACCCGCAGCAGCTCTTTCGCAAGGACGGTGCCAGCGCAGAGGCTCACCAAAAGCGGCCGGATTTGCAGGCGCACGAGCATTCGGGATGCGGCCTGCGTTACGTCCTCGACGCTCGGTGATGGTGACGCGACGCCCGGCGATCGGATCGGTCCGGTCGGCCGCCTCGGTGTGACGGCGGGCGTGGGCACGCCCCGGCTTCTGTTAGACGTCCCCCGAGATGCCGACCCTCGACGAAGTTCGCGAAGCCCTCCGCCAGGTGAAGTTCCCGGGATTCTCGAGGGACATCGTGTCCTTTGGCGTGGTCCAGGACATCACTCTGAGCGCTGACCGGATCCGCCTCGTCCTGGCCCCCCCCGCGGGCACGCCCGACCTGATCGCGCGCCTTCGGCCCGAGATCGAGGAACGGATCAGCGCTCTCGCGGGCCGCCTGCCGCTCGAGATCGTCGAGGTGGCGCCGCCCGCAACCAAGGCGCAGGGCCGCGCGACGGACCCTCCGCATGGCCATGGCGACACGCGCATCGCCGGGGTGCGCGCGATCCTCGCCGTCGCCGGCGGCAAGGGCGGCGTCGGCAAATCGACCGTCGCCACCAACCTGGCGCTTGCACTGGCGGCCGAAGGCCTGCGCACGGGCCTGCTCGACGCCGACGTCTACGGGCCCAGCACCACGCTCTTACTCGGAGTCGAGGGCGCCCACACCCGCGTCACTCCAGAGAAGCGCATCGTGCCACTGGTCGCACATGGAATACCGATGGTGTCGATGGGGCTCTTCGTCGAGCAGAAACAGGCGGTGATCTGGCGCGGCCCGATGGTCACCAAGCTGGTGCGCGAGTTTCTCCACAACGTGGAATGGGGCGAACTCGACGTACTGGTGCTCGACCTCCCGCCCGGTACTGGTGACGTCCAGCTCACGCTGGCGCAGCAGGTCTCGATGGACGGCGGACTGATCGTCACCACCCCACAGGAGGTCGCGCTGGCGGACGTGCGCCGTGGCATGCGGATGTTCGAGCAGATGCACGTCCCGGTCCTCGGCGTGCTCGAGAACATGAGCGGGTACGTCTGCCCGCATTGCAGTCACGAGACCCTGATCTTCGGGAGCGGCGGCGGCCAGCGCCTCGCGGCCGAACTCAGCCTGCCCTTCCTCGGCAGCATTCCGCTCCTTCCCGCCGTGGGCGCACGCGGCGATGAGGGCACCCCGATCGTCGCGAGCGAGCCGCAGAGTCCGGCGGCCCTGCGCTTCCGCGAGTTGGCTCGCGACCTGATGCGCAGCCTCGCCCTGGGCAGCGCCGCCTGAAGCGAGCCGCTGCGGTTCGAGGGTGTGGCCAGGGGCCAGGCGCCAACGCGAGGGCGCGCCCGACGGCGCCGGTCAAGCAATGGCGCGTTGTCGCAGCAGATGGTCGCAGAGGACCAGCGCGACCATCGCCTCGACCATCGGCACGGCGCGCGGCAACACGCAGGGGTCGTGCCGGCCCTTGCCTTCGATGATCGCCGGCTCGTTCGCCGTCGAGACAGAATCTTGCGCCTTGCGGATCGTCGCCGTCGGCTTGAACGCCGCCCGCACCAGAACATCCTCGCCGTTGCTGATTCCGCCCTGGATGCCCCCCGAGCGATTACCGCGGGTGCGCACGCGCCCGTCCCGGATCTCGAAGGGGTCGTTGTGCTCGGATCCGCGCAGCCAGGTGCCCGCGAAGCCCGAACCGATCTCGACGCCCTTGCAGGCCGGGAGCGAGAGCAGCGCGCGACCGAGGTCGGCGTCGAGCTTGTCAAACACGGGTTCACCAAGGCCCACCGGGACGCCACGCGCGACGCAGCCGACGACACCGCCAAGCGAGTCCCCATCGTCACGCGCTGCCTCGATTCGGGCCACCATCCGTGCCGCCGCAGCCGGGTCCGGACACCGCGTCGGCGTGGCCTCGACCCCCGTCCGGGAGACCGTGGCCGGATCGACGACCGCCTCGATGTCGTGCACCCGGCTGACCCACGCGACGATCTCCACCGCGGCGAGCTCGGCCAGTACCTTGCGCGCGACCGCCCCGGCCGCGACGCGGCCCACGGTCTCGCGGGCACTGGCCCGGCCACCTCCCTGCCACGCCCGGATTCCATACTTTTCCTGGTAGGTATAATCGGCGTGCGACGGGCGATAGACATCGCGCATCGCTTCGTAGGCGGCCGCGCGGGCGTCTTCGTTGCGGACGAGGATGGCGATCGGCGTGCCGAGCGTCCGCCCTTCGTGCAGCCCCGAGAGAATCTCGGCGCGGTCCGCCTCCTGGCGGGGCGTCACCAGCACGCTCTGGCCCGGCCGGCGTCGGTCGAGCTCCTGCTGGATCTCCTCGAGCGAAAGCGGCACACGCGGCGGGCAGCCGTCGATCACCACACCCACGCCACCGCCGTGGGATTCGCCAAAAGTCGAGATCCTGAAGAGATGGCCGAAGCTCGAACCCACGCTACCGTCCCTGCCCTGCAAATCGTGCAAACGAAGAGGCCCGGACCGCCGACAGGCAGCCCGGGCCTCTGACCGTCGGCGAGGCCCCGCCCCGCCGATCTGGCCTCAGTCCGAGAGCCGCGACAGCGCCCGCAGCGAGAAGTGCTTGGGATCGAAGTCGCGTTCGATGAACTGCCCCTGGTAGCGGCCACCCAGGGCCGCACGGTCCGTCTTGTCGTTGACGCCCATCACCATGTTGGGTGTCGTCGCGCCGAACGAGCCGTCGTCGCTCTTCGACCAGTGGTAGGAGCACATCGCGGTGTAGAAGTACTCACCCGCCCGGTTGTGCACCTGTTTCCAGTAGATGCGGTTCATCTCCTTGTCGACGTACATGATCACCTTGCCGAAGTTGTAGTAGGGATCCGTCGACTCACCCTCGAGCACCCACGCCGGACGCTCGACCAGGACCAGGTTCTCCGTGATCTGCCACGGCGCGCCCTCGTTGCCCGGTGTCTCGTAGCCACCCTTCAAGTACGGGATATTGACTTCGTAGCGGCTGTCGCCAGCCTTGGCCTGCTTGAGCGCGTAGGGCCCGACAATCGGTGCCAGCACCTTCTGCTCGCCGACCAGTTTCCATTTGTAGTACTCGGGCTTGCCCGCGTAGCAGTTGAGGTCGTCAGAGAAGATGTCGAGACCGGCGATGGGATCCGAGCGCGTCGCCGCGTTGACCCGGCGCGCGCGGCGCATCTGCGGCAGATAGGCCCAGATGTTGTCCTGCGAGGTCCAGTCGTTGATCGACTGGCCGAGGATGTTCACACCCTCGGCGTCGGCCGGCTCCATGGCGTGCGACATCGAGGTGCCGCGAAGGTTCTCCGGGTTCTCGTCCGACTTCTTCGTCCGGCCGAGATAAGAGTTGGTGTGGAGCCACATCTTGATGCGGCGGAACTCGCCGTTGCGGTCGATGCCGTTCAACGTGAACGTGGCACCCTGGCCCTCGCCGATCTGGTTGGCGAGGTAGAAGTTCCACGCCACCTTGCAGGCCGCGAGCGGATCCTTCGGATCGATACGCGGGAAGGCCTGGCCGAAGACGTTGTCCGGCATCTCACCGGATTCCTTCAGCTTGAGGCCGCAGGTCTCGACATCGAGGTCGTACTTGCCCTCGTTGGCCTCCGAGGCCGCCCAGTACGCCTGGGTGAAGTTCTCACGGAATTTCTGCGCGTCGGTGGGCACCACCGTGAAGGTGTAATCGCCCGCCTGGATGCGCTTCAGCACCGGCTCGGGCAGCAGGCCTTCGGCCTTCTGCCAGTTGTCCTTACCGAGTTTCCAGGATCCCCCGGGAGCATCTGCCGCTCCCGCCATGGGTGCCGCAGAGATCGCGGCCGCTGTCACCAGGACCCCAAGGGTCGTCAACCGAATGTTCACTAATTTGCCTCCGCAGGTTGATTGCTCGCGACGCCCACCCGAACCACTTCTTCACTCGGACGCCTTCGCCGACCCACCCTTTGCCATGGCCGCGAGAGTTTCGACCTCGATACGGAGCGCGGCCCCGACGAGGTCCACTTCACCGCCCGGCAATACCTGAACGTAAAATGCGGTCAATGGGGGGTTGCTCGCCCCGAGCAGGATCTCGACGGCCGGCTCGCCCTCGACCCGGACTCTCCCCCGGGGTGGAGCGAGCCCGAACTCGGTCCGATCGGCCTCCGGCCCGGCGATCCGGGCCAAAACCCGCGCCTCGCGCAGACCGCGCGCGAAGTCCGCACCGCGACTCTCCGGGATCGGCGAGCGGGTCCCGCCCTCGACCAGGACCCAGCCGGCCCTGGTCTGTTCGATTGCGAAGGTCTTGTCGCGCCACTGGATCCCAAGGTGTGGCTCCGGCGGCAGCCCCTCGGGCAGGAGCGGCCGGCCCTCGCGCTCGGGCGGAGCCTCGAGTCGGGGCAGGACATCGATCAGCACCACCCCGCCGAGCGCCACCACCAGCAGGGCCAGTGCGAGGAGCCGCGGCGCGGCCACGCGCAGGGGCCGCTCGGCCGCCTCGGGCATCAGGACCTGCCCCTCCGAACCCGGCGCTCCGAGATGCTGGCACAGCCCAGCCGGCGGACGCTTCTCGGCATCAGAACCCGCCTCTCTTGGCCCGGCGCCAGCCGACGAGGACACCGGTGGCGAGGACGACGCCCGGGAGGAGAACCACGGATAACCAGAAGAGCACGCTGCCCTGTGCTGCGGTGAGGTGGATCGGAGCAAAGGTGGAGGTCACCGCCTGAGGCAACTCGCGAACCCCGATCAGAGCTTCGGCCCGGGCCGCGAGATGGGCCAGGTTCAAGAAGAAGTCGGTATTCCCGAGCTGTGCCGCGTAGAGATTGGTGGCGAAATCGAGGTCGCCGACCACGATCAGGGAGCCCGCCCCGCGATCGGCCCGCACCGCCGCGCCGAGCCGGGCGATGGCCGCGATCGGGACCGGGCCGCGCAGATCGCTGCCCTCCTGAAAGTTCGGGCGCTCGCCACGCGGCACCGAGCGTGGACCCGCCGCCCGAGCCCACGTGTCCGGCCCGGTGAAGGCCAGCGGTGCTGCCTCGACCCCGGCCATCTCCGCCGGCCCGACCCCCACCGATTGTGCCACCGGCAGCACCGCCGGGGGCGCGCCGACATAGGGCATCACCTGCTCGTTGAAGAGGGCCACCTGAGGCGCGAACGCGTCGGCGAAGAAGAGCCGGTTGCGCTCATCCACCACGAGATCATTACCGGGCACGATGCCGTAGCGCCGGACCAGCTCCTGCACGCTCGAGGGGGCGTCGGCCTCGAGCAGGAGCAGAGCCCCCCCGCCCGCGGCGAGGAACCGCTCGAGCCCGTCGATTTCCGAAGGCGCCCATTCGCTCCTGGGCCCGGCCACAACGACCAGCGCCGTGCCCTCGGGGACACCACCGCGCAGGTCGACGCTGCGGTCGACGAAATAGTTCTCGGCCTCGAGCCGCCGCGCCACCGTGCCCAGCGCCAACCGTTCGTCCTTGCCGAAGGGATCGCTCTCGCCATGGCCCACGGCGAAGACGGCGCGCCGCTCTGTGCCCTCGACCAGACGGATCAGTTCGGTGGTGAAGCCCTCCTCATCGAACTGCCGCACCACGATCGCGCGCTCGGCACCGGCGGCCTCGAGCACCGCCGAACCGTAGGCGGAGACGCCGTAGCGGCTGGCGAGCAGCGGACTGCGATCGAGATCCTCCATCTGGAAGGAGATGTGGGGCGACTTCTCCTGGAAGCGCTCGAGCATCTCCTTGATCTCGCGGATACGTCCCTGCTCGCGGCTCGAGTAGAAGACGGTCACCTCGACGTCCCGGTCGAGTCGACCGGCCGCGCGGCTGGCCTGGGCCGAGAGCGTGTGCTCCCTGGTCGGCGTCAGATCCCAGCGAATATTGTGCGTGAAGAGCACCGCGAGCCCGAGCAGGATCGCCAACCCGAGCAGGCCCAGCTCGAGCGCCAGCGCGGCAAGATGCCAGCGGCCCCGGCGCAGCATCAGACCACCCCTCGCCAGGTGCGGCTCTGCAGCGAGCGCAGCGCTGCGTAGAGGAAGAATCCGATGAAGAACGCGAAGTACGCCACATCGACCAGCGCGATCGTGCCGGTCGCAAAGGGCAGGTAATGGTCGAAGAGCGAGAGCAGGAGCAGCACTCGAATCCATTGCTCGCTGCCCACCGCCTCGTTCCAGGTCATGAACCAGAAGAAAACGAGCACGCCGTAGGTGACCATGCCGGCCACGACCTGATTCTCGGTCAGCGTGGACGCGGCGAGACCGCAGGCGATGAACGCGGTGCCGAGCAGAACAAGGCCGAGTACCGCCGCCGCCGGTGGCCCCAGCGCGAAGGGATGAAAAACGTAGAGGACCGCGAAGGGCACGACCGCCAGCGCGACCAGCACGACGAAGAAAGCCCACGCCGCGAGGAACTTGCCCAGCACGAGCTGGAAGTCGCGCACCGGCAGCGTCCACAGGAGCTCGATCGTGCCCAGCTTTCGCTCCTCGGCGAAGAGCCGCATCGTCACCAGCGGCAGCACGAGTAGCGTCACCAGCCGGAAGTCGAGAAACACGTAGCGCCACAGGGCCGTGGGCAGGTACTGCGCGCCGAAGGTCACGAAGAAGGCAACGTCGCTGTAGAAAAAATACCCCGAGAGCACGAGGTAGACCGCGAGCAACACGTAGGCGATGGGCGAACCGAAGTAGGTCGAGAGCTCCCGACGCGCCACGGACAGGATAGGCCGCATCGGGATCAGCCCTCGCCGCCGTCGGGGCGACCGATCAGAGTGAGGAAAATCTCCTCGAGCGTCATTACCACCGGCTCGAGCGCGAGCAGCCCCATGCCACCGCCAACCACTGCCGCCGCGATCTCGCGACGAATGTCGGTCCGATGCGCGAAGCCCACGACATAGCGCAGAACGCCGTCGGGCTCGGGCCCGCCCGTGACAGACAGCACCCCCGGTACAGCCCGGAGCAGAGCTAGCAATGCCCCCGCGTCGCCGACCGCGCGCACGGCCACCTCCCGGTGGGGGCGCAACCGTTGCTCGAGCCGTGCGGGCGCGTCGACGGCGACCACGCGGCCCTGCGCCAGGATGATCACCCGCGAGCAGATGCTCTCGACCTCGGGCAGGACGTGACTCGAGAGCAGCACCGTGCGCCTGGCGTCGGCGAGACCGCGCACCAGCGTGCGGATCTCCGCCGCCTGTTCGGGATCGAGCCCGGAGGTCGGTTCATCGAGGATCAGCACGTCGGGATCGCCGAGCAAGGCCTGTGCGATCCCGACCCGCTGGCGATAGCCCTTGGAGAGCGTGCCGATCGGCCGCTGCGCCATGTGCGCCACGGCCGTTGCGTCCATGGCCGCGCCGACGGCACCCGCCAGCGCCGCCGCCGCGATCCGCTTCATCTCGCCGACGAAGCGGAGGTACCGCTCGACCGTCATGTCGGTATAAAGGGCCGTGCGTTCGGGCAGGTAGCCGAGCGCCGTGCGCGCCGCGATCGCGTCTCGCACGACGTCGTGGCCCGAGATCGTGCAGCGACCCGAGGTCGGAGGAAAGACCCCGGTCACCATGCGCAGCGTGGTGCTCTTGCCCGCTCCATTGGGGCCGAGGAAGCCGACGACTTCGCCGGGCGACACGGTGAACGAGATGTCCGCGACCGCGACAAATGCGCCGAAGCGCTTCATCAGCGCCTCGGCGCGAATCTCGCCCCGCTCGGTCATCTGAGCGCTGGCAGCACCGCGCCAGAACTCTCAGCGCACATAGGGCGTCGGGAACGGCAGTCCCGCAGCGACGAGCTTCGCCCGGGCCACCGCACTCCGCTCGAGCAGGAATTTTGGACGGACCAGCTTCACCACCGCCGGCACCAGCACCAGGCCGCCAAAGGTATTGAACGCCATCAGCAGCGAGAGCAGGAGCCCCATCTCGGCCTGGAACTTGAGGCTCGAAAACCACCAGAAGATCGTCGCCACGAACATCGTGGTCGCAACGAAGATGATCGCCTTGCCCGTGGTGGCGGTCGCGTAGTCGATCGCGTCGTCGAGCTCGCGGCCCTCGTCGAAGGTCTCGAGCATCCGGCTGAAATGGTAGATGCCATAATCGACGCCGGCGCCCGCGCCGGCCGCCGCGACAGGGAGAGAGTTGACGTTCAGATCGATCGTCCAGATCACCATCGCCGCCTCGTAGAGGAACTGCGCGAAGATGACGGGCACCATGAGGATCGCGGTCGCCATCCAGGAGCCGTAGGTCAGGTAGAGGCAGATCGTGATCGAGACGAAGACCAGAATGAGGTTCGGCCAGTAGGACTCGTCGACGACTTCGTTCACCGCGGCGAGAATGCCGAAGAGGCCGCCGGCAAGGCGGAAGTGGATCGAGTCGGTCTCCTTCTCGTTGTTTGCGGCGAATACCTTGGCCTGCTCGATCGAGTCCATGATCATGTCGTGCGAGTGGCCACGGAAGAGCGTCACCACGGTGCCGAACTGCGACGACGGATCGATGTAGCGGTCCAGATCACCGGCCTGCCCGCTCTGGGTGAAGGCGTAGAAGAGCTGGGCGATGTTCTTGGGATCGTCGGGGATGAAGCCCCACTTGGGGTCGCCCTCGCGGTAGAGACGCGCCAACTGCTTGACGATATCCACGACGGAAACCGAGAGCTCCGCGCCCTGCAGTTTCTCCATCTCGTCGCCGTATTCCTCCATGATCTGGAGGGGTTCGAGCGTCTTGATGGCGTCGGGGGCCTTGGTGTCGGCGATGGCGATCAGGTGGCTCGACCCGAGGAACTTCTCGTTCATCAGGTTGAAGGCGACGTTGTAGGGATGATCCTGGAAGAGCAGTGCTGCACCGGGGGTCATGTCGCCGACCTTGAGCTGCCGGCCAATCATGAACGAACCGAGGGCGATCACCGCCGAGAGGCCGACCACGACCCAGCTCCGCCTGCCCTCGCTGGACCAGATCACGCCGTCGGTGATCGATTTGTAGATGCGATCCGAGAGGCGGTGGTGTGTCGCCTCGGTCGCCTTGGGGGGTTTGATGTAATACAGGATGATGGGGTGGAGCGTCACGACACTCACAAAGATTGAGACGATCCAGAAACTCGCGAAGATCGCCACCTTCTGAATGAGCGGGATCGGCGCCAGGGCCACCAGCAGGATCCCGAGGCCGTCAGTCACGATCGCCGCGATCGCCGGCGGGAAGAGTGCCGAATACGAGACCACGATGGCCTCGTTCTGATCACCGAGGCGGTAGTACTCCTCGTGATAGCGATCCATCGACTGGACCGAGTGGCTGATCGCCCGCGCGGTCAGGAAGAGCGGGATCACCAGCAGCAGCGGGTCGAGATTGAAGCCGAGCAGATGTCCGAAGGCGAGGCCCCAGACGCTCGAGAGGAGCGCCGAGAAGAGCGGCACCCAGATGCCCGTCCAGGTTCGAAAGTAGATCCAGAGCAGGAGTCCGAGAGCCAGGAAGGTCACGCCAAAAACATATATGACCTGGTCGGCATACCCCATGACCGAGGCAAAGAGATAGGGGAAGCCGGTGAAGTGGATCACGAGATTCGGGTTCCTGGCCTCGATCTCCTGCTTCAGTTCACCCAGTCGGGTCTTCAAGTAGCTGAAATTGAGTTCCTCCTCCCAGAAACCGGCGGTGATGAGCGCCGCCCTGTCGTCCTCGGAGACGTAGACACCCTTCACCCCCTTGGTGGCGTAGACCGCGAACTTGACACGGTCGGCGTCCTCCTGGGTACGCGGCACGCCGGGATAGAAGACCTCACGGATCTGGATCTGCCCCCGGAAATTGTTGATCGACTTCATCTTGGGCGAGGCGATCGAGAGGATCTGGTAGGGCACAACGCCCTTGGTGTTGATGATCGCCTTGGTGACCTCGTCGACGGCCTGGAGGGTCTTCGGTTCGAAGATCGTGCCCTCCTTGTTCTCGATGATCACCTGCAGGACGTTGGCCGAGCCGAACATCTTGCGGAATTCGTTGTAAATCTTGATGTACGCGTGATCGCGCGGGTAGAAGTCGAAGAAATCGGTGTTGAGCCGCATGTCCTTCAACGTCCACATGAAGAAGATGGTGAAGATCGCGATGATCAACGCCGTCGTCTTGCGGAAGCGCAGCAGCAGCTTGAGGTAACCCTGAACCAGCTTCTCGGGAATCATCGAACCCGTCTCCTAATGTGCAGCCGCTGGGGCGCCCTTGGCGCTTTCGTTCCACCCGAGCAGGGTCGCTCGATCGGCCTGGGCGGCATAAATGAGCCCGCCGCCGCCAACGATCATCCCGCCACCCGCGCTCAGACTCACGCCCCGGTACCACTCCGACGCGAAGCGGATCGGCGTCGGAAACTCGACCCAGGTCCGACCGCCATCGCGGCTCTGCAGCAGGGTGCCGCGGCTGCCGCCGATCCAACCGTTCTGACCGTCGAATCCAATGTCGTACCAGGAGCGGTCGGGGAAGGGTGTCGGCACGGCCGTCCAGTTCTCGCCACCGTCGTTGGTCTCGAGGATGACGCCGTCGATGCCGACGAGGAAGCCGTGCTCGGGAGTGAGGAAGGTACCGCCGAAGATCGTGCTCTCGATACCCGACTTCTGCTGGTGCCAGGTTTGACCGCCATCGTCCGAGCGCAACACAGTACCGAACTCACCGGCGATCCAGGCCCGGTCGCGGCCCGCGTAGAGCACCGTGTACAGCACGGCATCAAACGGCATGACGCCCATCTCGAGCGCCGACTCGGGGAGTTGGAAGTCCTCGGGCAACTCGACCTGCGCCCAGGTCGCGCCGCCGTCTTCGGTGTGGATGATCGAGCCATAGTCGCCGACGGCGGTGCCCCGTTTCGCGTCCGCGAAGCGAACCTGCAGCAGAGTCTGATCGACCTCGGAGTCCTTGTTCTGCTCGGTCCAGGTCTTGCCGCCATCCGTGCTGCCGAAGACGTTGCCATGGGTCGTGGACACCCAGACATGGTTCGCGTCGACACACGAGATGCTGGTGAGGGGCCGTCGGCCACCGGTGGTCTGGCGCTCCCACGTGCTGCCGCCATCGGCGGTCCGGTAGATCCGGCCCAGGTCACCGGCGACCCAGCCCTGCTTCGGGCTCAGAAAGCACGCCCCAAAGAGGTTGGTCCGGATATCCCGCGCCGGCACCGCGCCCTCCGCGCGCACACCCCCGGCGACCGCGAGGACGGCGGCAAGCGCCACCGCCCCACGGGCCCCGCGCCCGAGCGCACCTTTGCACCTCTCCATGCCCATCCCCCTCGACGCGCCGGAGAGTTCCTCCGTTCGCCTGCGTAGAGCCAGTCTCATCCTGAAATAGAAATGCCCGGCCCAGAAATGCGGCCGGGCGTTGGGCGCCTACCAGAGGCCCGCGAGCCCGCCAAGGGGGTCGCGGGCCTCTGGGCAGCCGCTTGGGTCAGAGAACGTACTCGATCTGGAAGCGTACGTTGGAGCGGTCGCGCACCAGACCGAACTGGTAGTCGAACACCCCGGAGTTGATCGTCGTGTAGTCCACGATGAAGCGCCACGGGTCGCGCAGGAAGCGCAAGCTCGGCTGGAAGACGAGCATGCCCTGCCAGTCGTAGAACATGCCGAAGCCCGGCGTCATCTGGGTCGTGAGCTGCGTCAGCGGAATGTTGACGTTGTAGGTGGTGTTGATCAGGAGCGTCTGCAGCAGCTCCGTGGGACGCCGGCTCACGATGCGGGTCGAATTGTTGGGTCGCGGGACCGGAACACCGAAGCAGTCCACGGTCTCGAGCCCGCTCGCGGCGGTCGCACGGTCCTTGTAGACGGTGCACTGCGGTACATCAAAATAATGCCGCATGAAGAACTGGGTCGAGAACAGGAAGGACTGCGTCGGGTTGAGCCAACGCAGGTACTGATTCATGTCCCAGCCGACGACGAAGTTGGCGCTGTCGCTGCGCCTTGCCGTGTCGAACTCACCCTGCAGGGCGGGGTTCAGGAAGTTGAAGAAGTAGTTGGCGTCGCCGAAGGTCCCCAGGCCCGGGAAGGCATTGCCGGTCGGGCCGCCATACACCGGTTCGTCGCGGATCCATGCAGCCTCGGTGCGGAAGATGCCCTTCAGAGTCGGGAATGCGGTGGTCGCCGAGGCACCGTTGATCCACACGCGCGGCGCCTCTTGCTCGGCCACGAAGACCGTCACGCCAGGCTGGTAGTCCGGGTAGCCGCGCGGATTGCCCGCACCCGGATTGACGAAGCGGACCGACTGGAGGTCCAGCCGGGTGAAGTAGCTGGCCAGCGTGAAGGTCGTGTCAACGGCGTTGAAGACGAAGCGGGCACCGCCGCGCGCGCCGTCGAAGCCATTGCTCGGCGCGATCAGGAAGCTCGGCGTGCGGCCGGTCGGCGGACCGAGGGGGTTCGCCCAGGGCGAGCCGGCCGGCGCGCCGGGGATGAAGCCGACGGTGTTGTCGAGCGCGAGGTAGCCCTCGACGAAGGCCTGCTCCATGCCCCAGACGTCGCCCAGGAAGTAGCTGCTGCGCAGCATGTTGAGCGGCACGCGCCGTTCGTCGAGATCGATGAAGAAGCCGCCGAAGCTGTTGTCGATCGGGTTGATGTTGTCGAGCAGGCGGAAGACGTCGGTTTCGCCCCAGACCAGGTTCTGGCGACCGATGCGCACGAAGAGGTCGCCAAGATCCGCCTCGGCATAGACCAGGAAGAGCCGATTGCGCAGCGAGGCGATTTCGCGGAGGCGATGGCGGGTGCGGGCGAGTCGCTGTTGCGCGACCAGCTCGGGATTCGCGACCGGGGTCGGGTTGGCCAGCAGGGCCGCGTAAAGCTCCTGATACGACTCCTGGTAACCGTGGCTGTAGGCCTTGGGCCCGAAGTCGTAGATGCCCTCGTACTCGCCCCGGTACGAGAGCGTGTAGTTGAGGTTGGAGACCCACTCGGGCATCCAGTCCTCGACGTAGGGCAGAATGTCGTGATCCCACTCGATCTCGGCGAAGTAGCGGTTCTGCATGACCTGGCCGGCACCGGAGTACGGATAGGTGCCGCCAAAGCAGTTCGGACATTCGGGATCGTAGGCTCGCGTCGACTGCTTCGCCTTGGTGCCGATGCGCACGTTGGCATAGGTGCGCACCGAGACATTGATATTGCCGTCCTCGTCGAGCGGAATCGCACCTGCCGGTTGGACCAGCGCGGCCCCCCACGCAAGCGCTACGGCAAACAGGATTGGAACTCGGATCTCTCGTTTCATCGGGCCTCCCCTCGGTTCGCCGCCGCGCTCCCCGGTGGCTCCCGGGGACACGGATGCGGCCTTCAGGCCGCACGACAGCGCCGCGTTCGTAGGATGATTCGAGCCCCCCTGTCAACGCGGGTGCGTGGGCGAAGTACAGGGATCCCGCGAACAGCGACTGCCGGACGGGCCGCCTTCTTTGCCCGCCCGGCGTCGTGCGGCTAAAGCCCGGGCCCGGTGGGGGGGCAGACCATGGTTCGATCGAGGCAGGGATCCGGCGCGCGGCAAGCGGGACCGATACGCGGCGCCATCACCGTCGCCGTGCTGGGCGCGATCGCGCTGGCGGGACTCGCTCCCGAGGTCCGCGCCGAGCCCTACATGGCCCTGCGCGAAGGCCGTAAGTGCTCGACTTGTCATGTAAATATGACCGGTGGCGGGATGCGGACGCTGCTCGCCAATGCCCACCTCGAAGACATCACCCACTACCGCGATCTCTTCCCCGGCCTGGCCGATGTCGACGCCTTCGACGGCCAGGTGACGAGCTTCTTCTCGGTCGGCGCCGACCTGCGGCTCGACGACTCGATCGTCTTTCAGGACGCGCCCGACGCCGCGGGACAGGTCCCCAACCACAAGGTTTTCCGCTCGCGGGTCGACGAGAACGTGCTCGGGCTCAGCGAAGCGGCCCTCTATTTCCTGCTCAAACCGGTGCCCGATCTGCTCGAGATCTACCTCGACCAGACCTTCGCACCCGGCGGTGCCACGACGCGCGAGGTCTTCGCCCTGATGCGCGGGCTCCTGCCCTGGGGCGGCTTCTTGAAGGGCGGGCAGTTCTATCTCGACTACGGACTCCGCACCGCCAACGACGACCTCTTCAGTCAGGGCGGCAGCGGCGACGAGATCTTCGTGCGCGGCCGGACCGGGACGAGCTTCACCGGCTACGCGCAGGGCGCGGAGATCGGCATCCAGCCCGGCCCGGTGTTCCTCTCGACCTCGGTCACCGCGGCCTCGGACGCGACCGCCCCGCGCGTCACCGGCAATGCCTACAGCGTGCTGCGCGGCGTACCGGTCCTCGACAACGTGCTGGCCGGCGGCTCGTTCATGTGGACGCCCTCGGCGAAGATCGATCAGACCGAGTTTGCACTCTACGCGGGCACGAGCTGGGGGCCCTTCGAGGTGCAGGGCGAGATCGACTTCATCCGCCTGAGCGGTGATCTGGACGGGCTGCCCGCCGACAGTACGCTGCTCTACGGCGAGGTCAACTACCTATTACTCGACTGGATCAACACCAAGGCGTTCGCCGAGTGGGCCGACAACGACGGACTCCCGAACTCGCCCGACTCGGCCCAGAACCGCTTCGGGTTCGGCGTCGAACCTTTCCTCGGTCGCTACCTGCAAACGCTGCTCTACTACTCGATCGCCAACGGCCCGCGGAATCTGCCGGACGCCAACCAGAATCGGCTCGTGCTCGAGCTGCACGTCTTCCTCTGACCACACGACGGGCCGCGCTGGGCGCGGCGCGGGCCGCTGGTGGGCAAACGAGAGGTTCTCCGCGTCGGCGTGCATCCCGACGCTCGGCGCGGGGCGCGGGCCGGCGGCGGCGCGGGCGTGTTGCACGAGTTCCGCCAGGGCCGGGCCGGTCCACCGGGCAGAGCCCGCCCGGCGGTCAGGCGAAATAATCCTCCATGCTCGAGGTCGCCACGCTGAGCTTCTGCATCTGGTCCTCGCGCATGACCTCGATCTGTAGCGTCGCCCCGCCCTCGTGCTGCCAGATCCGCTCGTAGAATCCGGCGCGAGTCTCGATGCGCTCGCCCTCGAGCGCGACCAGAACGTCGCCCGGCTGGACGCCGTCACGCTCTGCCGGAGAATCCGGCAGGACGCCGGCCACCACGACGTGATGGCGCAGGTCGTAGCAGGTGATGCCGAACCAGGCGCGCCGCCGGGCCGGGCGGAAGCTGCCCTCGCGGATCACGGCCTCGATCGCGGGCCGGGCCGCCGAGGCCGGGATCGCCACCGTGAAGCGGCCGACCTGGAGGATCGAGAGACTCGAGACTCCAATCATCCGCCCGCGGCAATCGAGCAGCGGTCCGCCACCCAGACCGGGCGCCTCCGCCGTGAAAAGCAAAGTCCGCTCGAGACGGTACTCCCAGAATGCCTCGAAGGGCTCGATCGCCATGATCATGCCGGTACTGGCCCGCCGGCCATCGCCGACGCTGGCGACCAGGAACGCTTCCTCGCCCGGGCGAACCTCGTCGAGCGAGCGAATCTCCAGCGCCGGTGCATCGCCCTGCGTGAGGCGCAGCAACGCGATCCCCACGGCATGGTCGATCGCCACGACCTCGGCGCGTGTCGTGAGCCCGTCGGGATAGACCACCTCGACACTGCTGGCGCCGAGGACGACGTAGTGCGCCGTGAGCACGAGCCCGCCCTCGGCGATCAGCGCCCCCGTGCCCATGCGCTCGGCGCCGAGCAGGCGCGCCGCCGGGTGCCCCTCGGGGACTTCGGTGCGGATGTGCAGGGTCGAGGCGACGGCCCGGTGCAGGAGATGAACCGTCGCGTTCAAGGCGCTAACTCCCCGCGGGGGCACGACCGCCAAGTCGGCGTGCCGGCCATCCCGAAGGACGCCGATCTCTCATGTGCTCCTCGAAGCGATTCCACGCTGTCGACCTGCAGGATCTCTTCAGCGCTCTCGCGCGACGCCGGGGCGCTCTCTGGATCGACCGCGACGAGGCTGGCGCTCGGTCGTTTATGGCCTTCGCTCCGGTGGCGCAACTGATGATCGGGAGCGAGGATCTGGCCCGGGGGAGCGATCCGCTGGACGCGATCGCGGCTTTCGTCGCCGCCGCGGAACCCCTCGAGGACGCGCCTGGCCAGCTCGTGCCGCACGTCGCGGGTGTCCTCGCCTACGACCTCGGGCTGACGATCGAACCCCGAGCACTGGCCAGCATGGGCATCGATCCGCGAACGCCGGCGGTCCTGCTGCAACGCTACGACGCGGTCGCGGTGGTCACGCCGAGCGGGTTCGGGGACGGCACCGGGCAGCGGGTTCGCCCACGCGGGGAGGTGCTGGGCCAGGCCGTCGGAGACACCGATCGACTGACCGCCGACGCCGCGGCCCAGCGCCCACCCGGAGACGGGTCTGGCCCGGTCCGCGGAGATGTCGCGGAACCCAGCAGCGCGACCGGGACCGGTGCCGGCAGCGCCACCACCCCAGCCCGGGCGCCGCACCCGCCGAGCAGCGTCGACCTCTGCGTCGTCGCCCGCCGACCGGAGGACCTCCTCGCCTGGGACGAGTTGCTCGCGGAGGTGTCCCGCGCTCGTGCCGGGGCCCCGCCCGCCGAGAGCCGCCGCGACGCCGCGGTCGACGCTCGCCCTCGTCGCAGTCGAGAACGTGCCGGGGCCCCGTCCGCCGAGAGCCGCCGCGACGGGCCCGCTGCCTTGCCGAATCCGCCGGGGCGGCCCGGAGAAGAGCCCGATCGCGCCCGCCATGCCGCCGCGGTCGAGCGCGCTCTCGAGTTCATCGCCGCTGGTGACGTCTACGAACTCAACCTGGCGAGCCACTTCCAGACACGCTCCACGCTGTCGCCCGCCGATCTCTACTGGCGGTTGCGCCAGGCGCAGCGCGTTCCCTTCGGCGTGTTCCTGCCCTGGGAGCCCGTCACCCTGCTCTGCCGTTCGCCCGAACGCTTCCTCGCGGTCGCTGGCGCGACGATTCTGACCCAGCCGATCAAGGGCACGCGGCCGCGGGCGACCGCGGCCGCGGCCGATCGCGCGCTGGCCGACGAACTCCTCGCCAGCGTCAAGGCGCGAGCCGCGCACGTCCTGGTGGTCGATCTCGAGCGCAACGATCTCGGCCGCGTGTGCCGGCCCGGCAGCGTGCGCGTGTCGTCGCTCGCCCGGCTCGAGGAGTTCCGGACCGTGCGTCACCTCGTTTCGACCGTCGAGGGCCGGTTGCGTGACGAAATCGGCCTCCGGGATATTCTGCGCGCGACCTTTCCCGGCGGTTCGATCACCGGCGCGCCGAAGATTCGCGCCATGCAGCTCATCGCCGCCCTCGAACCGAGACCGCGTGGCCTCTACACCGGGTGCGTGATCTGGTTCTCGTCTCCGCGGCACTTCGATTCCTGCATCATGATCCGCTCGGCGCTGGCACTGCCGCCGGATCCGGGCGCCGCCGACCGGGGCCGGCTCTGGGAATACGCCGTGGGGGGCGGCATCGTCGCCGACTCCGACCCCGCGCAGGAGGTCCTGGAACTGTGGTGGAAGGCCGGGCCTTTCCTGAGTGCGACCGGCCCGGACGTCGCGGCGCTTCCAGCCCGGCCACCCGCCAGCGCGGACACGGCCGGATGAAGGCACTCGTCTGGCTCGACGGCCGAATCGTGGCGCATCGCCGGGCCACGATCCCGATCGACGATCGCGGCTTCCTCTTTGGAGACGCGGTGTTCGAAACCCTGCGCCTCGACGGTGGCCGGCCACGCGCGCTGGCCGCCCACCTGGGCCGACTGCGACGAACCCTGCGCGCCTGGCACTTCCCGAAACTGCCGTGGGATCTCGGGGCGGCGATCGACGAACTGGTCCGCGCCGCGCGGATCGAGGACGCCGCACTGCGCATCACCGTCACGCGGGGCTCGGGTGCGACGCTGGTGCCACCGCCCGATCTCGTGTCCCGCGTCCTGCTGGTGCCGCGCCCGATCCCGCCCGAGCTGCCCCTGCTGCGCGAACGTGGAGTCGCGGTGGTGCGGCTCCCCTTCGGCCGCGGCCCGGGCCGACTCACCGCTGGTTACAAGACGACCGACTACTTGACTGCCGTGGCCGGGCGCATGGCGGCAGAGCGCGCCGGCGCCTTCGAGGCCCTCTACGTCGAGCCGGGCGGCCTGATCAGCGAGGGCACGACCAGTAACGTTTTTGTGGTGCGCCGCGGCCGTCTGTGCACGCCGCCCCTCTCCGCCGGTTGCCTGCCAGGAGTGACCCGCGCCTTCGTGATGGCTCGCGCCCGGAGCATGGGCCTCGAAGTCGAAGAGGCCCCGCTGCCCGCCACGCGGCTCGCCCGCTGCGATGAGGCTTTCCTGACCGGCTCGGTGATCGAAATTTTGCCCGTGACGCAGATCGATGGGGCACCCCTCGGCGATGGCCGCCCCGGACCCGTGACACGCCGCCTGGCCACGCTCTGTGCCGCCGCTTGGCGCCGCGAGCGCGGCCGGCGCTGAGGGGGCGTCGGGTCAGGGCGACGAACTTCTCGACACGACCTCGGCAAGGCCCAGCGATTTCGCCCGAGCACGGCTCGCGAGCACCGCAGACTGGCCGGACCGAGCCACCGAGTGACGCCCCTCGCCGCGTCGGCGTCGAGCATGGCTCGCGAGCAGCACGGAGTGAGCGAGTAGCGGCGGGGGCCAGCGAAGAGCAGGCGATTTCGCCTGTGTATTCGTCAGGCCCGGCAACCGTGACGCGCGGTTGTCGTCGAGCCCCGGCCGGACACCAGGTCTTGCGCCCACCCAGGCGCGATACGGCTGGAAATCGCCGGCGGCTTCAGAAAGCGGCGAGGAGATAGGGCAGCGCCGCCATCCCGGCACCGACGAGAACGCTCATGGTCGCCAGTGCCGCCTCCTGGGCCTGCTGGGCGAAGGGGCGCTCGCCGGCGGCATCCGTGTCGTCTTCGTCCTCATCGTCGTCTTCGTCCTCGTCACCGAAGAAGCTCTCGTCCTCGTCTCCCGGTCGACCAAAAGGGTCACCACCGAATTCGCGCGGCGAATCGTCGGAGAGCCAGCCCACGCTCGGCGACGGTTCGCGCAGGAACTCGTCGAGCGAATCGCCCGCCGCCATGCCGTCCGCGAAGAAGGGATCGTCAAAGGCCTCGTCGAAACCATCCGGTGACGCACCCCCGAGGAAGGGATCGTCTGCGGCAAGTTCGTCCAGGAAGGGGTCGTCGAAGGGATCGCGCGCCGTCCGCGACGAGGCGCAGGCCGTGCCGAGGAGCACAAGGGCCCCCATCAACGCCAAGCGCTGTTTCACGAAGCCGCCTTGGCAGTGCGGCGCACCGGCGTCCGGCGGGAGCGCGGCGCGCGGCGGGTGCCGCCGGTTGCCGCAGCCGGGCCAAGCAGCGGGCGCAGATGCTGCCCGGTGTAGGAGTGGGCACATGCCGCAACATCCTCCGGGGTGCCGGCCACGACCACCGCACCACCGCCGACGCCACCATCCGGCCCCAGGTCGATCACATGGTCGGCCGTTTTCACCACGTCGAGGTTGTGCTCGCTCACCACCACGGTGTTGCCGCCATCGACGAGCCGGTGCAAGACCTCGAGCAGGCGGCGCACGTCCTCGAAATGCATGCCGGTCGTCGGCTCGTCGAGAATGTAGA
>SXLG01000091.1 GCA_005777805.1 Pseudomonadota bacterium
CGCCCCCGGCAGGCGCTCCTCTTCGAGCAGGATCGGCGTGCTGAGTTCGGGGCGCTTGCCCGTCATGCCGGCGTAGAAGGCGCGGAGCTGGTCCATGTCGGCCCTGGCGTCGCCGGTCGGCACGATGCTCGGGCCGATGCCACCGACCTTGTGCGCGTAATCGAGGAAACCGCAGATGATCGGCACGCCTGCGGCGCGGGCGATCTGGTAGAAGCCGCTCTTCCAGTGTGTGGCCTGCGCGCGGGTGCCGGCCGGTGCCACCGCGAGGTACATGCCCTCGGCTGTCGTGAGTCGCGCGGCGGCTTGCGCCACCACGCCGCCGCGGATGCGGCGATCGATCGAGATGCCGCCGAGCCAGCGCATCAGGGGGCTAAAACCACCCTTGAACAGGGTATGCTTGCCGAGCCAGTGCAGTCGCGCGCGGAACGTCCAGGCCACGGCAAGCATGAACACCAGATCCCAGTTGCTGGTGTGGGGGGCGGCGATCACCACACCGCGGCCACCGCGTGGCATCGTGCCCTCGACGCGCCAGCCGGTGATCTTGAGCCACCCGCGAGCGACCCAGTAGAGCCACCACGCCGAGGCGGGACCGTCGTGGGTGATGCGTGACGAAAGCATGGCCAACACCGTCGCACGTGGCGGGAACCCGGGGTAGGGAGGGGTCAGTCCCCGTCCTCGCTGGCGCCGGAATGATCGTGCCCGTGCGCACAGCCCGGCCCGTGTACGTGGCTCTCGGCCGAGGGTTCGGGCACATCGGTCGCCGGCACGGGCAGGGGCCGGTTGCGCAGGATCTCGGCCACGACCGGGAGCGCTTTCTGGAGCGTGTCGAGCCGGGCGGCGGCCGGGCCGAGGCGCGCGGCGAGCAGGCTCTCGTACTCGCCGAGTCGGTCCTCGAGCGCCTGGCGCATGTCGGCGCGGATCTGGCCGTCGTCGAGCGCCTCGTTGATCGCCCCTGCCACCGCGTCGATGCGCTGGCCGAGTTCCTCGTCGAGGTGCTGACCGACCCACTCCATCCACAGCCCCTGAAAGCAGTTCAGGGCGGGGCCGGTACGCTTGAGTCCGCTGCTCAGGGTCCACAGGCGCTGCGCCAACTGCCCGGCGGTGCCGATGCCCTTGCGCGCGTGGAAAGCGCCGTGCCGCACGAAACGGTCGCGCAGCTTGCCGATCGAACCGTCGCCAGCCAGGGCCTCGAGGCATTGTTCTAATTCAGAGATTGAAAGTTGGGCCATGCGAGCGGGTCTCCGTGGGGTTGGATGATCGGGCCGTGCCCGGTCGGATCAGGCGCGGTCCGGTCCGACGCTGATCCAGCCTTCGATCACAGCGCCTGCGTGGACGATGAGGTTGCGGGCCGCGATCCGACCCACGGCCCGGGCACCGGGGCGGAATTCGCACGTGCCGCAGTCACGGATGTCGCCTTCAATATGGCCTTCGACCACCAGCCGTCGGGCGCGCACCGTGGCCTCGACCTCGGCCGTGGGGCCCACCACCAGCAGCGCCTCGGCGCGGACGTCGCCGCGCACCGTGCCGTCGATGCGCGCATCACCCGGAAAGTGAATGCGCCCCGCGATTCGCGCGTCGCCCGCGATCTCGTGCCGGAACAGGGGCCCGACGATCGGTCCCGGCGGCAGCGACGATGGCCCGTGGGGTTCCCGCGCGATCACGGCACCGCCGGCGGTCAGTGGGTCTGTCCGATTTCCCGAATACGCGCGGCCCGGCCCGTGCGGTCGCGCAGGTAGTAAAGCTTGGCGCGACGGACGCGGCCGCGGGTCGCGACTTCGATCTTGTCGATGCGCGGCGAATGCACCGGAAAGGTACGCTCGACGCCCACGCCGTAGGAGACCTTGCGCACGGTGAAGGTCTCGCGGATGCCGCCGTTCTGCCGGCGCAGCACCACGCCTTCGAAGGTCTGGATACGTTCCTTGGTGCCCTCGACGACCTTGGCATGCACGCGAACGGTATCGCCGGGCCGGAATTCCGGAATGTCCGAGCGGATCTGCTCCGCATCGATTCTTTGGATGATGTCTCCCCTGCCCATGGCTCCCTCGCTCACTGATCGTCGTCCTGTCCGCAAGCGAGGCGGGCGAAGAGGATCGCTGCCGCCGCACGGACCGAAAGATGGTTGTAATCGGTCACCCCTCTTATCGATTCGAGATGCTCTTCGCACCGGGTCAGCAGCGGATCGGTGAGGCCGGAGCCCGTCCCGAGGATCAGCAGCCGCGGCGGCCCGGGTGCTCGTAGGCGGGTGCGGAGCTCGGCAAAGGGGAGGGCCCCCGCCCGGGACCGGGCCGAGGTCGCGACCAAGAGGGGCACCTCGCCGGTGCGCTGCGCCACCGCCGTGATGGCGTGATCGAGATCCGCACTCACGGCGACGAGCCCCATGGCCTCCCGCCGCGAGGGGTTGGCGCGGGCGCCGAGGCCCTCCCGCCAGTGCCAGACGATCCGGTCGGCCAGCGCCCGCATCCCCGGAACCGGGTGGACGACCCAGAACCCGCCCAGCCCGAAAGTCCGGGCCGAGCGGGCGATGTCGTGGATGTCGAGGTTGGTGATCGAGGTGGTGACGATCTGGCCGTCCTTGTTGTGGACCGGGTGGTGGAGGAGGGCGACGAAAAGCCGGTCCGGCGGCAGAGGTTCCATGGGGTGCCCGGTGACCGTGGTCAGCGCGAGGGCCCCGGCCGGAGGGGGGCTGCGGCGTCGGGGTTCTCGTCGCGGCGGGGCGCGTCCTCGGAGTGCGGCTGCGGCACCGGGGCGGTGTCCAGCAGGTCGGCGCGGCGTTCGCGCGTGATCCGCACCGCCTCCTCGCCGCGCCAGCGCTCGATCGCGAGGTGGTTGCCCGAGAGCAGGACCGGCGGGACCGCCAGATCGCGGAAGCGCTCGGGGCGCGTGTACTGCGGGTACTCGAGCAGGCCCGCCGAGAAAGACTCGGATTCGAGCGATCCGGGGTTACCCATCACGCCGGGGCGCAGCCGGGCCACGGCGTCGATCACGACCGCGGCCGCGGCCTCGCCGCCCGAGAGCACGTAGTCGCCGATGCACAGTTCCTCGTCGATCCAGCCGCCCACCCGCTCGTCGACCCCCTCGTACCGGCCGCAAACCAGCAGCAGATGGGGCCGGCCGGCGAGCGCCTGGACCCCGGCCTGGGTCAGGCGGCGGCCACGGGCGCTCAGCAGAATGCGGTGGGTCTCGGGTCGCGCGAGGGCTTCGAGGGCGGCAACCAGCGGTTCGACCTTCATCACCATGCCGTGGCCGCCACCGTAGGGGCTGTCGTCGACGCTCAGATGGCGGTCGGTGGCCCAATCGCGGAGCTGGTGGGCGCGGATCTCGAGGTCGCCGCGCGAGATCGCCTTGCCGAGCAGACTCGCCTGCAGCAATCCGTCGAAGTAGCCCGGGAAGAGTGTCAGGACGTCGATCCGCATCGGCCGCTACTCCGCGTCGTCGTCGAGCAAGCCCGCGGGGGGATCGATGATGGCGCGGCCCTGGCGCAGGTCGATTTCGCGCACGATCGCACCGACGAGCGGGATCAAGACATCGGCCGCTTCGATTTCATCGGCGTCCCCGAGAGGCGTCGCGCTGGCGCGCCGCACCCGCCAGACATCGTGCGCCGGCAGCGTCAGCACCTCTGCCACCGTCCCGACCAGGTTTCCGGCAAGGGTCTCGACGCGCAGGCCGATCGCTTCGAAGTGGTAGAGCTGGCCGTCGCCCGGCGGCGGCAGGCCACTCGCCGAGATCTCGACCGTGGCGCCGAGCCACGGTTCGAGGGCGTCGAGGGAGTCGATGCCCACGAAGCCGAGGAGCACGGTGTCGCGGTGCGGCTGACGCCGCAGGACGCGGAAGCTCTGACGTTGCCCCCCGGTGGCGACGAGGTCGACCTCGTCCGCCGCCAGCAGCAGGGGCGAGTCGGCATTGAAGGGTTTGACGCGGGCGAGACCGCGCACGCCGTGCCCACCTGTAACGCGCCCAAGCGCCAGCTTGCCGGGCACACCGTGCGTCGCCGCACCGGTCGTGGCGTCCGGTCGCGGCACCCGGTCGTCGGGCGGAATCAGTGGTCCTCGATGATCTCGAGGACGACCTTCCGATTGATGCGCGAGGCGGCGGCATTGACCAGGGTGCGGATCGACTTGGCGGTCCGGCCCTGCTTGCCGATGATCCGGCCGAGATCCTCGACGGCCACCCGCAGCTCGATCACCGAGGCGGTGTCGCCCATGGTTTCTTTCACCTGCACCTGGTCTGGATGGTTGACGAGGTGCTTGGCGAGGACTTCGACGAGTTCCTTCATCACGCCTCCCCAGCCGGGGCCTGGGCGGTGGTGCGGGCCAGGCCGGCCTTCTTGATCAGTCGCGCGACCGTCTCGCTGGGGAGCGCTCCCCGGTCGAGCCATTTCCCGAGAGCGACCGCGTCGAAGCGGAGTTCGACCGGGTCCGAGGTCGGGTTGTAGTGCCCCAGATGCTCGATGAAGCGGCCGTCGCGGGGGGAACGGATGTCCGCCGCCACGATGCGGTAGAAGGGGTGCTTCTTGCTCCCGTGCCGGGACAGCCTGATCCTCGTTGCCATGGTCTTTCCGTTTCTCCTGAATGCCGTCCGCTCGGGGCGGAGGCCGGTCGAAGCCTTGCCTGTTAGCGCCCCATCCCCAACTGGGCAAGCAGAGCCCGCCCGCCACCCTTCGTCAAGGACTTCATCACTTTTCGCGTCTGCTGGTACTGCTTGAGGAAGCGGTTGACCTCGGCCACCGAGGTGCCGCTGCCGCGGGCGATCCGCTTGCGGCGGTTGCCGTTGAGGATCAGGTGGTTCTTGCGTTCCTCGCGGGTCATCGAGTCGATGATGGCCTCGATTCGGATGAGTTCGCGATCCGCCCCGGCGAGGTCCGCGGATTTGGCGAGCTTCTTCATGCCGGGCACGAGGCCCATCAGGTCGGCCACCGAGCCCATCTTCTTGACCGCCCGGAGCTGGTCGCGGAAATCTTCGAGGGTGAAGGTGTCCCGGCGCAGCTTCTCCTGCAGCTTCTCGGCTTCGCTCGCGTCGTAGACCGCCTGGGCTTTCTCGATCAGCGAGAGCATGTCGCCCATGCCGAGGATGCGGGAAGCCGTGCGTTCGGGGTGGAAA
>SXLG01000092.1 GCA_005777805.1 Pseudomonadota bacterium
ACCGCATTCCTTCACTTTCATGAGGACCCGCAAGGCTTGTTCGCAGACGTGAAGCTGAATGGACCCGACTTCACGCGCTTGCCGGTGAACACCGCTGCGCAGCAAGATGCACTGGTGAAACTCACAACCAGGGCCCTGGCCAAGAAGCTGGGAGCCAGGGCCTGACGAGGATGAGCCGTAGGCCGGCCCGATCGTGACGATCGAGTCTCAGCCCGCGGGGCTGCGCACGATCCGCGGCGCCGAGGTGCCCACCGTGGCCGTGGCCGCACGAGCCGCGAGCTCGACCGGCGGCGCGGCCAGGCGCTCGAGGTCCGCAAAAGCGTCGCTGATCCCGCGCACGAATGCGCCCAGGTCCGGCAGGAGGTCGTAGTCGGCGTTGAAGCCCCAGCAGAGATGCCCGTCGTAGCTCATCAGCGCGATGCCGAGCCCGAGGTTGTCGACCAGCGGCACGAGCGGGAAGGTCTGCAACAAACGCGCCCCCTGCATGTAGATCGGGAATTGCGGCCCCGGCACGTTCGTCACGATCAGATTGACCGGCATCATCCGGCTCACGTTGCGCGCCCCCAGCGCGAGCAGGGTCGAGGACGACCACTCCGCCATGCCGGTGAGCACGCTTGCCCCGACGGCCTGCCCCGAGCTCTTGAGGGCAGCGGTCCGGGCACTGATGCGGCGCAACTGTTCGCGCGGATCGACCTCGTCGAGCGGCAGGTCGATGGTCCAGGCCGAAACCTGGTTGCCCAGCGCACCGCGCTGGTCGGAGGTGCGCACACTCACCGGCGCCATGACGCGGAAAGGCACGCCCGCTGGATTGACGTGGCGGCGCTGCAGGAAGCGTTGCACCGCGCCGGTTACGATGGTCAGCACGACATCGTTCAGACTGCCCCCGAGCGCGCGCCGGATGGTGCGGATGCGCGCGAGATCCATGTCGAGCCAGTCGAAGCGGCGGTGCGCGCCCACGGGGCGGTTGAGCGGCGTGCGCGAGGCGAGTTGGAGCGATCCCGCCACCAGTTCGACCGCGGCCCGCACCCGCGACGCGACCTCGCGCCGGGTCTCCTGGGCTTCCTCGGCGAACACGCGCAAGCCGTCGAGGAGTTGCAGCGGCATCGCGGCCCGGCGCATCATCTCGTCCCACCACAATCGTACGGCCGAGGGCGCGGCCCGGGGCAACCAACGCGCCGGTTCACCCGTACCGACCTCGGGCGCCATGCTGAGCAGGATCCGCATCAGATCGACGCCCGAGACGCCGTCAATCATGCAGTGGTGAACCTTGGAAATGGTCGCAAAGCGGTCGCCTTCGAGACCTTCGACGATCCACATCTCCCACAGGGGCCGCGACGGATCGAGCGGCTGCTCCATGATCCGCGCCGAGAGACGCTTCAACTGCTCGTCGCTGCCCGGACGCGGCAAGCTGGTGTGGCGGACGTGATAATCGAGGTGGAAGCGCTCGTCGTCGATCCACACCGGCCGCCAGCTCAGCGGCACCCACGAGATCTTCTGCCGGTAGCGCGGGATGCGGTGCAGTTCGGCGAGCAGATGCTCCTGTACGCGTGCGGCATCGATGCCGCCCTCGGCCGTGCGCAGCGGGCCGGCCTCGAAGATCATCGTCGAGGCCACGTGCAGTGGCGTGTGGGGCTTCTCCAGCAGCAGAAACGAACTGTCGAGAGCGGTCAGGCGGTCAAAACCGTGCGGCATGGCGATCTCTCCTCCAAGCCCGCTGGTCTACCATCTGAGCCCCACGCCGCGACTCCGGTGTCTCGGCCACTGCGGTGGCGGCGCGGCCGGGCTCTCGCGGTGCGCCCGGTGTTCGATGCGCGGCTCAGGTCGGCACCGGTGCTCTCCCGGTGCGCCCCTGGCGCGGCACGTGGGGCGCACCCGCGGGCGGGAGGCGTAACGGGGGGATCCACCCCCGACACACCTCCCGCCCGATGGTCCGCTCAGAAGCGGTAGGAGAGCTCCGCCCCATAGGTCCGGGGCCAGCCGTAGAAGCGGTTGATCGTGCCGAGGATCTGCACCGGGACCGGGTAGATTTCGTTCATGTAGACCGTGTCGGTCAGGTTCATCGTCCACAGCGCGAACTGCATCGCGTCGTCGGCGAAGTCGTAGGCGAGGCGCAGATTCAGGAGGTTGTACGAGCCCGATTCGCCACCGGGGATCTCGGTGCCGTAGTTGACCACCGAGCCGTTGTAGTTCCAGTCGAGCCGCGGCGTGAGCCAGCCCTTCATCCACTCGGGCCCGGTCGGATCGAGTTGGAGCGAATACTGGATGCCGAGGTGGGTCTGCGCCTCCGGGACGAAGGGCAGTCGCTCGCCAGCGCGATCGAGCGGGTCGCCGGTGAGCAGGTTCTCGGCGATGTAGGTGTCGTAGCGAGCCTGCAGGAGGCCCACCGAGCCGTCAATCGCGAGCCCCTCGAGCGGGAAGGCCTGCAACTCGAGTTCGATGCCCTTGATGGTGGATTCGCCGGCATTGGTCGTGATCACGGAAACCTGCGGGATGCAGTCGGGGTTGATCGCCGGACAGGGTTGCGCCACCACGGTCGGGAGCTGCATCTCGGCGTAGTCGGCGTAGAAGAGCGACAGACCGCCGCGCAGCATCCGGTCGAACGCGATCGACTTGAAGCCGACCTCGTACGAATCGACAGTTTCGGGATCGAAGGTGCTGGCCTGGGCGGGATCGTTGTTGCGGGCGCCGCCATTGATGCCGCCGGCCTTGAAGCCCTGCGCGTAGGTAAAGTAGCCCATGAGGTGCTCGATGGGCGCGTCACCGAGCAGATCCTGCGGCATGGTCAGGGCGACCGACGCCATCGGCGTCCAGGCGCTGTAGTCCTTCTTGACATCATTGAAGGAGGCACGCACCTGGTTCGGGTTGTCAGCCGTGCAGGGAGGTGCCGTGCCGTCCTGGCAGAGGCGCAGGTTCGTCACGAAGCGTGAGAGCTCGCGGTGCTCCTGCGTGTAGCGAATACCGCCCGTGATGGCGGCCCACTCGGTGACATCGACCGTGGTCTGGCCGTAGAGCGCCCAGGCGAGGTTGTCGGTGTGGATCCTGTTCTTGGTGCCGGCACCGTTGACGTCGCCGATGATGCCGGAGAGCGGAAAGGCGTCAATATCCGCATTGGTACGGACGAGCTCCTGGAAGAAGTAAGCACCGCCGACACCGGCGATCCGGCCATCCCAGGCATTGAAGTTCTCCTGTAGTTCGGCGCTCACCTGCTGGCCGCGCGCCGGCTGGCCGTTGAACTGCGCCTCGCCGTCGATCATGGGCGGCCCCCCGGACTCGCCAAAGACAAAGAGACGCTCGCTACTCAAATCGACGTCGGCGCGCTCGGCCCAGCGCTGTTCACGCCACGAGCCGAGCAACCTGGTCTCGGTCTCTTCGAGCGGTCCGAGATCGCCCGTGTCCCAGGAAACTGTCCCCCAGGTTCCGTAGCTCGTGACCTCCTGGATGCCCGCGAGTTCAGACTCGAAGTTGAAGGGCGCGGAGCGCTTCTTGTCCTTGCAATAATCGTAATAGCTCGGCGTCACCGAGCCGGGAACGTTGATGTAGATCGACTCCTGCACGAAGTGGCACTCGCCGCCACGGCCGTGCGAGCGCTGCGCTGACCAGCTCCCCATCAGATCAGCGGTCACGGTGTCGAGCGGCTCGAAACGCACGCTGCCGAGAAAGCTCTGGTTCTGCTGATCGTTCCAGGTTTCGTTGCGGAACGTGTTGGAGGTATAGCCCTCGGTGTTCTCCGAGCCGAAGGCAAGACGGGTGGCGAGCTTGTCCTCGAGCCAGCCCGCGTCAATCGGGATGTTCAGCATGGCCCGCGTCTCGGCGGTGTTGTAGTTGCCGAAGCGGATCTGGGCCTCCCCGCTGAGGTCGTAATCGGGCTTCTGGGTGATGACGTTGATGGCGCCACCGACCGTGTTCTTGCCGAAGAGGGTTCCCTGCGGGCCGCGCAGCACTTCCATCGAGGCGATGTCGACCAGGTCGAGCACCGATCCCTGGGCACGCGAGAGATAGACCCCGTCGACGTAGAGCCCGACACCCTGGTCGAGGTAGACGTCGGGCCGGGCACCGATCCCGCGGATCAGGATCGACGCGTCGCGCCCGGTACGGTCGTCCTGGATGGTCAAGTTCGGGACGAAGCCCTCAAGCTGATCGAGCTTCTCGATCTGCTTCTCTTGCAGGGCACTCTGGTCGAATGCGGTGACCGAGATCGGAGTGTCCTCGAGCAACTCGGCGCGCTTGCGAGCCTGCACGACGATCTCCTCGACGCGCCCGGCGGCAGCCGGCGAGAGACCCGCCTTGGCCGCACCTTCCTTGTCGACCGCCTCGACCTGCGCCTCGGCGGAATCAACCTCGGCATCGAGGCCGCCGACCGGCGGCGACTCGTCTTCGACACGCTGCAACTCGGAGGCCGCGCCTTCGGTCGGGGTTGCCACCTGGGCCGAAGCCATTGGAGCAAGGCCGGCGATCAGCACGAAAGCCAGGAGCAGGTCGGCGCGCGGGGCGGGGACGCGCCCGCGGTGCGCAGGGAATGGGTACAGGGATGACTTCATCTACCTCTCCACCTCTGGCGGCAGCTTCCAAACCGGCAGGAAACGCCGGGCCCCGCGCGTGCCGCTGCGGGCGGGGGCCTGCTTCTCTCAAACCCCAGCGCGAATGCCAAGCCTCCGGCCGCCACCGCCGCAGCTTTGGTCCCACACTGTCCGCCGGCAACGCCCCAGTCTCGCGCCCGGACCCGCGCGCGCTGAGCTGGCCTCCGGCCGAGCCCGCGCTGGCGCGCTGCCGCGGGCTCGGGTAGCGCCGCCGTCGATGTCAGAGGACGCGCCGATCAGCGGGGCCCAGGGCCTGCCGGTTCTCGATTCGGCCCAGCTCCCAGAGGGCTCCACACGCAAGTTTCCCCTCATCTGGGGGGAGCGCATGGTCGAGTGCTTCGCCTACCGGCACAACGGCCGCGTGCACGCGTGGGTGAACGAGTGCCGCCACATCGCGATGTCGCTCGACTGGATCGAACACCAGTTCTTCACCGAGGACGGCGACTTCCTGCTCTGCCCGACCCATGGCGCGCTCTACGACCCGAGCACCGGCGAGTGCGTCGCCGGCCCGCCCTGCGGCCGTCACCTGCACCGCGTGCCGATCGAGGAATCAGGCGGCCGCATCCGCGTCACGGGCGCGCCGATCCAGCGCGACTGAACGCCGTGACGACCGGTCGTTCAGCCTCGCCGATCGACCGATCAGGCCTGACCGACCTGCCCCAACAACCTTCGAGGGTTGCGCTCGTGCGGCCGAACGGAGAAAACGAAAGGGCCCGCCACCGGCTGCAGATTCGGGAGGTTTCTTATGCGTGCGTTCTGGTCCCTCACCGCCGCCCTCGGGGCATCGGCTTTGCTCTCGCCCGTAACGGCTTGGGCCCACACCGATAGTCACGCCGTCGCCGGCGACGGACTCCAGATCGATACGCGCAACGAACCCGCGAAGCACAAGCTCGGCTTCAAGACCTCGGGCCAACCCGAAATCTTCCCGGTGCACGATCCGGCCGCCGAAGGCGCGAGCGTCCTGCTGCGCTGGGACACGAGCGGTGGCCGCACCGAGCTGATCACGCTCGACCCGGCGCTGTGGTCCGGGCTGGGCAACCCGGTCGGCTCGTCGGGCTGGAAGTACAAGGACAAGGACGGCACGCGCGGCGGCATCACCCAGGTGCTGTGGAAGGCGGGGATGCTCAAGATCCAGGGCAAGGGCGCCGGCCTCGACTGGGAGCTGCCGACGCCGGTCGACTCGGTCTGGGTCGAGTTCCGGGTCGCCGATGAGACCCTCTGCGCTGAGTTCGGCGGTGACATCAAGAAGAACGGTGACGGTGGATCCTTCCTCGCCAAGGACGCCCCCGCCCCCAACGGGGGTTGCGAGGATCAGGTCTGTGGCAACGGCGTGCTCGAACTCGGCGAGGATTGCGACGACGGCAACCTCGACCAGACCGACGCCTGCCTGAACGACTGCAGCGCGAACCCCTGCGCCGGCGAGGAGAGCTACGACGGCACCTTCGCGGCCATCCAAGCGAAGATTTTCGAGGATGGTGGCTGCACCAACGGCTTCTGCCACGACTCGAGCGGCCCCGCCGGCGGGCTCAACCTGAGTGCGGGCAGCTCGTGGGCGAACCTGGTCAACGTCGATGCGGCGATCAGCTCGCTCGATCGCGTCGAACCGGGCGACGAGGCACTCTCCTTCCTCTACGAAAAGATTGCCGGATTGACGCTCTCGACCCCGGTGTCGGCCGGCTCGCCGATGCCCGCCGGTGGCCTGCCGGCGATCAGCGTCGACCACCTCGCCGCACTCCGGCTCTGGATCCGCGCGGGCGCGCCCGAGACCGGTACCGTGCTCGGCACCGAGGAGTTGCTCGGCACCTGCCTGCCGGCGCCCCAACCGAACAAGATGCAGCCGCTCGCCCCTCCCGCCGCAGGGGAAGGCGTGCAGTGGTACGCGCCCCCGTGGGATTTGCCCGCCAACAGCGAGGACGAAATCTGCTACGCGACGTACTACGATTTCTCCGCCCCCGGCGTGGTCCCGGCATCGGCTCAGGTGCCGTGCCCCAACGCCATGGGCGGACCGCTCAAGACCTGCGTCAAGTGGGACCAGAGTGTGCTCGCGCAGGATCCCCAGTCCCACCACAGCCTGATCAACGCCTACGTCGGGGCTTATGACTGGACGAACTCGGGCTGGGGCGGCTGGACCTGCAAGGGCGGCGACCACGCTGGAGAGAGCTGCGACCCGACGCGGCCCAATGTGGCGCTCGGCGCGGGCGGCGGCAACTGCGGCGCACGCGCCGGCTGTACCAGCGCGGTCGAGACGGCGGTCGCCTGCCTCGGCTTCGGCCCACCCGACATGGGCTTCAATCCGACTGGCGGCGGCACTGCGACCAGCCCGCGCGTCGGCGGCTCGCAGGAAGCCCTCTCGAGCTTCAACTACCCCGATCCGGTGGCCGGCATCATCCCGATCAAGGGTTATGTGGTGTGGAACTCCCACGCCTTCAACCTGACCGACTACGACACGACGATCGAACAGTGGCAGAACTACTCCTTTGCGGGCGCCACCGACGACAATCTCGTGAGCACGATCTTCGATGCCGACCACATCTTCATCCAGAGCGTGCCGCCCTTCGAGAAGCGCACGTACTGCGGCACCTACACGATTCCACAATTCGCGCGGCTGTTCGAGATCTCCTCGCACGTCCACCGTTTCGGCGAACTCTTCCGGATCTGGCTGCCGCCCAATGAGAATTGCACGCCGGGCAGCACCTGCGTGGCGCGCAGCGATGCGCCGGCGTACGTGAGCACCGAGTATAACGATCCTGTGCAGCTCTACTTCGATCCGCCAGTCGCCTTCGACACCTCCGGCAGCAAGAGCCGTCGTTTCCTCTACTGCTCGACCTACGACAACGGCGCCGATGATCCGGCCGAGGTCAAGCGCTATTCAACCTCGCCGTCGCCGCCGCCGCTGGCGCCGGGCGGCCCGTGCTCCTTGGGTTCGACCCGCTGCCTGGCCGGCCCGCAGAAGGGTCAGGTCTGCGCCGGCAACCACGCCTTCTGCGACTCGGCACCGGAGGCGGGTGACGGCGTCTGCGACGCTTGCACGGTGACCGGCGGCGTCACGACCGAGGATGAGATGTTCATCCTGCTCGGCTCCTACTACGTGCCCTCGGCGTCGCGGGCTTTCCTCGACACGCCGGGCAGCCTGGTCGACTGAAGCCTTCCACTCGAGACGCGGGGCGCCTGGCCAAAGCTGGGTGCCCCCGGAGGGGCGATGGTGCGGCGCGGGCCGGACGGCCGGGCCCCAAGGCCCGCCGCAGATCAGTCGCCTTCTTCGCCGAAATGGGCGCGGATGATGCGCTGCTTCAGGTAGTCCAAGGTGCCGAGATCCTCGACGATGTCGCCACCGGTGTCGTAGAAAAAGATCTCGCCGTTCTTGTTGCGGCCGACCGCCACCAGCCACTCGAGATCGTCACGGTCCTCGAGCAGGTAGTTGATCGTCTGGGAGACTCCCCGCCCAGGAATGATCGTGATCTTGGGCGGACCGCTCGGCTTCTCCTGTTTCGACATCCGGTTGTCCACGATAAGGCCCGGGCCCCCTCTGAGTCAACGGCGGCCAGCCCATGGTCTGGCCGCCCGCGGCCGACCGGTCACCGGGTACCGCAGGAGCCCCTTGGGGAAGACGGGCGCGGGAACTCGCCGGATCGCCGCCGCACGGGGACGGGAATCTTCGCGATTCTAGTGAGTGTTCATCGGAAGTGAACAATGTTCACTCGGAATGAACACTTCCTGGGGGAAGACAGGGAGGCAACAGGAGGTTGCGGCCCCACCGGGCGAACCGGAGCAGGCCTCGGCCTTGTCACCCCTCGGGAGGCTCAGATGGGGACGACTTCCAAAGACCACAGGTTCAGAGCCGAGCACCGCCCCCATTGCGCTTGCCTGGCGCCCCGGCGAACCCTCCCCTGGGCCTTGGCCACGCTTGCCCTAGCCGCAGTGATGAGCCGGCGCCGCTACCACGCCCGCGGTTGCCCACGGGCGGCGCCCACACCGGCGCCCTGACGACGGCCGTTTTGCGATGATTCGTTCAGCAGAGACCCGTTGGGCCATGTCGATCTCGGCAGCATTGCTCCTGGTGCTGACACGATCCGTGACAGCCGGTGCCGTCGATTACTACGTTTCTGCGGCTGGCGATGACGCCGCCGACGGCCTGACCCCGGGCAGCGGCTGGGCCACGCTGCAATTCGCCGCCGACACCGTCACGGCAGGCGACACCGTCCACGTCGCCGACGGAAATTACCGCGGTTTCGACATCCGTACGGTGGCCACCGCCGCCCAACCGATCACCTTCATCGCCGAAGGCAGCGCGGTCGCGATTACCTCCGACAACGCCTCGACACCCGATGGCATCAACATCGAGAACGCCGCCTACATCACTATTGACGGCTTCATTTCCAGCGGCCGTACGCGGGCCGGCATCCGCGCTGCCGTTTCTGATCACATCACCGTGCGGCGTTGCACCGCCGGCGCCAACGGGCGCTGGGGCATCTTCACCGGCTTCGTCGACGACGTGCTGATCGAGGACAACGAAACCTATGGCTCGATGGCCGAGCACGGCATCTACACCTCCAATAGCGGCGACCGTCCCGTGATCCGCCGCAATCACGTGCACGACAACCATCTCGCCGGCATCCACATGAACGGTGACCATTCCCTGGGAGGCGACGGGCTGATCTCCGATGCGCTGGTCGAAGCCAACGTCATTCACGGCAACGGCGTGGCTGGCGGCTCCGGCATCAACATGGACGGCGTGACGGGCAGCATGGTGCGCAACAACCTGCTGTACGACAACCACGCCAGCGGGATCAGCCTCTATCGCATCAACGGCGCCACCGGCTCGACCGACAATCTTATAATAAACAATACCATCATCAATGCACCCGACGCGCGCTGGTGCGTCAATATCAACACCGGATCGACCGGCAATCGTCTCTTCAGCAATATCCTGTACAACAGCCACCCCTCGCGAGGTGTCATCACGATCGACTCGTCGAGCCTGGGCGGCTTCGAATCGGACCACAACTCGTTGATGGATCGCATGAGCGACGACCGCGACTCCACAATCATGCCGCTGGCCGCGTGGCAGGGCCTCGGCTACGACGCGCACTCGTTCACGGCCACGCCGGCCGACCACTTCGTTGCTCCTGCCAGCGATTTCCACTTGCTCTCGACATCGCCGGCGATCGACTCTGGCACGGCCACCGATGCGCCCGGCAACGATGTCGAAGGAGGCGTGCGTCCGGTCGGCGGCGGCTTCGACATCGGTGCCTACGAGGCGCAGCTCGCGAACTGCGACGACGGCAACATCGACGCGGGCGAAATCTGTGGCGAGCCCGGGCTTTCGATCTGCGCCGATCCGTGCACAGCCTGCCTCGGCTGCATCTGCGCCGCGGCCGATCCGGTCTGCGGGGATGCTCTGGTATGCGGCGGCGAGCAGTGCGAGAGCGACGGCGACTGCGGCGGCGTACAGGTATGCACCGGTTGCCAGTGCGTAAACCCACCCCTTTGCAACAGTGGAATCACGCTCACGCGCGCCAAGATGACGATGCGCGCCGACGAGTTCTCGCTCACCTTCGCGGGTGAGGCTGTGATCCCCAAACCGTGGACGGCGGTGAATCCTGCGGTCAACGGCGTCCACCTCGTCGTCGACGCGGTGAGCGGCGCCGGCGGCATCGACGCGCTGATCCCGGGCGGCGCATCATGGAAGAGCAACGCTTCGGGCACGGCCTGGACCTACCTCGATGCCACCGGCGCGGTGGCCGGTATCACCAGGGTCGTCGTCAAGGACCGTTCCAGCAAGATGGACGGCACTCTGAGCTTCGTCGTCAAGGGAAAGGGCGGTACGGCCGCACTGCCTGCCGCCGACGCGGCGGTGCGCACCTCCATCGTGGCCGGCGGTCCCAGCGAGTGCGCGGCGGTGACATGGGGCGTTCCGGGAAACCCGCGGCCCTCGTGCATGGGCAACGCAGCGCTGCTGACCTGTCGCTAGCTTGACGTTCCCCAGGATGGGATCACCGCGATCCAGCTCAAACCCGACCGCGGTGGCACGGCCAATCTCCAGATGCAGGGCAAGGGCGCCCTGCTCGATACGCCGACACGGGTCCATCTCCAGGTGGTCGACGGCGTTTGGTTCGAGTCCACCTTCGCGGCCACGGACAAACTGCTCAATACGGCCCGCACCTTCTCCGAACGCGGCGACCGATCTCCACCGGGACCGAGCGTCTCCCTGAGTGCCCGTGGCCCCGCCGGGCCTCGAGCGGTCGCGCGGCAGCGCTCGGCATCGCGCGGGCAAGCCGGGCGACCTCTGGTCGGAGAGCGCAGTGCCCGTCTGTCGAGACACGCACCTATCCCGCTCGGCAATCGAGATCGAAGTAGATCCGGGAATGAAAAGTTCTCTGAGGTGATCGTGTGTGGCACGATGGCGCTCATTCGAGCGCTAGGGGACATCGGCGGCAGGCCTGTGCTAGCGGAGGCGCTCGCATGAGCGGGCATCTGTCGCCACGACGACCGTCCGGTGTACGCCGTGCACGGCGCACCGACATCGCGGCCCTGCTGCCGGTGGTGGTGGCCCCGCCCGCGGCGCGGGTGCGTGCGCTGCGCCGCCTGCTCGCGAGCCTCGCGACCGACGTCTACGTGCAGCTCGCCGACGACGGCTCCGAGACCCTCACCGGCGTGGTGGCGGTCGGCTACCGGCGCAGCCTGCGCCATGGCGGCCTCGTCGGGACGATCGACACGCTGGCAGCTCTCGCCCCCACAGGCCGCAGGGATGAGGGATCTGCGGATACCGCAGACCGAAATCTCCCCGCCCCGGCCGAGCCGCCACAGCTTGCCGACGCGCTGCTGGAGGAGCTGCTGGCCTGCGCCGCATGGCGCGCGGGGCGGCGCGGTTGCGTTGCCCTGGAGGCCCCCGGCCTCCCCACCCGAGCCGGCGCGGTAGCGCAGCGCGCCGGCTTCACCACCACAGGGGAGCCGCACCTCGTGCTGCTCCTCGATCGCGCGCAGATCCCGCCCGTGACCAACACGGCGGAGCCGGAGGAGAGACCATGACGCGATTCGTGATCGGTTTTTTGCTTGGCGTGATTCTCGGTGCCGCTGGCATGGGGGCCTTCCTCGTGGTCGGCCACGGCAGCGACTACTTCGTCTCGGCGAGCCCGCGCGTGCGTGAGCTCGAAGCCGGTCTGCGCGAAGGCCAGCACGAGCGCGAGTGGCTGCGTGCCCGCCTGACCGAGGCCAACGACGCGCTGGGCCGGCTCGAATCGCGTTTCGTCGGCCTCGCCCAGCGCTTCGAATCGCTCGCTGGACAGCCGCCGCTCGCGCCTCCCCGCTTGCGACCGCAGGCCGTACCTTCGGCAGCCCCGCCGAGTGCTGCGCAGGGCCAGCTGCGCGCTCCCGCGCTCGCACCAGCAGCACCCATCCCGACACCGCCTGTGGCAGCATCCGCGGCACGGGGAATCGAGCTGGCCCCGTAACGTTTCAATTTCGCGAAGACAGCGCGGTTTGCTTCGGGGCAACTGCCCCCCTGCGACGCGTGTTGTGGCTGGGCCTCAAACACAGGCTCTCCGCGGTCACGACGCATCACACCTCGAACGCCGATCTCGAGACCCCGGACTGCCGGAGGATGGAGAGCAATGCCCCGATACGAAGTTCGTCGTGATCCGGGACGGGAGGCGTGGTCGTCGAGCCCGCCGCCGCCTGCTGCATCACGACATGGCTGCTGCGCCGACGCTCTTCCGAGAAGCCGTGGAGAGCGAAGATCTCACAGACCTGGCGGCCTGACAGGGCGAACGAAGCCAAGCCGCGGGTCCGGAAACGAGAATATAGGGAGAGCGCGGATAGGTGCGCGCAGGATCGGCGATCTGGAGTCGCACGGCTCGTGGCCCTTCCGCGTGGGGTCCTCTAGTCGGGTGACTACCAGGACCCCACGGGGGAAGGCTTTTTTCGCTCACGTCACGACGCGACTGTGCGCTGATTTCTTATCCCTACGAGGTCAAAAGCCGCCACGAACAGCACGAACGTAGAGGGCCTCCGTCTTGCGGAAGTTGTCCGTGATGCTGAAGCCGGTAGGCACCGCCCACGCCCTCGTCGGAGCGCCCTGGGCGGACGAGACCGACCAGTAGGCGCTCGTCTTCGTAACCGACAAGAGCGGATCAACGATGCAAGGACTGGATTCGCAGATCCCTGCCGGGAGAAGCGTTTGCAATTCGAAGAGCGTGGGCAACCGCCAGTCGTGCGATGCCGCAAAGCCCGCCGAGTTCAGGTCGTCCACGAAATCCGTAAACGCCGCACCGTCAGCGTTCGTGGAACCTGCAGTCCAGGAATAGAGGTTGTCCACGTCGTGAGGATTCAGGTTGTCCTGCCCACTATTGAGGCCAGGCACCTTTTTCTCCCATACAAGCTGCGTGAGGTTGTCGGTGATCGTTTCGTCCCCGTTGTCCACGAAGCGCGGGCCCTCGCACGAGGTGCCGGGGTACTTCGCCCCGAGCTTGGTCCACGCGTCGGCGTACTTCTCGCGGCACTTCACGAACGCGCTATCTGCGAACCCTTTCGCCGCCGCCTTGGCCTCGCAGCTCGCATACTTGCCGGCGGCCATGTAGCGCGCCGAAATACAGCCAGCCTCGTCGGCGTACGCGCTGGCAGCGCATAGGAGCGCCACTCCCGCGACACTTATCGCAACTCGTCGAATCATCGGATGTCCTCGCTTTCGGGTATACCCACGGGTCTTCTGGACTAGTTTCGTCTCCCCGCCGGGTGACGGGCGAGCGGGAAAAGTACCCGAGAAGCGCAAGCGTGCGCAAGCCCATTTCTTTCACCGGAAGGGCTTTCCGACCGTGGCTCACAGGACAAGTGGCATAGACCGGGAAGCCTCCCCGGGGGGCAACACCTCGTCGGCCCCTGCCCGGTGCCCCCACAAGAGCGAGTTCCAGGGAACGAGCGAGGCGCGTAGCGGACCCCACATGCCGCCAAATCCTCCTTTTGCGGTCGGTTCGCGGACTTGTCCGGATCTCCTTCAGGAACTGTAGTTGGTGAAGACAGGAACTACGGCTCCTGATGCCCGCGCCCGACGTGTGCCGCGGAGAGCGCGGATCCGCCGTAGGCCTTGGCGAGCGCCCGGGACCGTCACGAAATGAAATCGCCCGCCGGGAGGGGGAACCCGGCGGGCGATCCGTCAGCGCCCCGATGGCGCCACACAAGCGAGGGCTGGACCAAGCGCCGGCCCCGTCCCTCGCCACGTCGGGTTCAGTCGGTCTCGCAGCGTGTGACCTGGCGACCTTCGGGCCAGGTGGTCTGGCACTGGAGCCGCGCTGCTGCGCGCTGCGTGCCCAGGTTCAGGTCAATGACAAGACTGCTGGCACCGGCCAGCTTCCTTGCCGCCGGGTCGTTCGAGTGGAGGCTCAGCGCAACGCTGTCGCCGCCCGTGGCGTGCAACGAGAGCCCGCTACGGGCGGTGCCGAGACGCGCCACAGTGCCGGCTCCGTTGATCCGCAGTGCACTGTCGCTGGCAGCGAGCGTCCAGGTCGCGCGCTCGCTTTCGATCACCACCCCGACCTCGGAGGCCGAACGCATCTCGATCCCTCCGGGGAAGCGCATGCGCAGGTCGAGCAGGACCTTGCCCGTCTTGCGGACAGCGACACGGGTGTATCCCTCGAGCGCGCCGCACCCCAGCGACTGCGCGTTGGGCAGTGCGGCGCACGAGTCACAGACATCGCCCACGCCGTCGTCGTCGGCGTCGCTCTGGGCCGAGTTGTAATTGGCGGGACAATTGTCGTCGCTGTCGCCCACGCCGTCGATGTCCGCATCCTGCACCGGGGCAGGTGCCGGCGTTGGCTTGACCGCGGGGGTGGGCCTCGGTGTCGCTGTAGGCCGCGGCGTCGCGGTGGGCCGCGGGCTCGGCGTCGGGGTCGGCGCGGGCGCCGTGTCGCCGGGATAGAGCCACGCCAAAGCACCCTGGTCGTAGTCAGCAAGGCGGGCGCCGCGCCCGTCGAAATGCGCCATCCAGTACATCGTCGCGCCGGTGATGAAAGAGTCGTTGATGCTGCCCATGCCGGCTTCCCACGAGTGGGCCAGGCCGAGCGTGTGACCGAGCTCGTGGGTCAGAACCTCCTCGAGGTTCTTCTCGTTCCAGAACCAGCACGAATCCCAGCCGTCGTTGACCACGATCGCGCCGCTGGTGATGCGCTGGTAGCCCGTGCCACCGTAGTTCGAGCCACTCGAGCAGAAGCCGCCCACGGCGATCGCGCCCCCGCCGCAGCTCACCGGATCGCCCACCTGCTCCCCGGGATCGTTCCAGCTCACGGTGACGTAACCCGGATTGCAGACAAAACCTGGACCTTGACGGTTGCCAGCGAGCTGCACGTCGAGCGCGCTCCCCGGCTGGCCGTCCCAGGCGGCGACCATGGCCTGCTCGACCCGGCGCGACACGGCCCCACCCAGCGTGCGGTCCGCGGCAAGATCGCCGAAGACCGAGAGCGGCCCGTCGAACCAGCGGGACTCGGGCGACATCATGCGAAACTCGCGCACGGCCTGCGCGCGACCGGCGAGCGGCGCGCCCGCCGACTCGAGACGCGCCAGTGCAGCCGTTCCACCACGCGGGCGCCAGTGGGTCCGCATCTCGCGCCCTCCCGGCAAGCCGGCGACAAAGCTGTCCAGCGAAAGACGCTCGGTGCCGCGGCCGCGCCGTTCGCGCTGCAACCAGACGCGACCGTTCGACTCGACCTCAGCCTCGAGTTTGCCGAGCGCCATCTGATGGGTGTGGAGGCGGCCCGCTTCGTCGCGCTTGACGTGGACCAGCGCCGTCTCGCCGACGCGGTATTCGGGCGAGCCGAACATCCACTGCTGATCGGTGCCGACGTGGCCGCCGACCTCGCGCAGGACGATGCGATCACCCGCGACCGCGCCCTTGAGCCCGTCGTGCACGACCAGCGTGATCTCGGTGTCGATCCGCGAGCCGTCGGGCTGGGCCACGCTCTGTACTTGCTCGACCGTCGCGAGCACGACCGCATCCGCACTGCTCGCCAGCGCCTGGGGTTCAGGCACGACCCAGGTCGTCGCCTCCGCTGGCGAGCCTACAAACATCGCGAGAAACCCGTAGAGCAGACTCCCGAGAGCGCGCGCTCCACACACCGGGCGAGTTCCGCTCCGCCTCAACCACCACAACCCCATACCCACCTCCGGGCCGGTAGAGATCGCAATGGAGATGCCAGCGTGTCGTGCTCGGAATTACGTGGTTCGGGGAAACGCGACGTCGGGCATGCGCTGGCGAGCGCGTGTCCGGAACGTGTCGAGCGCCAACTCCTCGACGGTCGGCCCGCGGCGCGGGCGCGACCCCACGCCATGGCGTGACGCACGCCCACGCTCGGGCTCCCCCCGTGATTTCAGAACTGACCCGGGGGCACATCGGGGTAAACCCCATCCTGCGGAGGCCGCGTCTCCGTTCCCTGGACCTGCCGGAGGCAGCCGGGCGGCCATCCACCGACCGAGGCAAATGGCTTTCGCCGCCTGCGTGGCTGTGATTGAAATCCCCCATGGCGTGCCTGACATGCCTCGGCACGAGCGATTCCTTCGGCAGCGCGGGGCGCCACTGCGCGGGCTACCTGCTCGAAAGCGCCGCGAGCCGCATCCTGATCGACGCCGGCCCGGGCATTCTCACCGCACTCAAGGCCCGGCAGATCGATCCAGCGACCATCGACGGCATCGTGTTGAGCCATCTCCACGGCGACCACTTCGGAGGCGTGCCCTTCCTCTTGCTCGACGCGATCTACGACACGCCTCGGTCGCGGACGCTTTCGATCGTCGGCCCACCGACCACCCGGCGACGCGTGGAGAATCTCTTTGTCGCGCTCTATGCGGAACGAGAGGGCCGGGAACTCCCCTTCCCGGTCGAGTGGGTCGAACTCGAGGACGGCAGATCGACCGAAATCGCGGACGTCGCGGTGGAAGCGTTCCGCGTGCCGCACATGGACGACGCCATCTCACTCGGCCATCGCCTGCGCACCGCGGGCCGCGCGCTCGTCTACACCGGCGATACGCCGTGGACGGACGATCTCCTGCGCGCGGCCGCCGGGGCGGATCTTCTGCTCTGCGAGTGCACGACGTTCGAAACGGTCGTGCCCAAGCACATTCGCTACGTTGAGATCGAGGCCAACCGCCACCGCTTCGACTGCGGCAACGTGCTCCTCACCCATCTCGGGCGCGAGATGCGCCATCGCCGTGGCGACGTCGCCGAGACGATGGCCGACGACGGCCTGCGCTTCGATCTCGCCGCGCCCGACCTCGCCTCATCCCGTCGCTAGCAGGCAGGGTGCAATTCGCCCCAAGCTGGGAAGTTGTCGGCGGTCCGGGCTTCACCGTCCAACATGAGCTTCCCGCTGCTGTAGTCACCGCCAACGAACTTGAGCGGCAACGGTCAGATCCTCGCCGAGCACGACAATCATAATTCCAATCTGCGGGCCCCGGATGCAGACAACGCGTTCAGCCGCCACAGCCCAGCGCATCGAAGTCCGTCGTGGTCGTGTAGGAAGCCGTCGGCAGATACGGCCCCATCACGTCCCGCTCGATGCCCGGCATGGTGACGTTCTGCGCAGCCTCGGCGAAGTCGGGTGCCGGCAGCATGTTGCGGATCACGATGAGGCCGTAGTCAGGCCGCCCTGCGGCGTCGCCGTTCGGGCCCCAGTCGAGCCACGTGACACCGCACTCGGGCTGCGCGTTGGCGGGCCGATCCTCGGGGCGACTGACGACGATCGTGTCGTTTCGCTCCGCATCGATCGTCACCTGGTGATCGGCGAGGCAATCCACCGTGCGTAGGGTCACACGTGACTCGATCTGGCAGATCGACCAGTAGCGGAGCTGGCCCGTGCCCATGACCGGTTGGCCGTTCTCGGTCGTCGGGTACGTTGGGAGCTTGCCGCGCAGGACCAACACGGGCCCGTAGCGGCGGCTCAGATGCGCGTATACGTAGCGAATATCGAGATTGGCATACAAGCCACCTGTTTCGGCGTAGCTCGCGTTCGCACGGTTCGGCTCGAGGGGCGTACCAAGCCAAAAATCAGTGGCAGCAAAGGCCAGACTGAAGAAACGCTCCCAGAGCGGCGGCTCGAAGGCCGGATGGGTGGCCGGGTCGCCACCCGCCATGTTGGCGAACGCCTGCCAGAGCACCGCCGGAAGCGGCTGCAGGGGTACCGTGCGGTCGGCATCGTTGATGGCATTGCACAGCGCCTCGCCGCGGAGCCTGCTGCCGTCGGCCATGACGAGGATCGGCTTCGGCAGACCGCTGTCTCCGGCGAGGTCGCGCCCCGCGTCCGGCACGTAGACTCGGTAGAGAATCTCGCGCGGCCGGGACGCTCCGGTGCTCGCGTAGAGGGTGTTCGGCGCACGCAGAGCTGAGTCGACGGGCCTCACCTGGTCAACGATCTCGACCCGGTATCCCCCGCGTTTGCGTACGTTCCCCGCAACGAAGGGATTTGCCGCCCCTCCGTCCGGCTCGATGAGGTAGTCGGGCAGGCTGTCGATGGAACCGCCGCCGGCCGGATCGTAGGCGTTGAGCGACTGGTAACGGGCGCGCGCGTACCGGCCCTTGAGCACCAGCCGCGCACCGGCGGGGACGGAAAAGCGCGCGAACCAGTAGGTCGCCGCCTCCTCGGGGAAGTTGAAGGCGCGCCCGTCGAAGTCGGGCACCGCGTCCGGCTGCGCGGTCGAGATGGGGCCCACCCAGAAGCAGGCCCTGAGCGGATCGCGGCCGGCGTACGCACCGCCGACTCCGAACGCGAGCATAAGGATCAACGCTGCCGTGAACCGCAGCGCCTCGCGCTGCCACCGCCAACCACTCTTCGGGATCTTCATGGCCACTATGTGTCCACCTCCAGTGGTTGCGAATACCCCGGCTCCGCGGACCGTGCGTGCCAATCCTCGGGACCTCGGGCGCCAAATGGCTTGCCCACCGGCGGGGAGGCTGTGAACATGCCCGCGACGGGTTGCGCCCGTGGGCTTGGTCATGCGGAAGGACCTCACCATCTCCGGCGCGTGGACCCAGATCGTGCTGCGCGGCCTCGAGCAGTGTGGGCTCGACGTCCGCGCCCTCTGCATGCGGTCCGGGCTCGTCTACACCCAGCTCAATGACGCCGCCGCGCGAGTGCCCCGCGACCAGTCGGGCCTCCTTTGGCGAGCGGCCGCGCAGGCCTCCGACGACGAGTGCCTTGGGCTGCACGCCGCCGAGCGCTCGCCTGTATCCGCCAACAACCTCGTCGCGCATCTCCTGATGAGCAGCCGCACGCTGCGCGAAGGCTTCCGGCTTGCGCTGGCCCATCAGCGGCTGCTGGCGCACGAGACCGTCGTGACGCTCAAGGAGCACCGCGACCTGATCGAGATCCAACTCGCGCGCGTAGGCGGCGATCTGCCGGTGACGCCGCACGAGATTGACTTCATGGCGGTGGTGCTGGTGCGCTTCGCCACCTTCGTGCTGCCTCCTGGGGCCTGGCACCTGACCGGCGTTCGGCTCGAACGCACGGCCCCGGCAAGCGGCCCCAGAGAGCACGAACGGGTGTTCGGCTGCTCGGTCGGCTTCACGCAACCGGAGAACGCGCTCGTCGTGCCCGCTACCGTGATGGACGCTACTTCCCCGCACTACAGCCCGGGGCTCTTGCACGCCTTGGAGGTGGAAGCTGCGGCGCAGGAACAACAGCTCGCAGAGCGGAGCCTGAGGGCGGAGGTGCGGGTGCGGCTGCGGCAACGGCTCAGGTCGGGCGTGCACGGCGTGGAGGAGGTGGCGCCCGACCTCCACCTGAGCGTGCGGACGCTGCAGCGACGGCTGGGAGCCGAGGGGACGAGCTTCAGCGCAGTGCTTGACGAGACGCGGCGCGACGCTGCGCTTGAACTGCTGGCCGGTGACCCATCGCTCAAGCAGACCTCCAAGGCCGTAGGCCTCTCGAGCACACGCGCGCTGGTCCGTGCCATGAAGCGCTGGACCGGACTGACGCCCTCGGAGTGGCGAACAGCCGACAGAAGGTCCTAGCCGCCCCGAGATGATCGTGCAGGTCGCGCCGGGGAGCGGAACGGTGGTCGTGGGCGGCTTTCATCCGCCTCCCGTTCAGGACGCCGGCTTCACCTCGAAGGCCCCGATATCACAGCGGGCTTCGGGGCCCGCCGCGGCCTGCGGGCGCGTGACACCGCGCTGATCCACCGGGGCACAGCTGCCGTCGTCGCCGGTCGGCCGGGCCGGGTTGCCGGCGTCGATCGCGGGGCTGCCCGCGTCCAGTGGCACGACCGCGGTCGGACTGCTGGCGGCATCGAGAGCGGCGAGCCGGGCCTCTTGCCCGATCACATTCCCTGTCTTGTCACCGACGAGCGCGCAGCCTGCCGGATCTTGCAGCAGATCGTAGCCGCGCGAGTCGAGCCGACCGGCACAGTCGGGGCCCTTGCCGGTGCCGCTCGCGTTGGCGGCGATGATCGAGTTGCCGATCGTGGTGGTCGCCCCGGGATCGCTGGCGATGCCGCCGCCGCTGCCCTTGCGGCCGTCGGCCGTGCCGGCGCGGTTATTCGCAATCGTGACGTTGTTGAGCGTGCTGTGGCCAGTGCCGGTCGTCCAGATGCCGCCGCCCGACACGCCGGCGACGTTGCCCGAGAGCGTGACATTGACCGCCAGCAACTCGCCCGCCGAGCGGATCGCGCCCCCGCCGACATCGCTCGTGTTGTCGACGCAGGAGACGTCCTTCAGCGAGAGCGTGCCACCGACCACGTCGATCGCACCGCCGTTCTCGGCCTTGTTCTTCACAAACGAAACCAGCGTCAATCGAGTCGTGCCGGCGCTGGCGAGCGCCCCGCCGGAGTCTGTCAGCGAGGTATTTGCCGTGAAGCTCGTACCGAGCACGTCGAGGGCAGCACCCTCCGCAGTGTAGACCGCCCCGCCGCGACCGTCAGACCTGTTGCCCTCGAAGGTCGCGTCGCGCACGGTCGCCGTGCCGAGATTCAGCAACGCCGCACCCCGGCCGGCCGGCACGAGCGGATCGGTCTTCGCCCGGTTGTCGCGCAGGACGGCGCCATCGAGGGTCAACGTGCCACGGTTGGTGATCGCCGCGCCGGTCTCGCCTTCACCGAAGGCGTTGCGCAGAGTCACGCCGGAGATCGAAACCGTGGCGCCCTTGCTGATCTCGAGAATCCTCGCCTTGCCGCCGCCGTCGATCACGACCAGATCGCTGTCCTCGCCCGAGACGGTGATCTCGCCGGCAAGAAAGAGGACGCCGCCGGCTGCGTACTCGCCCTCGTCGGGCGCGTGCAGGGGGTAGTTGCCGCCGGGAAGCTGGATCGTGCTGGCATCGTCAGCAGCGCTGGCCTCCTGAATCGCGGCGCGCAGCGTGCAGCCCCCGGCCTTGGCCAGGCAGGTGCCATCGCCGGGATTCGCGTCGGGTGAATCGACCGTGGCATCGACCCGGATCGTGCCGGCGAACGCGGGAGTGGCCGTGGCCGCCAACAGAATCGACAGACCGAGAGCGAAGGGAACTTGCTTGCGCATCATCTCTTCTCCGAGTGGGGGCCGCCGTGGTGGCGGAGCCGGAAGCGCTCCCCTAACCGAGCCGCGCCACCCGGTAAAGACGCAACCCCGGCAGCTTTCGCCGGTCAATCGGGGAGGTCGAGGCCCTTCCCCGCCCGGTACCCCGTTTGCACGGCCAGGACCCGCCCGTCGCCACCGATCAGCACGAAGGTCGGCGTGCCACTCACCCCGTAGCTCAAAAATGTCGTGCGGCCGCGGTCGCGCGCGACAGTCTCGGGGAAAGCGTCCTCCCATGATTCAAGGAAAGCGGCGACACGGTCGGCGGGTTCGTCGGTGAGCGCGATGACCTCGACATCGCTCTCTCCCGCCCACTCGAGCATTTCCGGGAGTGCCGCCTTGCAGGGCACGCACCACGTCGCCCAGAAGAAGAGCAGCCGCCGACGACCATCGGCAAGAGTCGCGGGCAGGCTGCCGCGCTGCGCGTCGGCCGCGAGTGCGGGCGCCTGCATGCCGGGTCGCGGCGCACGCGGCAGATCCGGGAAGCGACCGGGATGCTCGCCGGGCAGCAACGTCCGCACGCCTCGGACCTGGTTGTGGAGGATCTCGATCGCAACCTCCCGTCCGATCTCGCGCAGCATGACCCATTCGCGGATCTGCGCGGGCTCGGTGAAGGGTGCGCCTGGCGGCCCGACGATGATGTCGCCGGGAACCAACCCGGCACGCGCCGCCGGCGAATCAGGATAGACCCAGCGCACCGACACCGCCCCGGCGTCAAGCCCGAGCTGGCGGCGCAGCTCGGGCTTGGCCGGCTCGAACTGGATGCCCATCCACGCCGGCAGCACCACCCGCGCCCGATCGAGGTCGTCGTCCCAGCTCGGCAGCGCGTCGCGGGCCGCGGGCGGCTCCCCCTCCTGCACGGGCAGGACCAGATCCTCACAAGCAAAAAGTGCCGTAAAGGCTTCCTGTTCGTCGCGGCCGGCGCGACTGTCTAGCCAGCGCAGGCCGGCGAGCCGGATCAGTTGCGCGCGCAAGCGCTCGAGCGCAGCTTCCCGCACCTCCATGCGATAGGCCAACGCGTCGCATTCGTCGGAGCGCTCGGTGAGCAGTTCGAGCCGCGCGTCGGTCTGGCCAGCGTCCGCTGCAGTCCAGGTCGCGAGTTCGGCCACGAGCTGCTCTCCAGTCTTGACACGCGCGGCCACGTCCCGTGCGTCGAGCTCGCGTGGGTCGAGCCGATCTCGCCAGCTCGGCCGGGCGTCGAGGAAGCGACCGACGTTGGCCCGCGCAAGATCGCCGCGGGCGGCGGTCCAGGCATCGCTCCACTGCGCCAGCGGATCGGCGATGCGGGAGATCTGCTGCAGGCGCTGGCTCGTATCGGCGAGCGAACGCGTGCCGGCGAAACCGAAAGCCGCCGCGATCCGATCGAGCTGGCGGATCTCGGGCTCGTAGCGCCCGGGCAGCGCGAAGGCCTCGACCAGCATTTCATCCGTCAGCGTCTCGAAGGGGCGGCTCTCGCGCGCCGCCGCGCGCCGCAGCAGTAGTTCGAGCTGCACGTCGGAGCTGCGCAAGGGAACATCGGGCGTGAAGTCGGCCGCGAGCGCGTGGCGGTGTCCGTCGGCCAGCCAGCCACGCGTCGCCGTGGCCTCGAGCATCCGCACCGAGTGGCCGATGTCGTCGGCGCCCCGCGCCTCGGGGTAGCAGCCGTAGGCCGGGCGCGACTCGGTCGATGCAAAATAACCGCAGACCCGGCCGTCGGGGAGGCCACCCTCGGGAGCGGCGAGCCGGGCGAAGGCTCCCGAGAAGCACTGCGACATCAAGGTCACCACCCGCACGCCCGAAGGCAGCCGGGCAAGCCACGCTTCGAGCTGATCGACCGTGAGTGAATGGTCGCGGCCCCAGAGCGTGATCGCGTTGTGGCGCGCGCCCTCCTTGCCCCGGGTGCCGTGGTCGGTGACGTAGAGGAAGAGCACGTCTCCGGGGCCAAGCTTCGCGCCCTCGGTCGCCATCCAGCGGTCGAGGGCTGCGGGCGTCGCCGGGCGCATCTCCACGCCGGCTAACTCGGTATTGACGTACTCGGTCGGCTGCACGAGGCGGCCGTGAAAGGCCGTGCCACCGAGCAGGCGCTCGGCCGTCTCGGAGGCGCTGCGCCGGGTCGCCAGATCCGGCGCCGGTGCCCGGCCGTCGCTCGCAAAGACCGCGATCTGTGACTCGGGCACGCCGGCTATGCGCAGCAGTGCCAGCACCTTCTCGAGATGCGTGCGGTGCGAGAGGTAGTTCTGCGCGCGCCGGCCGCCGCCGTTGACGAGAACGGCGTGAATCCGCCCGCCCGCCGTCGGCGGGGGCACGGCCTGCGTGCTCATCTCGACGCCGGCCGGCCGAAACAAGGCACAGCCCGCGGCAAACGACATGGCCGCGACCACCAGGGCGAGGCTCCGGGCGAGCCTTCGCGAGTAGTCACACACAAAAGACGAGCGCAGCATTCCGCTGACCATACGCTCCCAGAATACCCCAGACGAGGCCACGCACCGAGCCGACACGCGCTGGGGTCACGGAGCCGAACGCGGGTGCCGGCAGGCCAGGCGGAGCAAATCCCCCAAGCGACATCGATTCCACGTCGCCGCGCCCGACGCGGGCGCGGGCCGGCCGGACCGCAAGTCAGCGGTGCGACGCCGACCGTCGTCGCGTTCAACGGGTTTGGGTCCGGCGCTCGGCAGCCAGCTACGAGCCGCGCGCCAGCGATCGTCATGCCTCCAGAGCGGAACGGCGCGTTGCATCAGGCACTTCGCACCGTCCGCCGGCCACGAGCCAGCGGTAGCTCCGCCTCCAGCGCGGAGCGCGGCGCCCCGCGCTTCGGACCGGCGGCCAGCCGCGCGCCAGCGATAGCTCCGCCGCGGCCCTCCGGTTAGGACAGCACCATGGGCGAACCTGCGGAGCCGAGGACTGTGCCCCGACCCGACGGCTGGAAACCCGCGCTCTATGACCGGTTCCGGACGGAGCGCCGGCAACCGGCCCTCGACTTGATGGCGCTGATCGAAGCCCCCGCACATGCGCCGCGCGTGCTCGACCTGGGCTGCGGCACGGGCGAGCTGACGCGCGAACTGCACGAACGTCTCGGCGCGGTCGAGACGCTCGGCCTCGATCGATCGCCGGCGATGCTCGACGCCGCACGTGCACGGGCGGGTGGCGGGCTCCACTTCGCGGCGCGCGAGATCGCCGACGCTATCGCCGACCCTGCGCTGGCCGGGCGCTTCGACGTGGTGTTCTCGAACGCAGCACTGCACTGGCTACCCGAGCACCGCGTGCTGTGGCCGGCACTGGCACGCCTGCTCGCCCCCGCAGGTCAGCTCGCGATTCAGATCCCGGCCATGGACGACGACATCACACACACCGCGTGCGAGGAACTGGCGCATGCGCCAGACTTCGCCAGCGCGCTCGCGGGTACGACCGATCGCCTGCCTATCCTGCGACCCGAGGAGTACGCAGCCCTGCTCTTCGCCGCTGGCCTCCGCCCGCCGCGGGTCGAGCTGCGCGTCTACCCGCACGAGCTGGCCTGCCGCGAGGAACTCGTCACCTGGTTCCGCGGCAGCCTGCTGACGACTTGCGAGGCGCGGCTCACGCCCGAACTCTTCCACGACTTCCTCGACGCATGGCGCGAGCGGGTGTTCGGCGTCTACTCCGACGCGCAGCCCGTCTTCCTTGGCTTTCGCCGCGTCCTGATGTGGGCCCGCCGCCCCACCTGACGCCGCGTCCAGGGGCGGCCATGACCGTAGTCGCAGCCCGCATCCCGGAGCGCTCTTTCGGACCCGCCACCTGACGCCGCGCCCAGGCAAGGCCACCGGCTCGCAACGGAGCTTCGACCACGCCGTGCATCGGCTTGCACGCGCGCAAGGCCAGTGGCCACGGAGAACACGGCCGCCGGGCCTCGTGCGGGCACGGATCTTGGGGATTCCACCCCCCGTTCCCCGCTGTTCAGGAGGCCGTCATCGAAGATCTGCCCGAATCCCCACGCCGCCGCGCGCGCGACCTGCCGGTCGACTTCGCGTTCGATCGCCGGCCCTGCGCCCCTTTGAACCGGCGCCGGCTCACCCAGGCAGACCGCGCTGGCCGTGCCGGAGTCCCTCGCTCCGGCGCACTTTTGCCGCGTCTGGTGCGACCCGACGCCGCCGAGCGGCCCACGCAGCGACTCTGCTCGCTGCTTTGAGGAGCACGGCTGCGCCGGGGCGAATGCCGCCGATCCGGCACTCGACCGCCTCGCCACGCGGCCCGCTGATCTGAGCCGGACCGGGGCGCGAACCTGCCTCGGCGGACAAAGACGTCACGTGCTCTTGCCCGTCGCGGGCCTTGACCGGTCCAAGGCGCGCGGCTTTGCCTGCCCGTGCCGCGGTGGCCATGATGACCCGCGCGCCGGCCGCGAAGATCCCCCACGACCGGCAGTCCTCCCGTTTGCGGAGGTGTCCGCGCTCGGAGAAGAGGAACAGCCCTGCCGATGGAACGACCGACCAGCGACCCGCGCCGACGACGGCATCGGCAGCGCGGCGATCACCGCCACTTCGGGGTCATGGTGACGCCGGCAATCACTTCGAGGCGGCGGGGGCTCTGCCGCGTGGCCATCGCCGTCGCGACGGCGCTCTCTCAAGCCGCCTGGATCGAGGCCGAGGCCGCGGTCGTGCTCGACGACCTCAGCCGATCGGTGGCCGAGATCGTCGAGCGCGTGCAGCCCACGGTGGTCGAGGTGCGCGTGCGTAGCCTCGGCACGGCGGCGGAGGCAACCAACGATGCGGCCACGGGCGGGCCCAACCTGAAGCAGGGCGGCGGCTCGGGCGTGATCGTCGATCCCGCGGGCTGGATCGTCACCGGGGCCCACGTCGTCGAGGGCGCCACCGGCGTCGAGGTGATCCTGGCCTCACCGCCACGCCACGCGGGAGGGTCGATCGTGGGCCGGCGCGGCCGCCGCCTGCCGGCCCGCGTGGTGGGCGTCGACCCCGAGACCGATCTCGCCATTCTTCACGTTGACGGGGGCGGGTTACCGGCGCTCGCCTTTGCCGATTCCGATCGCGTGCGACCCGGCCATCTGGTCATTGCACTCGGCAGCCCGCACGGCCTGCACGAGTCGGTGACGATGGGGATCGTGAGTGCGATCGGCCGGCAGCGTACCCCGGAGGATCCGCTGGTATTCCTCCAGACCGACGCGACCATCAACCCCGGCAACAGTGGCGGCCCGCTGGTCGATAGCTCGGGTGGACTCGTCGGCATCTCGAGTTTCATCCTGACGCAATCCGGTGGCAGTCAGGGTCTCGGTTTCGCCGTCCCCTCGAACATCGTGCGTGCGGTGGTGCGGCAGATTCGCGAGCACGGACGGGTGCGGCGCGGCACGATCGGCGTCGTCGCGCAGACGCTCACGCCAGAGCTGGCGGCGGGACTCGATCTCGGCGACCTGACCGGCGTGCTCGTCGCCGACGTCGTGCCCGGAAGCCCCGCCGCGGACGCGGGCCTCTTGGCCGGCGACATGATTGTTTCGCTCGACGGGCGAAGGATGGAGAACGCCCGCCAACTCGAGGTGAATCTCTATCCGCGCGAGGCGGGCGAGCAGGTCGAACTCGATGTGCTGCGCGCCGGCCGGCACACAAAGAAGGTCGTCGCGATCGGCGAGCGAGACGACCCCGAGGCCCCCAACCTGGTGCGCTTCGTGCGGCCACGCCGCGATGCGCTGCCGGCCCTGGGCGCGCTCGTGGTCGAGACCAACCCCGAAATCGAGGCGCTGCTGCCGCCGCTGCGCACAGGGGGCGGGCTGGTCGTCGTGAGCGCCGAGGCCCCACGCTCGCCGGACGAAACCGCACTCCTCGCCGGCGACATCATCGTAGGAGTCGGCCGCACGGCGGTAACCAGCCGGGCGCAGCTCGAACAAGCGCTCGCCCTCGCGCCGCGCGAGGCAATTCTCGTCCTGCAGGTGCAGCGCGGCACGGGCCTGCTCTACGTGCCGCGCGAGCGACGCACCGCGCCCCTGCCCTGAGGTATCGCGGGGGCGGACGCAGCCGCTGCGGTGCGGGCGCTGCCTTCGCGGTGCGGGCGCTGCCTTCGCCGCGTGCGGGCGCAGCCTTCGCGGTGCGGGCGCTGTCTTCGCCGCGTGCGTGCGCGGCCCGCCGTTCCCGGATCGGCGAAGACGGCGCCCACCGAGCATCGCGTTCTCGCGAGTGACGAGAAGCCCGCGGGCGCGGAACGGACCTCCTCCGCCGGCACGCGCCTTGCGCCGCCGAGTCATCCGAGGGCGTGTTTCGTGACGGAAGTGGTCAGCGCGCTCGATGCCTCGTTCCTCGAGTTCGAGACGCCGAGCGCTCATATGCATGTGATCGGGGTCACCGTGCTCGATCCCGCGACGGCAATCGACGGTTTCGGCTTCGCCACCGTCCGGCGCGTGATCGAAACCCGGTTGCTGCCGCTCGAGCGCTTTCGCCAGCGCGTCCACTCGCCCCTGCTCGGGCTGGGCTCGCCACTCTGGCAGACCGACCCGCGCTTCGACCTCGACTGGCACCTGCGGCACATCGCCTTGCCCGCGCCGGGCGGTGCGGCCGAGCTGGAAACCCTCGTCGGCGACATCGCGAGCCGGCCCCTGGGGCGGGACCGCCCATTGTGGGAAATGTGGGTGGTCGAGGGCCTCGAGCACGGGCGCTGGGCGTTGATCTCGAAGATCCATCACACCGTCGTCGACGGGCTCTCCGGCGCGGCCGTGCTGGCGCATCTGCTGGATCTGGAGCCCCGGCCGAAGGCGGCCAGCCCGCCGATGGTCGTCACCGCGAGTGAGCCCGACCTTCTCGCGCGCGTCCGCGCCGTGGGACCGCGCCTGCTGCAAGAGTTGATGGCCTCGACACCGACACCCGTCTTTCGCGGCGCCATGCGCCTCTACGAACGGCTGGCAGCGACCAACCGCGCGCGCCCTTTGCGAATCTGATCATCTCCAACGTCCCCGGTCCGACCATGCCGCTCTACCTCGGTGGCGCGCTGGTGATCGCCGTCCACCCGCTGGGGCCAATCCTGGACGGGACACCCCTCAATTTGTCGGTGATGAGCCAGCAGGATCGGCTCGATATCGGCGCGATCGCCTGCCGGGAAACCGTCGCCGATCTGGGCGCGATCACCACCGGCTTCGCCCGAGCGGTCGAGGAACTCCGCAGGGTCGCCACCGGCCGTCCCCCCGCACCCTCCCGCCGGATAGCCTCCGCTTGACCGAGCGGCGATTTCCCGAGCGGCTGCGGCCCGGCCGCGACCCTGCCGATCGACCCGCCATGGCCGGAGGAGTAGGAGGGATTCGGCCGACTTCCGGCCGCGACCATGGTCGAACTCGACTTAGCCCAACTCCTGCAGATTCCCCGCTGGCTGGTCGGCGTGCTCTCGCTCGCCTGGGCCGTGCTGGCCACCGTCTTCGTCATGCTGGAGCGCCGCCGGCCGGCCGCCACACTGGCCTGGATTCTGGCGCTCGTGCTGATCCCGCTCTTCGGCGTCTTCGCCTACCTGCTCTTCGGCCGACAGGCGGTGCGACAGCGTCGGCGACGGCGCGAGCGGCGGCCCCTCAACGCCAGCGAGGCGATGCGCCAGATGGCCCGGCTCGACACGCTGCCGGCCGGCATCGAAGGCATGCAGCGTGGACTCGTCCGGTTGGCCCTGCACGCCGCCGCAGCACCGTTGCGGCGCGCGACAAGGGTGGCGATCCTGCCCGCCGGTGGGCCCGCGGCCGACGCGCTACACGAGGCGATCGCGCAGGCGGCGGAGTGCCTGCATCTCGAGTTCTATATCTGGCGTGACGACGGCGCGGGCCGCCGTCTGACCGCAGCGCTGGCCGAGCGGGCGCGGGCCGGCGTGGCGGTGCGCGTCCTGATCGACCACCTCGGCAGCTTCGGCCTCCCCGAATCTCATTTCGACGCTCTCCGGGAAGCCGGCGGCCGGGTGGATCGGTTCGCGCCGATCCACACCGCCGCCCTGCGCGGTGCCCACGCCAACTTCCGCAACCACCGCAAGATCGTGACCGTGGATCGCAGGATCGGTTTCTTCGGCGGGCTCAACGTCGGCGACGAATACCTCGACGGCGACGAGCCGGGCCATCTCTGGGAGGACCTGCTGATCCGCCTCGAAGGCGATGCCGCGCTCGGACTCGAAGGTGTCTTCATCGAGGACTGGCTCGAAACGACAGATGAATGGCTTGACCCGGCGAGTTCGCGCCCAACCGAGGGTCCGGGACGGCTGGCACGCCTCCTCGGCCGCGGGCCGCGAGCCGGCTCGGCGGGCCCGCTCGTGCAGATCGTCCCGAGCGGGCCCGACCTGCGGATCGCCGACGCCATCGCGGCCCAGATGCTGGCCGCGATCTCCTCGGCGCAGTCGCGCTGCTTCATCGCGACACCCTACTTCGTACCCGACGAGCCACTCCGGCTGGCGCTGGTCACCGCCGCTCTGCGCGGTGTGGACGTCCGTCTGGTGCTGCCCGGCCGCAGCGACGTGCGCGTCGTCCAGTTCGCCTCGCGGTCGTACTACGACGAGTTGCTCGCGGCCGGCTGCCAGATCCTCGAGCACCCCGGGATGCTGCACGCGAAGTACATGGTGGTGGACGAAACGCTGGCCGCTCTGGGTTCGGCCAACATGGACACGCGCAGCTTCTACCTGAACTACGAGGTCACCGGTTTCTTCTACGACCGGGGTGTCAACCATGATCTCTCCGAGATCTTCCTGCGCTCGCTCGACGGTGCCCGCACCGTGACGACCGAGGAACGGCTCGCGCTGCGCGGCACCTCGCGCCTGCTCGAAGCCGCCGCCCGCGTCCTCTCCCCGCTCCTGTGAGGAGCCGGTCGCCCACAAGCGTGGGGGTTGCGCTGCGCCCCGGGCGCCGGGGCCGTCCGCCCGTGGCCGGGCAGGTCGCGGGCGCGAGGGGTTAGTCGTGACCTGATTTCGTAGGGCCGGGCATTCCTGCGCGACACGGCCCCTCACACCGCACAGGCCGCGGGCGTGAGGGATTCGTCGAGAATCTATTTCGCGCGGCCGCGGCCCTTCAGCCAGTCGCGCCGTAGGTCGCGTGCAGGTATTCGACGATCGCGGCCGACTCGAAGAGGTCGCGTCCGGTGTTGGGGTCCGCAAGGAAGGGCACCTGCATCTTCCCCGAGCGGGCGACGAAAGCCTCGCGCGAGGGACTGCCCTTGGCGACGTTATGCAGCAGATAGGGCAGCTCGAACTCGGTCAGCGTCTCGCGCACCAGCCGGCAGTAGGGCGAGGCCTCGAAGCTCCACAATTCGAGCGGCTTATCCGGGGCCCGCGACGGGCGCACCTTGATGCCGGCGCGGAAACGCCAAGCCGACGCCAGAGCCGAGGTCGCGGTCGCAACCAGGTCGGGCGCCAGCGCGAGCGGTGGCCGGCCGTGGCCATAGGTCGCGTAAAGATAACGAACGATGTCCGCCGATTCGTACATCTCGGCCCCGGTGTTGGGATCAACCAGCCACGGAAACTGCGCCTTGCCGCCACGCGCGATGGCGGTGGCGCGGAAGCGCGTACCGCCCTTCGGGCAGGGCTGGATGAGCATCTCGAGGTCGAGCATCGAAGCCGCCTCGCGCACCTTGCGGCAGTAGGGGCAGCCCTCGAAGTCCCAGAGCTGGAGCGGCTGCTCGGGCCTCTGTCCGAGCGCACCGACGGAGAGTCCGGAGGCACCGCGCGCCAGCGTCGCGCCATAAGCGGTGACGACGTCGATGAGACGCCCGCTCACGCCCCCGCCCTCGCCGATTCTCTGTTCCGACCCGGCACTGGAACCCCAAGGCATCGCCACCACGTTCGCATCCGCGCGACCCTATCGCGCACCTCCCCGACCGCCAAGTCCGGCGGGGTGAGGCACTTCTCAGTCGCGCCGTCGCGTGCCGGACGGAGGAGGGTCGACACAATCCGCCCGCGCGGCCAGATGCCCATCAGCCCCGATCCCTCCTGAACCGCGAATCGGAAGTAAATTCACACTCTCTCAGCCGCCCGCCGTGGCGTGCCGCAGCAGTGGCGCGGGCGGGGCGTGACCGAGGGCCTGGAGAATATGCATCGCCGCGCCGACGGGCCGGCACCTCTCCGCTCGCACGAAGGGGACCTCGGCAGCGCGGCAGGCGTCGCGGCAGCGGCCCTCTTCGGAGTGCCCGATGAAGGCCGTCGCGGCAAGCACGATCCGGTAGCCCCCCTGACGGATGCGCGCGCAAGCATCGTCGATCCTGCCGCTGCCTTCGATCGACAGCCAATCCACATCAAGGCCAAGTTTTTCACGGAGCGCGGTCTGGTTGGTCGGATCGTTCCGGTTGCTCACGACGAGGGCGGGCCAGCCGGCGATCAGCGCACGGGCCCGCTCGACCGGCGAAGGCTCGGTGGCTGCCGAGGTGACGCTGTTGCCAGACACCTCCTTCGGGTTCGCGGGGATCGACGCCCCACGATCGCTGGCGGCAAGATTACCCGCCGCGTCGACCAGACGTTTCTGGATCTTGGCGAGGCGTCTCCTGTCGTTGCGCTTGCCGAACTGCTCCGGGCCTAGTCCGGCAAGCGCGGTGCGCGCGGCGCGGTTCTGGACGACGACCCCGAACAGTTCGTCGACATGCACCCCCTCCACGGCGTCCTCGAACCAGCGGACCCACGCCTCGGACGGCGCCCCGTCGGGGGGCAGCGCGGCACGCAGCGCGGGCAGCAAGCGAGCCCGTTCGTGCGCCGCGACATTAAACCTTAGCTTTACAGCCCAACCTCCACGCCCGGGCCGGGTGGCCGGGTCGAGCGCGACGCGCAGGGCATGTCTCTTCGGTAGATCCAGCCCGCTCTCGGCCAGCCGGCGCAACCGCCCCATCGCTCGCCCCCACCGGGCCGGGTCGGGAATCGAGCCCCTGAGCCAGCGCAGTTGATTGGCGAGCCTCGGCAGATCGCGGTCGAGTTGATTCTTGTCCTGGGGCAGAAGGTCGGCGTGGCGCCGCACGCCACGCAGCGTGGCTTCGATGGCGTCGAACTCGACCTCGACATCGCCCAGCCGTGCGGCCGGCGCGGGGTGTAGCGGAACGAGCGCAGCGGCATCGCACCAGCCGTACTCGTCTTCGTTCGCCGCCCGCTCGAGAAGCGCCCGCTCGGCGTCCCCGGCGACGTCGAGCCAATCGCGGCCCTCGGTCGGGAAGAGTCCACAGGCATCTGCCGGCGTGGTTCCCAGCCTCAGAAGAGGGACATTTCCCGGCCAGTAGCCCTTCGAGAACTCGTCGAGCCGATGCGCAATCCGCGCAACTTTGGTCTCGACAGAGCGCTGCGGCACCCTGTCCTGCCAGTAGCGGGCACGCGCGATCCAGGCGGAGATCTGGCAACGCAGCAGCCGTGGAGCCAGCAGCGCCAGGTCGAGTGCCCCATCGATTTCGGCTTCGACGCCATCCAACTCGGCCAGCGCCCGGTCGATCTCGGCGCTGGTGGCCCCCGCCCGGCAGAGGCGAGCACCGGTCAGGCCCGACTTGATCTCGGCGCTGGTACCGCGATCCCGGCCGGACCGATCACCTGCCGAGCCCGACTCGATCTCGGCGTCGGCGCCACCCGCCCGGCCGGACCGAACACCGGTCAGGCCCGGCTCGAGGTCAGCGCCGGTGGCAGGGGCCGCGTGGCCTTCCGAAGGTCCCGCAGCGTCCCCCCTGGCGGGCGCCGACGTAGTATCGACGGCCCCTCCTGCTGCATCAAGTGCCTTGTCTGTGGGGCCGGTGCCGGCACTCGTCTCGGTGTCGGAAGTAGCCACGCGGAGGCTCGCCTCCTCGCCAGTGGCGCTCGAGATGGTTTGGCCCGGTGCCGGCGCGGCCGCCTCCCCGCCGAGTTTGCCGCGCCCGAACTCACCTTCCCCCATCGTCCGTGGAGAAGGGGGCCTTCCTGCGATCTCGCCCGCGCCGGACGGGTGCACGTCAAGCGTCCCCGGCGGGAGATCGACTGCGGCGCAGGCCTCGCGCGTGGCACGGTCGAAGAGCGCCCGCGCGAGTCCCGACGGCAGCATGGTCGCCAGTGCGCTCGCGAGCGCGGCCGGCTCGTCCACGCCGGCGCCACGCCAGGTCTCCCCCGCACGCAGCACAACGCACTCGACCCAGCCCCGCCGTTCGATCCCGACGGTGTAGCCATGCCGATGGAGGATCTGCAGAACGTCCGCGCTCGCTACTCCGGCGCCCGGAGTTCCCCGACCGACCTCGGGCCGCATCCCCGCGCCGCCGTCGCAGGGCACGCCTTCATCGAGATCCGCAGCAGCGCGCGAGACGTCGTCTCCGGGCCCCATCACGCCAAGGAAGAGATCACTTCATGGGATGACGATCAAGCGCGAGTCACTGCTCAGGCTCTCAGGCCTCGGGCCGGTCCGCGCCGCGCAGCCACGCTCTTGCCCCAGGATGGGCGAGCGGCACCAGGGCCGCACCGGTGACGGCGAGGATCGCAATCCAGAAGCGTGGCGAGCCGACGTCGGCGAAGGTCGAACCAAGGGCGGAATACGACCCGGCCCGGACGACGCCGCCGAGCCCCGCGCCCAGCAGGTAGGGCAGAAAACCCACCCCGACGATACCCGCTGTCCAGAAGAGCCCGGTCATCGGCCCGCCGGGCCAGGCCGTCCCCACAGCCACCACCACCGCACCCCCCTCGCGGACCCGCCGGTCGAGCCCAGGAAAGCGCCGCGCCAGTCGCTCGCGCAGGGCATCGCCGGCCAGGCCGCGCGCCAGTCCGAAGCTCATCGCCGCGGACAGAATCACGCCTGCGGCTCCCAGTGCCGTGCCGAGCCAGGGACCGAAGATCAGCCCGCCGATGGAAAGCAACACGACGGAAGGCAGGAGCAGAAACTGCCGACAGCTCACGAGCCCGACGAAGGCCGCCGGAGCGAGCCAGCCGGCGTTCAGCACACGGGCCTGCAACTCGCCCAAGTCAAGCCCGAGGCCGAGACGCTGGCGCACCCAGGCGCCCGTCGCAAAAGCACCGAGCACCAGCACCGCCGCCATGATTCGCCCGGTCCGTCCCATTCGCCCGCCGTCTCCTCGCCTGCACATCGGGAGATCCGCGCCCGATCGTTACAGCCCGGAGAGAGGTGGGCAATCCCGTTCGGGTGGCCGCAAGCCCGCGCACGCGAACCGCCACGGGTGCAGGGCGTGGGCAGCCCCGCTCGAGTGGCGACTCCCTGCGTCCGCCTCGGCGCGTGGCCGCGGAGGCAGCGCCGCGCAATTACCCCACGCCGTTCGCTTGCTCGCGTGCCGACCCTCGGTTGCTCTCGAGCGCGCCTACCGCACCGGTTCGGGCGATCTGTCCGAACGATCTGCCCGTTCGTTTGCTCGCGTGCCGGACCTCGGGTAGCGAATTCGGCACGATGGTCATCACCGCGCCTCCCGGCCCCTTCATTCGCGCGGAAGTCGCGCGGCGTGCTTGGCAAGCGGTCTCGGAGGCCGACGTCGAGGCGCTGGCCCGCGCGTCCACCGAGAACATCGTGTGGCACGCCGCCGGGCGCGGCCCGCGCTCGGGCGACTACCGGGGCCGGCGCGAGGTGCTCGACTACCTGGCCTCGCTCGGCGACGCGACCGAGCGTTTCGACCTCGACCTGGAGGACGTTCTGGTTGGCGACGCCCTGACCGCGATCGTGCTCGGCCTCAAGGGGCGCCGCGCGGACCGCGAGGTCGAGACCGGCTCGATCCTGCTGCTGCGCTTCGAGGGGCTCCGGGTGGCCGAGGTCTGGGCCGTGCCGCGCGATCAGATGGCGATCGACGAGTTCTGGTCGTGACACCGGCGGGGCGGCGCTTCTCCCTCGAGGAAATCGCCGATCGCCTCGAGATTCAGGACCTCGTCCTGCGCTACGCGACCGCGATCGACACCCACGAATGGGCGCTGCTCGACGAGGTCTTCACCGCCGATGCCGTCTGCGATTACACCGAGTCGGGTGGGATCGCCGGAGCGTGGCCAGAGGTCCGCCCCTGGCTCGAGCGGGTCGTGCCGACGCTGCGGGAGAAGCTCCATCTGGTCGGCGCGCCCTTCCTGCGCTTCGACGGCGAACGCGGGCGCGCGACCGGCCGGACCGCGCTCTACAATCCTAACGCCGTGCCCTTGCCCGACGGCTCGCGCCGCTCGATCGTGGTCGCGGGCTGCTACGAGGATGAGTTCGTCCGCACGCCTCTCGGCTGGCGTATCGCCCGACGCGTCGAGCGCCAATCGGTGCGTGACGAGAGGCGCGACCCACCCCGCGCCTGAAGCCACGCTCGCCGCGCAGCCTTCGCGTGCTCATCGCCGCGATCGGAATGCGCGCGCCGCCACGCGCCCGAAACCGCAGGGCTCCTGCCGCACGCGGCAGGACGGAGGAGGCCGCTACAGGCCCCGCCCCACCAGGGCGTCGATCTCTCCTGCGCTCAAGCCGAGCCAATCGCCGTAGACCTCGTGGTTGTGCTCGCCGAGTCGCGGCGCGCCGCCGCGGATGGCACCCGGCGTCGCCGAGAATCGCGGGTAGACCCCCTGCATCCGGACCGCACCGAGCACGGGATCGTCCACCGTCACCACATCACCACGGGCGGCGATGTGCGGGTCACTACAAATATCTGCCACGCTGTAGGCCCGCGCGAAAGGCACCCCAGCCGCAACGGCGAGACGTTCGATCTCGGCCGCCGGATGCGCCCGGCACCAATCGGCGACGATGCCGTTGATCTCGCCGGCGTGTGCCACCCGTGCGGTCAGCGTCGCGAAGCGCGGCTCGGCGAGCAGATCCTCGCGCTGCATCAACTTCGCCAAGCGCGGGAAGAGCCCGTCGCCGGCGGCGATCAGACTGACCCAGTGGCCGTCGGCGGTCTGCCAGTTGTCGAGCGGCGCCGAGTTGGCGAGCTGGTTGCCCGTGCGCTCGCGCACCACGCCGAGCCGGTCATACGCCGTGACCGTGTGCTCGAGAATACGCAGGATCGATCCGTAGAGCGAAAGATCAATGGTCTGGCCGGGGCGTTCGCCGGGCGGCCGCTCACCCCCCGCCCGGTCGCGATGCCAGAGTGCCATCATGATCGCGAGCGCATTGAAGGTGCCGGTCAGATAGTCGGCGAGAATGATCCCCGGCCGCACCGGCGGGCGCTCGGGATAGCCAGTCAGGTATAATATACCGCCCATCGCGATGCCGTTGCGGTCGAGTCCGGGCCGGTCGCGGTAAGGGCCGGTCTGGCCGTACACGCTGACGCGCGAGAGGATGAGCCGCGGGTTCTCGGCGTGCAGCACCTCGGGGCCAATCCCCCAACCTTCGAGCGTGCCCGGCTGAAAGTTCTCGACCACGACGTCGGCCACCTGAGCCAGGCGCCGCAGCAGTGCCTGCCCCTCGGGCCGGCGCAGATCGAGCGTGATGGACTTCTTGTTACGACCTTCGACCGCCCACCACAGGGAGTAGCCGTCGGCGAACGGGCCGATGCCGCGCATGAAGTCGCCCGTGCCCGGCTGCTCGACCTTGACCACCTCGGCGCCAAAATCGGCGAGCAGGGTCGCGGCAAAGGGCGCGCCGATGCGAGTGCCGAGGTCGAGGATGCGCAGGCCAGCGAGGGGCCCCGGCGCCGGCCCCTCCCCTGCACCCGAGGGGGCGGGAAGGCTCACCGTGCCGCCCCTCCCCCGTACGCCCGGCCGCATGCGCAACCGTTGTGACGGCACTTCTCCAACCCAGGGAGTCGCGTCACCCCGCGCGCGTGCGCTCGGCCGCGTGAGCCGCCCCGGCGCCCTCTGCCCTCGTTCCCGATCATGCGCGCGGCAACCCCAGTGCCCGTTGCGCGATGAGGTTGCGTTGGATCTCGTTGGAGCCGGCGAAGATGCTGGCCGCGCGGTAGTAAAGCCAGGATCGCGCGAGCCGGCCGCCGGCGATGGCGTGCGGCCCCTCCCACAGGGCCGCGGCCGGACCGTGCACCTCCATCACCACGTCATGCATGCGCTGGCTCATTTCACTCCAGTAGAGCTTGATGAACGAACTCTCGGGCCCGAGCTTCTCGCCACGCACGATGCGCGTGAGCGTGCGCAGGTTGTTGAGACGCGCCAGTTCGACCTCGATCGCGCATTGCGCGACGCGATCGCGCCGGACGGCGTCGCCACCACGTTCGGCCACGAGTTTCCTGAGCGAGTCGAGCAACATGCGATGGATCACGAGCTGGCGCGGCGAGGTGCCCCGCTCGTGCGCCAGCGTCGTCTGGGCAATCGCCCAGCCGCCGCCGGGTTCGCCGATCAGGTTCTCGCGCGGCACCTCGACATCTTCGAGCAGGACTTCGTTGAATTCGCTGGATCCCGTCATCTGGCGAAGCGGTCGCACCTCGATTCCCGGCGAGTGCATATCGACGACCAGATACGAGATGCCGCGTGCGCCCCGCGTGGCCGGGTCCGTGCGCGCCAGCAGGATGCCGTAATCGGCGTATTGCGCCCAGCTCGTCCAGACCTTGCGCCCGTTCACGATGAAGCGGTCACCGCGCAGTTCGGCGCGGGTCGCGAGCGCCGTCAGGTCAGAGCCGGCACCTGGCTCCGAGAAGAGCTGGCACCAGATGTCGTCGGCGGAGAGAATGCGCGCGAGCCAGCGCTCGCGATGGGCCGGGGTGCCGTGCCGCATCAGCGAGGGACCGACCAGATTGACACCGATCCGGTTGATGAGCTCGGGCGCACGCGCCGCCGCCATCTCCTCCTGCAGGACGAAGTTCTCCTCGGGCCCGGCACCGCGGCCGCCGTACTCGACCGGCCAGTGCACGCCGGCCCAGCGAGCCGCGGCGAGCTGGCGCTGCCAGGCGCGATGGAACTCGAACTCTTCGTCGAGCGTCGCGAACTCGCGCTCGTCGCCCAGGCCAAAGCCGCCCGGCGTGTGCGCGACGAGCCAGGCCCGCAGCTCGCTGCGGAAGGCACAGGCCGCAGCCGAGAAGCGCAGCTCCATGCCGGCGAGGATTAGGCGGCAGACCCGGGGCTCGCAAACGCGGCGTGCGGCGGGGCGCGAGCTCCCCGCGCCTCGCCGCACGCCCGTGGACAGCCGCGTGCGGACGGCTCCCGCTCAAGCCGCGGAAGTCACGCCATGGTCGATCCACGACAGAACCCAGAGCCCGCAGGGATCTCGCCCCCACGGATGATGACGGCGGGCCCCGGCTCGAAGCCGATCGCAACGGACCACGTTGCCGCCGCGGTGCGAGAATCGATCACCATCGAGGCAGCGAAATCGCGACTCAGGCCCTGGAGCCGTGCCACGAGATGGGTCGTGTTGCCTGCTCTTGCAGGTCTGCCAGATCCCAAGGGGGCCGGTGTCCCGGAATCCGGGCCGTTGCTGGCAGGTGCCTTGCCCCCTCCGGCAGGGCTCGACAGGTAGGGGGCGGCGGGACGGGATGCGACGATTCAAGGACGGCAGACGGGGTGCGTGCGGGTCCGCGCGGCAGGCCAAGGGGCTCATGGCCGGTCTTGCGGCCGTGGCCGCGTGCCTGTTCGGGGGGATACCCGCGACTGCACGCGCCGCAGTGCTCGAATCGATCGAGGTCCGGCCGGCCACGCTGACGCTCGCCCCCGGCGCGACGCGCGACTACGGCGCCATCGGCCACTTCTCGGACGGCTCGACCCAGAACCTCACGCCAGCGGTCGAATGGACCACGGGCAGTTCGCGCCACGCCACGGCCTCCAACGACGCCGGCAGTCTCGGCCGCGTCAGCGCCCGCGCGCCCGGCCAGACCGAGGTCCGAGCCACGCTGACCCATGGCACCACACGCACCCGCGGCACCGCCCAGCTCTCCGTGGACGGTGGCGCCATCGTCGAGCTCACGACCCGCCCGTCGAGCAAGTCGCTCGAGGTTGGCTTGACAAAAACCTTCTCGGTGCGCGCACGCTGGGCGAGCGGCTGGGAGGACAAACTCACCGACGGCGTCGTCTGGTCGTCAAGCGATCCGGGCATCGCGCGCATCGCCGGTCAGGACGCCGAATCCGCCGTGGTCGAGGCGCTGCGCACCGGCACGGTGACGATCACAGCACACCACGCCGCAAGCGGGCGCAGCAACACCGATGGTGCGACCTCCGTGCGGGCCCGGGTCGAGCGCATCGCGATCGAACCTGCCCGGACCGTCCTCGGCGCCAACATGCTGAGCCATCTCGAGGTGCGCGCGTTCCGGGCCGACGGCTCGACCAGCGTCGTCACCGACGAAGTCGAGTGGACGCTCGACCGTGGTGATGTGATCTGGCTCGCGACCGAGCCGGGCAACGAGGGCGCGATCCGCGCGCGCGCCAACGGCGAGGTCCGCATCACGGCCCGCGACCCGGCGCGCAACCTCTCGACCGCAACCGGCGGCGACGCCACGGTGCGGGTCGCGGGACGGCTGACCGAGCTGCGCGTCACGCCCGAGCCCTTGCGGATCACCGCCGGTAGCGCGCGCAACGCCGCCGCCATCGGAGTGTTGAGCTCGGGCGAGTTGACCGGCGATCTGCGCGAAGAGGTGGCGTGGGCGGTGACCGACCCGACCATCGCCACCGTCGATTCGAGCACCGACGATCGCGGGCGCGTCACGGGCCTGCGCGCGGGCACCACCACGCTGCGCGCCCGAGACGTCTGGACCGGCGTCGCGTCGAGCGCGGTCGACAACCTCGTGGTGCGCGGCGAGCTGCGGAGCCTCGTGGTCGAGCCGCGCGATCTCACCGTGCCGCGCGGCGTTCGCTTGCCGCTGCGGGCCTACGGCGTGCGCAGCGACGACACGCGCAGCAACCTGACCTCTCAGGCCGAGTGGACGAGTTCCGACCCAGCGGTGGTCGCCATCGACGCAGCGGGCGTGGCCCGCGCCGTCGGCGAGGGCACGGCCCGCATCGAGGCGCGCGATCCCACCTCGGGCCTCGCCTCGGCGGCGACCGGCGGCGGCGCGATCGTGCGCGTCGCGGGCGAATTGCTCGCGCTGCGCATTGACCCCGCACCGCTGCGCGTCGGCGTCGGCGCGACGCGCAAAGCCGCGGCCTACGGCACGCTCTCGACCGGCGGCGAATCGGGGGACCTGCGTGAAGCACTCGAATGGAGCGTCGGCGATCCGGAGCTGGCACGCGTCGGCGACGGCACGGGCGAACTCGACCGCGGCGAGGTCCTGGGACTCACCGCCGGGTGGACCACGCTGGTGGCGCGGGATCCCGCATCGGGCATCGAATCCACGACGAGCGAGAACCTCTGGGTGCAAGGGGAACTGCGCGACGTCGACATCGAGGCCGGCAACGACGGCGTGCTGCCCCAGGGCGTGGCGATCGAGTTCAAGGCTCGCGGCACCTATACCGACGCCACAACGGGCAACGTCACCGACAAATGCCGCTGGTCGTCGGACAACCCGACCGTCGCGACGGTCGACGACGAGCCGCCGGGCCGCGGCACCGTAGTCGGGCTCCGGCTGGGACGACAAACCACGATCCGGGTCGACTGCAACGGCCGACTCGACGCCAGCGAAGTCACGGTCGTCGGCGACATGCTCTCGCTCGCGATCGATCCTGCGAGCTACGCCGGACGAGCTTTCCGCAGCAGACGCTTCCGGGCCTGGGCCACCTGGACCGGCGGCAGCGAGCCGACCGACGCCTCGCGCCAGGTGGCGTGGCTCTCCACCAGCCCCCGCGTCGCGCGACTCACCGGCGAGGACCCGGGTGTGGTGGAGTTCGTCGGCAACGGCACAGCGCAAATCGTCGCCACGGCGGCGTCGGGTCATTCGGCTGTGGCCGAGGTCCGGGTCAGCGGCGGCCTGCGCGAAATCGCCATCGTCCCCGACCGCGCGACGATGCGCGGCTCGAGCGGCCGCTACCTGCAAGCGATCGGCACGCTGGACGACGGCCGCGAGATCAACGTCACGCACGCAGTCGAGTTGACGTCCAGCAACCAGACGATCGTCCGGCCCTGGCCCGGCGAGGACCGGCCGGCACTCGTATTGACGGGCAACGCCAGCGGCCAGGCGACGGTCACCGCACGCCACCCGAGCGGCCTCGAGGCGCGGGCGACGATCGAGGTGACAAGCCTCCTCGAGAGTCTGTCGATGCGGCCCACGAGCCGGACGCTGCCGCCGGGCCGCTCGCACCGGGTGCTGGTGCTGGGCCGCTACTCCGACGGCACGAGCACGCCCGTCACGCCTTTCGTCGAGTTGCGCTCGAGCGACCCGAGCGTCGTCACGGTGAGCAACGAATTCGAGCATCCCGGACGCATCACGGCGATCGGACCGGGGGTCGCACGGATCACGGCGCGCGACCCGGCCTCGGGCCGCGAGTCGGCCGGCGCGACCGTGGTCGAGGTCCGCTGAGCGGCGCAGCCGCTGCGACACACGGGGCGCTCGCTCCAGTTCGACTCGGCGCGACCGGGGTCGAGATCGCGGGGCGGGTGGAGCTGACGCGAACTCGGGCGCTCGGGGCTGGCGGCAACGCAATCGGTCTCGTAGAGCCGGCAGAACTGCGGCGCGAGTGGAGGAGCGCATTCCTGCCAGCGCCCGAGCGATGCCCATGCACCTCTCCTCGCCGAGCCTGGGACGCCGCCGTGCGGTACTGCTGCCGGGCCTGCTCGCGATGCTCGGCGCCTGCGCGCAAACCGAGCCCGCGCCCGTGCTCGTGCCGGTGGCACGTCTCACCGCCGAAATCGCCAACCGGCCGAAGGTCCGCTCCTGTGAGATCGACGACGAGATCCGCCCGGCGCTGGGCTGCCCGGGCGTATTTCCATTGCTGGACACGCGCATCCCCTTTCCGCCCTCGCACCGCGCCCGGGTCACGGTCGAGCTGCCGGAGAATCTGCGCGACCGGCCACTCGCACTCCGCCCGGTGGTCGCCACCACCGACGCGGCCGGGTTGATTCCGCTGCCGGCGGTCCTCACGCGCGGCACGCACGCCCGCGTCGCGCTCGAGATCGCGGTGCCGCCGCTGCGCCACGAGGGCACGCTGCGCATCCTGGTGCAGGCCATAGCCCTCGTGCCGCGGCCGCACCGCTGGCGCACCCGGCCGATCCCCGTGCCGCCGCAGGCGATCCTCAGCGTCGGCCTCGGTGTTGCGCCGGTCGCCTTCGAGGCCGGTGCGCCACCGGTCGAACTCATCATCAGCGCGCGCACCGAGGACGGCTCAGCGCGCACCTTGCTCCGCGAGCGGATCGATCCCGTGGACGGCCCGCGCGGCTGGATCGAGCGACACATCGATCTTGCAGCGCTGGCCGGTCAAGCGGTGTCGTTCACCTTCCTCGCGCGCTGGCTCGGCCCCGGCGCCGATGGCGGGCCGGGATTCGGCGCACCACTGTTCGGCGCGCCGATCATGCTCGCGCAGGAGCCGCGTGAGGACGGCGCGAACGTCGTCCTCATTTCGCTCGACACGCTGCGCTCGGACTTCGTCGGCGCGACGCTCGATGGCATTGCACTCACCCCCTTCCTCGATCGCCTCGCGGCGCAGGGCACGCGCTTCGAGCAGGCCGTGGCGCCCTATCCCTCCACCACGGCTTCCCACATGAGCCTGCTCACCGGCGTCTATCCCGCGAAACACCAAACCATCTTTGCCGGCACGAAGGCCCCCGAGGGTCTACCGACGCTCGCCGGCACGCTGGCCCAGGCCGGCTGGACGACGGGAGCCGTCACCGAGAACGGCATGATCACCGCCGTCTCGGGCTTCGCCCGCGGTTTCGATACTTACCGGGAGAACAAATCGGTCAGCATCTGGGACGCACGCGGTGATATCGAAACGACCTTCGACGAGGCCCGGCGTTGGCTGCGCCGCCACCGCGAGCAGCGCTTCTTCCTCTTCGTCCACACCTACGAGGTGCACGATCCCTACACCCCGCCACCCCGGCACGATCGCTTCAGCGCGACCGGCGCGACCGGCGGCAGCCGCAGCGGCACCGAGAAATCGCGACGCAAGTACGCCGGCGAGGTGCTCTACGCCGATCAAATGGTCGAGGACCTCGTCGGCGAACTCACTCGGCTCGGGCTCGAGGGCGACACGATCGTCGTCGTCACCTCCGATCACGGCGAGGAGTTCGGCGAGCACAAGGGCTGGTACCACTCCTTCACCGTCTATGACGAGGTTCTACGGATTCCGGTCTTGCTGCGTGGCGGCCGGGTCCCGGCGGGGCTGCGGGTTGCCGAGCAGATCTCGCTCATCGACCTGGCCCCCACCCTGCTCGATCTGGTCGGCGTGCGGCCGCCGCCCGACATGCATGGCCAGAGCTTGCGCCCGCTGCTCGCCGGCGGGCGCAAGCTGCCCGGTATGCGCGTGCGCTACATGGAGGGGCCGCTCGACAACGGCCGCGGACCACAGGGCGGGCGGCTGATCGGAGCACGCGACGCGAATCATAAATTCATTGGACGTGAGTTCGGCACCGACCCAAGCGAGATCTACGATCTGGTCCGCGACCCCGGCGAGCAGAAGAATCTCGTCGCCAACATCTGGCTGCGCGCCCGCGGTCGCCAACTCCTCGACCACTACCGCGACCTGCTGCGCCAGGGAGACGAGACCAACGTCGACGACACCGAGGCCGACCGCCCGCTCGAGCCAGCGGTCGAGCGCAAACTGCGCGCCCTCGGCTACCTCGACTGAGCGTCCCTGAAGGAGCAGCGCTGCGGGGCGCGCACCGCGATCCAGCTTGATTGCATCAGAGCACTGGTGCTGATATGCCTCGGCATATCATGAGGACCTCGATCGAGATCTCGGACGCGCTCCTCCGCCATGCGCGCCGGGTCATTGCGCGCCGACGGGTGACGCTGCGGCAGCTCGTCGAAGATGGTCTCCGCCAGGTGCTCGCTGAGCCCGATCACGAGCCGTTTCGCCTTCGCGACGCAACGTTCGACGGTGAGTTCGGGTTCGCGCCGAACTCCGGTCCTGCCCAGATCGCGGAGGTTCTGCAGGAGATGCGGGAACCCAAGCTCGGGCGATGATCGCCGTCGACACCAACGTGCTGGTGTACGCGCACCGGCCGGAGGCGCCCTTCCACGAGGTGGCCCAGGCGCGCGTCCGCGAGCTGGCGGAGGGGCACGCGCGCTGGGGGATCCCGGTCCACTGTGCGGTCGAGTTCATGGGTGTGGTGACTCATCCACGACTCTGGAAGCAGCCCTCGTCAATGACACATGTAGAGGCGCAGCTGGCGGCGTGGGCCGAATCGCCTTCGCTGCGCTGGCTCGCGGAGGGCGAGGAGTTCTGGCGCACGCTCGCGGCGGTCGCCGCTGGGGCGCGCACGCAGGGGGGCGCGATCCACGACGCCCGCATCGCTGCGATCTGTCGCGACTACGGCGTGACAGTCCTGTGGACGGCGGATCGGGACTTCGGGCGCTTTCCGTGGCTCACCACGCGCAACCCCCTGGTGGCTTGACCCCCTCACGGAACCGCGCCCCCGCGGGCCGCGTTCCGGGCAGCCCCCGATCTCCGGACGGCAACGGGCTCGCTGCAGGCCCAGACTGCGATGTAGGCAACTAGAGCCTAATGTGCAGGCATGAAGAAGCAGGCAAAGAGATCGGCGCCTGCAAACAGCGCCAAGGCGAGGCGCGGGGCGACCGTGCAGTACACCGTCCGGGACGTTCCGTCGCACGTCGACCGCGCCCTCCGGCGCAAGGCCGTGGACGAGGGCAAGAGCCTGAGCCAGATCTTGCGGGACAGCCTGGCCAAGGAGGCGGGCGGCGACGCGGTGATGGTGCTCCATCGGGATCTCGACGCGCTCGCCGGAACATGGCACGACGACCCCGACTTCGACCCCGCCATCGCAGAGCAGGACCGCGTCGATGAGGCGATGTGGCGATGTGGATTGCGATCGACACGAACCGCAACGTCGACTTCGCGTGGGGCAACGAGGAGGCGCTCGACAGAATCCGCCGCGCGCGGCCGGTGGTGGCCAGCGCGACTGCGCGCGCAGGTGCCACGCGGGCACCGGGGTGTGGGCGCGGGTGCTCGTCGCGGCGCCTTGCCGGTAGGCGAAATAAAAGCGAATCTCCGCCCTCATGGGTGGACGCTACGTCGAACTGCGCTCGCAGAGCGCCTTCTCGTTCCTGCGTGCCGCCGCCCTCCCCGAGGATCTCGTCGCGCGCGCGGCCGCGCTCGGGCTGCCGGCGTTCGCGCTCGCGGATCGGGGCGGACTCTCGGGGGCCGTGCGGGCCTGGAAGGCCGGCTGCGCGGCCGGGGTGCGGGTGCTCGTCGGGGCGGAAGTCGATCTACCCGGAACCGCAGGTGCGCTGCTCCTGCTCGCCACCAATTCGTGCAGCTACCGCCACCTCTGCCGCCTGCTCACGCTGGGGCACGCCCGCGCCGGCAAGCATCATTGTGTGGTCACCCTCGCGGAGATCGAGGACAACGCCACCGACCTGATCTGTCTGGCCGGGGGAGAGCGCGGTGTTCTCACGGCGGCACTGCGCGCCGGTGACGAAGAGGGCGCGCGCGCCCGATCCTCGCATCTGGCCGGTCTCTTTCCCGGCCGACTTCGGGTCGATCTTCAGCGCGGCCGGGATGCGCGTATCGAGCGCAGATTCCGAAAACTGCGCGATCTGGCCGTGGCGGTGGGGCTGCCGATCGTTGCGACCGGCGACGTCCGGGTGGCGGGGCCGCGCGAGAGTTTCCTGCTCGACGTTCTCGACTCGATCCGGACCGGCGTTCCGGTGGCCTCCCTCGGCCGGCGGTCGCGCTTGAACCTTGAGAGCGACTTCGTGGACGAGCGCGAGATGGCGTGCCGCTTCCACGATCTTCCGGAGGCACTCGCCGAGAGCGTGGCGATCGCCGAGCGCTGCGAGTTCCAGATCGCGGGCATCGGCTATCGCTTTCCGGAGGTGACGCTACGCGCAGGCGTGACGCCACTCGCCCGCCTGCGCGAACTCACCGGTGAGGGCGCGCGGCAACGCTGGGGCAGCCCGCTGCCCGCAGCCGTGCAGCGACAGATCGAGCACGAACTCGCCGTCATCGGGAGGCTCTCGCTGGCCGGCTACTTCCTGGTCGTCGAGGACATCGTGCGCTGGTGCCGCGGGCGCGGCATCCTCGTACAGGGACGCGGCTCGGCCGCCAGCAGCGCGGTCTGCTACGCGCTCGGCATCACCGCGGTCGACCCGGTGCGAATGGGGCTCCTCTTCGAGCGCTTCCTTTCACTGGAGCGCAGCGAGTGGCCGGACATCGACCTCGATCTGCCCTCGGGGGAGCAGCGCGAAGCGGTCATTCAGTACGTCTATCGCCGTTTTGGTGGAGAGGCACCCGGCGCGGAGCTCTCCGCCGCCGGGGCGCGGGTTGCGATGACCGCGAACGTCATCACCTGGCGCACGCGCGGTGCCCTGCGCGAGGCGGCGCGGGCGCTCGGCTTTCCCCCGCTCGAGGTCGAGCGCCTGGCCCGCCGCCTCGCGGAGGAAGAAGGGCGAGCGGTGACCGGCGCGGCGGTGGATCTCCCGCGGCTGGTGGCGGCGGATCCGGCACGGGCGGAGCCGGCCTCACCGCGCCTGCGCCAGCTCGCGCGCTGCGTCGAGGGGCTGCGCGGTCTGCCGCGTCATCTCGGCCAGCATCCGGGCGGATTGGTGGTCTCGGCCGGGCGCCTCGACGAGGTCGTGCCGATCGAGCCCGCGACCATGCCGGGACGCCTGGTGATCCAGTGGGACAAGGAGGACTGCGCCGATCTTCGCATGATCAAAATCGACCTGCTTGGACTAGGCATGATGGCGGCGCTCGAGGAAGCGATTCCGCTGGTCGAGTCGGCCGAGGGCATCCGCCTCGATCTGGCCCGCCTGCCGATGGACGACGCGCGGACATGGCAGATGATCCAGCAGGCCGACACCGTTGGCGTCTTCCAGATCGAATCACGTGCGCAGATGGCGACGTTGCCCCGGATGCGGCCGGCGAATTTCTACGATCTCGTCATCCAGATCGCGCTCATCCGGCCGGGGCCGATCGTCGGCGACATGGTCCATCCCTACCTCGCGCGTCGCGCCGGGCGTGAGCCGGTGCGTTACGCGCACGAATGCCTCCGACCGATTCTGGAGCGTACGCTTGGAGTGCCTCTCTTCCAGGAGCAGATGCTGCGCATCGCCATGGTGGCGGCCGGCTTCAGCGGTGGCGAGGCCGAGGAACTCAGACGGGCGATGGGGTTCAAGCGTTCGGCCGAGCGGATGCAGGCGCTCGAGACGCGCCTGCGCACGGGCCTGGCGCGACGGGGAATCACGGGAGAGGCGGCGCGAGAGGTCGTGCGTGGCATCGAGTCGTTCGCGATGTACGGCTTTCCCGAGTCGCACGCCGCGAGTTTCGCGCTGATCGCGTGGGCTTCGGCGTATCTCAAGGCGCACCACCCGGCGGCTTTCCTGTGCGCTCTGCTCAACGCCTGGCCGATGGGTTTCTATCACCCGGCGACCCTCGTCAAGGATGCCCAGCGCCATGGCGTCGAGGTACGGCCGATCGACGTCTGCGCATCGCATTGGCGCTGCACGCTCGAGCCCGCTGCGGCGCGCCCGCCGGCGGTGCGGCTCGGGCTCTGCTTCGTGCGCGGCCTGCGGCGTGAGGCCGGCGTGGCACTGGTGGCGGCGCGGGCACGTCAGCCGTGGCGCGAGAGCGCCGATCTGGCCGAGCGCGTGCCGCTGACACCGACCGAGTTGGCCAGTCTGGCGGAGGCCGGTGCGCTCGCCGCGCTGGCTGGGCGCGGGCGGCGGCGGGCGTTGTGGCAGGTGCTGGCGTTCGACGGCTGGGGACGGGGAGTCGTGCCCGCGGCGTCGTGGCGCGAAACGGACCATGAGCGGCCGCTCACCGCTGCCCGCGGTTCCGCGCCGCCTGCATTCGCGCACGCGCCGTCCGTGGAGGCGTTCTACGAGGACGAGGTTTTCGAGTTCGGCGCGGTCGCAACCGAATCCGCCAGCGCGGCAGTGCCAGAATTCGATGTTGGCGCGCGCGGGCCGCGCGAGAGAGACACTGCCGGGAGAGATCCGGCCAGGATGGCGGCCGGCGAAAGGAGCGTCCCTGGAAGGAAGCCGTTCGAGATGGACGCTTTCGAGGAGACTCTTGCTGATTACCGCTTGACTGGCTTGACCGTCGGGCCGCAGTTGGTGGCACACCTGCGGCCATGGCTGCACGCCCGCGGGGTGCTGCCGCTGGCGGCACTGGCGGGCAGCGCCGACGGGCGCTGGGTGAAAGTCGGCGGCGTGGTGATCGTGCGCCAGCGGCCGCCTGCTGCCGGTGGCTGCTGTTTCGTGACCCTCGAGGACGAGACGGCGATCGCCAGCGGCATCATCCTGCCGCGCATCTACGAGCGCATCGGCCGGCGTCTGTGGGCGTCGTCGTTGGTCGTCGCCGAGGGCCGCATCGAGCGTCGCGACGGGGTGCTGCACGTGCGGATCGAGCGCCTCGAGGCCCCACGCCCCCCGGAGCAGGAAGCGGACCCGCGCCGTGGGCCGCCACGCGAGGGCGCGCCACCTCGTGGTCACCGGCGCGGCGCAAGCTGACTTCCCGTGCGCGCAGGTACCGGCCGCCCACGTACCCGCGCCAGACCCGTGCGTTACCGGATCGAACGGCGCCGCCGGCCCCTTGCCTGGGCCGCCTCGGCGCCACGGCCACGAATGCGGCGGTGGCGGGGCATAGAAGGCACGCTCTTCCGGCAGAGATGTGGAAACTCTGTTCGCCGCGAGGCCCAGACGTGATATTCGCGCGCGCAATGGTTTTGCGGCCGCAACGCAACACAGCCGACGCTGCGGCGGAGATCCCGAGCCAGCGTCCGCACCCGCGCGTCTTCGTCGGCCGGAAGGCCGCGCTCGCCAAGCTGGCGACGCTCGGCGCACGGGCGCGGGCTGGGCGAGGCGAGTTCGCTCTGGTTTGTGGCGAGGCCGGGATCGGCAAGACCTCGCTGCTCGAGCATGTCGCCGCCAGCTTCGGAGGACTCGCCGCGCAGGCAACATCGCTACCGGCCGATGACGGGCCGGCCTTGTCGCCATGGCGCTCGATCGTGGGAACGTTGCTCCATCGCACCGACCACGCCGCACTCGCGCCCGGCCTGCGAGCCGAGTTCGAGATCTTCGCGGCCGGAGGTGCGACGGATACGGTCGGCGAGGGCAATCCGGCGGCGGCGAGCTTCGCGCTGTCGCGGGCGATCGGCCGTCTGGTCCGGGCGTGCGGGCCCACTCTGATCACGCTCGATGACCACCACTGGGCCGACCCCGCGTCGCGCCACCTGCTCGAGCGCCTCGCGGCGTCGGTCGCCGAACTCCCGGTGCTGCTGGTCGTCGGTCTGCGCGATGGCGAGATCGAGCCCAAGACTCTGGCGAGACTGCTGCGCCTGGCGACCTTGATCCACCTCGACCCGTTCTCCGCCGCCGAGGCAAGGGCGCTGTTCGACGCTCTCGGGGAACCACCCGACCGGCTCGAGCGACTCATGGACGCCAGCGCCGGTAACCCACTTCTACTGACGGACATGATCGTCACAACGGGAGCGTCGGAATCGGTGGGTGTCTCGCTCTCCGGCCGATTCTTCCTCCGCGAACGGATAGCCTCCCTCGATGCGGAGACCCTCGAGCTGCTGCGCGTGCTCGCCCTGATCGGCCAGCCTCTCCCACTCGATCGGCTCGCGGGACATCTCGACCAGCCTCGGCCCCTGGTGGCCGAGCGGGTCGAGCGGGCGGTTCGTGCCGCGCTGCTATGTGCCGACCCGCTCGATCCGAGTCGCTATGATTTTGTCCACGACATCTATCGCGAAGCCGTGTTGCGCGATCTGCCGGCGGCAGACCGGCAACGCTCCCACCTCGAAATCGCGCTCGAACTCGGAGCCGACAGCGACATCGCTCGCGGCTCCGCGGCCGAACTCGCCCGCCATCTGCTGGCAGCGGGGAAGTTGGCCGATCCGGCGCGGGTGAGCCTCTGGTGCCAGCGGGCCGGGCGCGAGGCCATGGCGGCTGCCGATTCGCTGCGGGCGGTCGAGTGGTTCGAATCCGCCCTGCACGCCGATGGTGGCCGGCCCACCGGCCGCAGCGCGGATTCGCCGCAGGACCGGCTACTCGATCTGGCCCGGGCGCACGTCCTCTCGGGCAGCCGTGCGCAGGCCGAGGAAATCTACGCTCACCTCATGGTCGACGCCCGTACCGCTGGCGATGCCCGCCTGCTCGCGCGGGCGGTACTGGGCCTGACGAGCCCGCCGACTTCCTCCCAAAATCCGAGGAAGGAACTCATCGCTCTCCTCGAGGAAGCGTTGCGCACGATCGGCCCCGACGAGCTCGCCTTGCGCGCCGGGCTCGGCGCGCGACTGGCGAGCGCGACCTATTTCCAGAGCGACCTCGCTGCGTGCCAGCAGCTCGCTGGCGCCGCAGTAGAAGAGGCGCGCCGAACGGGCGACCGGGCCCTCCTTCTCTCGACGCTGCTGTCACACCGGTTTGTCCTCTGGGGGCCGGATCAGATGGAGGTGCAGGAGGCTATCCTCGCCGAACTCTTCGCGCTGCACAGAGAGGGGATCGGCAACTCGCGGGACCGCCAGATGATCCACATCTGGGGCGCGCAGCATCGGCTGGTCCAGGGATCGCGGCACCATCTCGACATCGCCCTCGCCCGCTGGCGGGCGGAGGTCGAACGCACCAACGCCCCGGGCCTCCTGGCGTCGCTGCAGTTGGTCGAGGGAGCATGCGCCCTCATGGACGGCAGGCTCGAGGCAACCGAAGCCGCAGTGGCCTCGGTCACGCAGGAGTTCTCCGACCTGGAAGATCCCGACCTCGAGAACCGCCGCCAATACTGCCTGGTGCAATTCTTCCGCGTTCGTCGTGAGCGGCGCGACCTGGCAACGCTTGAGACCGTCGTGCGCGCACTGGTCGCCGAATACCCGGGGGGCGCGATCTGGCGGGCGGGGCTTGTGATGCTGCTCGCCGACGAGGGCCGCACCGAGGACTGCGTGGCTGAGATCGAGCGCCTACGCGCGGGCGGGTTCGCGCAGATCCCGCGCGATGGCAACTGGCTGCCGGCGATGGCGGCGCTCGCCGAAGCCGCCGCATCCCTCGAGCACCGCCCGGCGGCGCGCGAGATCCTTGACCTGCTCACGCCGCTATCACCGCGCAGCGTGGTGGTCGCAACCGGCGTCGATTGCTGGGGGTCCCTGTCCCGCTATCGTGGCCTGCTGCACGAGGCTCTTGGGCAGCACGACGCGGCGGCAGCAAGTTTCGAAGCGGCACTGAGCGAGGATCAGCGTGCAGGAAACCTGCTCGCTGCCGCCTACGACCAGCTCGGACTGGCGCGCCTGCTGCGCCGGGAGGCAGGGCCGGGATCGGGGCGACGCGCCAAGCGACTGCTCGCGAAGGCCCACGAATTTGCGCTTGGACGGGGGCTCTCGCGCCTGCTCGGGCTGATCGATGCCGCCACCGTGGAGCCCGCAGCGGTGCCTCGCGCCCAGGCCAGCGTCGCCTCGGGCCGACGCACGGCGATCTTCCGCCCCGATGCCACCGGCTGGACGGTCGGGTGGGAAGACGAGCCCCTCCTCCTGCCCTCGACGCGCGGCATGGCACCTATCCACCGCTTGCTCCAGACGCCCGGCGAGACGGTGTCGGCGGTCGAGCTGAACCAGAGCGAGGCCGCAGCAATCGGCGCGAGCACCCTGCGCGAGTTGCAGGTCGCGCAGGGTGCGGGTTCCCCGACCCCACTTCTGGATCGGCAAGCTCTGAACGAAATCCGGGTGCGACTCGAGGATCTCCACAAGGAGATCAGCGCGGCGGATGAGGCCAACGATCTCGGTCGGGCCGAGAGCCTGCGCGCCGAGGTCGACCGCATCACCGAGATCCTCGAGAGGGGCCTCGATCACCGCCACCGCTCGCGCAGCTTCGTCAGCGAGACCGAGCGCGCCCGGATCAATGTCACACGAAATATCCGCGCGGCCATCGGCCGACTGCGCCAGGTCACGCCCGACCTGGGCCAGCATCTCGATCGGCTGATCACGACGGGCCGGATGTGCTCCTACACCCCCGATCCGCTCGCACCGCTCGATATCGTACTGCACTGAGAGGGCGTGGGCGTTTCCCTGATTCCGGGTCCTGGCGGGGCCAGAGGGGTGATGGGCCTCTCGCCGTCGCCGCCCCACCTCCGCCGCAGTTCCTTCACGGCCCCTGAGGCCCGGGACGCCGGACGACTCGCAACTTCAGCGTGGCCCGGTCTCCCCCCGCGCCCGACGCCGGCGGCTGGGCGCCGGGCGAGCGGCGGCCTCCGGCGGTGCTTGCGTCTCGCGTTCCTGCGGGCCCGCGCCGGGCGGCTTCGGCTCGCCGACTCGGCTCCCCGCCCTGCCGGCAAGGATGTCGAACAAGTCGCCCAGGTGTCGGACCCGTCGCTGGTCGCGGTGGCGCGACTGGCGCAAGCGCTCGAGCAGCTTCTTCGTGGCGTCCCCGGCCATCTCGTGGGGGAACCGTTCAATCCCATGGAACAGTGTTCCCTCCCGGCCGCCCCGCGCGCGGACCGGGAAGGTACGCCAGTGCGGATGAACCCTCTGCGGTTGGAACACTTCGCCACGGGCGCATCCGCCGGCGGCCTGCCGACGCACCGCGCCAGCGCCTCGATTCCCGCGCCGAGTTGGAGAATCTCCCGGATGATGATCCAAGGGTCATTTTCAGCGACCGTACAGCGCTCAAAACCCACCTCTCGCCCCGAGAACGAACATTGTTCCCTGAGAACGAACGGTGAACATGTCCCTCGCCACGCACCTCTGCCTCACTCCAGGCGAGCCCGCTCCCCTGTGACCCGCAAAGACGGTCGCCGGCACGAACGCTCTACCCCGACCGAGCTGGCTGCCCCTGCGACGCGGGCAGGATCACGCCCTCGGCGCGGGCGGCTGTCATTCTCCCACGACCATGACCCAACGTATTCCGGGGTGTCGCAGGAGCATGACCCAAGGGGAGATCTCCGCTCGGGGACGTTCGCGCCGACTACGGAACGACAGCCCGTCCACAATCACGCGGCGCCGGGTCGGGCCGTGGTCGGCTCTGGGCAGTCGGGCTGGCCGCCGCAGCGGGGCTCGGGAGCGCCAGCCGTGCAAGCGGCTACCAGGCCGACCGTGCGCCGTCGCGTTCGAGGACGGCGGTGAGCGTCGCCAGCGCGCCTGTGCAAGCGGCTACCAGGCCGACCGTGCGCCGTCGCGGCGCGGCCGCGCCGCGAGTCCCTGGCGCAAGGCAAATGCCGCGACCATCACGCTGAGCGCAGCGAGAGTCCAGGCAAAAATCGGTGGGCCTGCCGGCGCGACGTCGATCTCCGCGACGTATCGTCCGGCGGGCCCCGCGCCGTCGCGCGCCTCGATCTCGATCCGCCAGCGGCCCGCGACCGAGAGCGGCACATGCGCCACCCCGAGCATGCTGCCGGCCGCCGCGACGGGCGTCGTGAAAACCTCGACGCGGCGGCCCGAGGTCACAGCCCGCACCGCAACGCGCACCCGTGGCGCGCGGGCGGCGTCGGCCCACTCCCCGGGCAGCAGCACCGCGAGTTCGACTTGACCGACGCGCACCGGCTGTGGCGAGAGGAAGACCTCCAGCGCGAGCGGTCCTGTGCGGTGGCCGGCGAGCGGCACACCAACGCTGGCCCCGGCCGCCCCCGCAAGCCAACTCAGCCCAACCCACAGCAACGCCCCCAGGCACAGCAGCCGCGCTCCCCCGTGCCACCACCAGCCCGCCGAATCCGACGACACCAGAGCCCCCGGGCCCGCGCCCTGGGCGCGGTCGCGCCGGCTCCTCACGGTCGCCACCCCGCAGCCGTGCCGCGCATCTCCATCGGAGCGAGGAGCACGCCTGCTGCGGCGGCAAAGATCAGCACCGCCAGGCCGAACCAGGGCAGCGCCAGTCGCGCCGCTGGCGCCAGCGCGATCGCACTTGACGTACCTGTCCTCACTGAATTAGCGGAAGCGACTTGCCCGGCCGTGGCGGCCGTCTCGGTCAGGTCGCGCGCGATGCGGCCGAGCACGGCGCAACTCATGACGAGCCCGACCGCGAGGGCGACCAGCGTCCCACTCCCCGCGCTGGTGGCGTGCGCGCTGGGGGCGGCCGCGATCGCGACGAGACCCGCGGGCAGGGCCGCGCCGGAGACACGCGCCGCAGCCGGCACCAGCGCCGCCCAGCCACTGGCGAAATGAGCGCAGAAATGAATCAGCCAGATCGCACAGCCGAGCGGTACGAGCGCTGGCACCAGCGCGGCCGCGAGCACGCCCACGCCGAGGCGCAGATGTGCGAGCCGGCGGCCGAGTGCCGCGGCGGCCAGCACGAGTGCGGGGGCAAGAGCGCCCAGCGCGAGCAGCATCCAGGCCGCGGTGACCACGCCACCGGACACGACGGCGAGCCCTGCCCGCGCACCGAGCCACGCCTCGCCACGCACCACCGGCGCGCTCATTCCAGCCGCGTTGACCAGCGCACCGAACACAAAGAGTCCCATCAGGGCGGCGAAATCCCGGCGGTGACGCAGCCTCCCGATCGAGGCGCGGGCGCCCGCGAACGCGAGTTCGCGCGTCGGCGTCCGTACCTGGAGCCCGACGTTCCCCACCGGGCAGGCGCGCACGCAATCGAGGCAGAAGGTGCAGTCGAGGTTGCCGCGCTTGGTCGGCAGGTAAAGGCCGAGTTCACAGCCGCGCCCGCCCGCGCCACCGCGCAGGCACTCGCGACTGGTGCAGCTGGCGCAAATCGCGGGCTCGCGCACCGCGACCTCCAGTGGTGACAACGTCGAGGCGACGAAGTTCATCTGCCCGATCGGGCAGAGCCATTTGCAGAAGCTCGCCCCGGCAAAGAGGACATCAACCACCAGCGCCGCTGCGAAGTAGGCCAGCACCACCCATGCGGTGGCACCCGGGTCGTCCCAAAGATCGAACACCTCGTAGGCCACGAACCCGCAGAGGAGCAGTGCCACCGCGATCCATTTGCGTCGGAGCACCCGTGGCCAGCGCCGATCCGGCCGCACCCAGCGTCGTGCCAGATCGCGCGGCAGCATGAAGGGACACACGCCGCAGAAGAGATTGCCCGCGGCCAGCAGGCCGGCGAAGAGCAGCGTGCGCCACCACGTCCATGGCAAAATACCAGCGAGGTTCTCGCTGCTGCGCACCGGCCCGTTCAGACCGTCCATCACCACAATCGCGGCAAGCCCGCAGAGCAGGAGCTGGACCGCGCGCCGCGTGCCGAGTGCGCCCACGAACCGGCCCAGACGGTGCCAGACCCGGACGTCGAGGCCCGCCGCCGCGCCGATCCTGACCGCACCCGGAGCCCACGCCCGCCACCACCCGGCGGTTCCAGGTGCCGGCTTCGCCAAGGCGCCGATCGCGGCCCCGCCCGGAACCACCGCCAAACGCCCGCTCGCTCCGGCAACGCCTCCCGGCACGAGTGCGCGGCCACCCACACCGTCAAGCCCGAGACGGCGCGGCGGCGCACCAGTACCGCCACCGACGGCCGCCACAGGCGCGAGGAGTCGCCCGACGATCAGCGCCACCGGCACGAGAAACGCCACCGAGCCCACGACCCACATCAGAGCCCCCGCACGGGCCTGATCCGCAAGTGCATCGATCCCCCACGGCCGGGGCACACCGGCGTAGTGCGGGTAGAGTACGCGCTCGCCGAAGACGAAGAGTGCGGCAAGTGCTGTGTTTTGCAGGTCGGCGATCAGCAAGTAAGGGATCATCGCCCAGCGAGACCAGCGCGGGTGGAAGGGCGGCGGCTCGACCAGCGGCCACCAGAAGAGGAGGCCCGCCGCGAGGAAAGAGGCGTGCTCGGCGGCGTGCCACTGCGGGTCGGCAAGCGCGCGCTGGTAGAGCGCGGGGAAGTGCCAGAGCCAGCTACTGGCGATCAGTGCGACGGCGGCCGTGACCGGATGAACCAGAACGCTGCCGAGCACGCGCAGGCGCGGGTCTGCGAAGAGTGGCGCCACCACCTGCCGCAGCACGGGGCGCGGCAGTCCGCGCAGAATCACCGCCGGCGGCGCGCCCAGGAGAAGCAGTGGCGGCACGACCATCGCGAGCAGCAGGTGTTGTGCCATGTGCGCCACGAGCAGGAACGCTCCGAGCCCGTCGAGCGGCGAATAGAGTGCGAGGCCCAGCGCGGCGAGCGCCGCAACGAAGCAGCCGCCGCGCCAACGCGGGAAGAGATCCGGTCGCCGCCGGCGCAAGGCCCGCGCGCCGCGCACCTCCACCGCGACGAGCAGAGCGAGCCCGAGCCAAGCGGTCGGATCGGGAGTCTCGAGACCCAGGGCTGGTGCTGCGGGCAGATTCACCTGATCGTCACCGGCGGCCTCGCGGCGAGCCTGCGGCTCCCGACACAGCACAGGAACCGCCACAGCGGAAGCGGCCGCAGGCACAGCGGCGTGCAGAAGACCGGTCCAACCGCCAAGCGGCCGCGAGGCAGTAGGTCTCCTCATCGAGAACATCGCCCCCTGCCGACGCGCGAGTTGCGTAGTCGGATTCTCGGCTCGGACCGCGAGCGCGCGCGGCTCCCAGGGGAAGTGCGCTCGCCCGCCGCGCACTCCACCCACGTCGCGAGCGCCGCAGCGGTTGCGTGCCGGCTCCCAGCTGCGGTCCTTGGAGTGGGCTGCGCCATCGCGTGGCACCAGGACCGGGGACTTCTCCCGCTATCCGGGCGGAATCGACTTTCCGCGTAATCGTCACCTTGGCGGAGCCACTTTCCCATGACAGGCTCGGTTACGCCCGCGTTCCCCCCCCGTGACGCGGCTGCATCCTCAGGAGGACCTCATGCAAGGTAGCGCCGCCGGAACCGGAACTCGGATGTCACGCAATGTCGCCATCTTCGCGTCTCGCGCCGCCGGGGCACCTGACCTGGGACAGCGCTGGCGCCGCGGGTCTCTGGTTTTGCTGGCCGCCCTGGTCGCGCTGAACGCGAGCAGCACGACGGCCGCAGCACTCACGGTTGAAGAGCTGGCCTGTCAAGGCATGGCTGCGACCCAGGCACGCGTCTACTTCGCTGCCGCGACGCGCGCCTACCGCACCTGCGGTCTGGCCATCGCTGCGGGCCAGCTTCCCGCAGCCACCGACTGCGGGGCGGACTCGGACGTCGCCGCCAAACTCGCCGCTGCCGACACGCGACTCCAGACCGGACTCGCCGCCAAATGCACGGATACACTGGTCGACGGCGTGACCTTCGGCGAGGAATGCCACGGCGTGGCCACGCTCGACGAACTCGCCGACTGCATCACGGCCTCGCATGGCGACCGTGCCGCAGAGCTCGGGGCCATCGTGATCGGCGATGCTGCGGCCATCGCCGACCCTGACGCCCGCAAATGCCAAAAAACATCGAGCGCCAAGGCGGTCGCACTCGCCGTCAAGCGCCTTGCCCTGCTCGACGCCTGCCGCGGCAAGATCGCCAAGGGTCGCCTGCCCTCGGGCACCGACTGTGCCGCCACGGTGGCCCCCCTGATGGCGGAAACCCGCGTCAAGGCAGTCGATGTGCTCGCGACGACCTGCAACAACGCCATGGTGGTGGCGATCGATCCCGGCGGCGATTGCGCCGCCGCGGATACCTTCGACGAGTTCATGGCCTGCTCACTCGGCGCCCATGCCAATAGCGTCGAGAGTCTCGTCGCCACCGTCTGGGGCGCCTCCGCCTTCGGCCGCGACGCCTCGGCCGAGCTGCTCACCAGCGCGGAGAACTGCGTCGGCGGACCGCTCAGCCGCTGCCGGACGGGTGACTTCCTGCTCCAGAACGACCGCATCCGGGTGGTCGTGCAGTCCGCCCAGCGCAACCTGCAGGGCGTCGGCCAGTACGGCGGAAACATCATCGACGCCGATTTGCGGCGAGCGGCCGGCGACCCCGATCGCGACAACTTCGAGGAGTGGCAGTTCGCCCTCAACCTCGAGAACGCCGCGCACTACACCGACATCGTCGTGCTCAACGACGGCAGCGATGCCGGACCGGCGATCATCCGCGCCACCGGCGTCGACGACCTGCTCGACTTCGTCAACCCGAGTTCGGTCGTGGTCAACTTCGGCTTCCCCTTCCCGGCGGCCGCCGACGACACCAATCTGCCGATCGAGATCGTCACCGACTATATCCTCGAGCCGGGGGCCAACACGGTGCGCGTCGAGAGCACGGTTCAGAACCTCGGCGCGACGCCGCTCTCACTCTTCCTCGGCGAGTACATCAATGCCTCGGGACAGGTCGAGACCTTCCAGCCCGTCTATGGCTTCGGCGAGCCGCTGGTCACCACCGCATGCACCGCGAGCGTGACCAACGCCTGCAACTGGATCGCGTTTGCCCCTTATGGCGAAGCCGAGGGCGTCTCGTACGGCTGGATCAACGAATCCCCGGGATCGACCTCGTTCTCGACCAGCGGCGTTACCGTGCCCATTCTCGGCAGCCAGGTGGTGCTCGCCTTGATCGGCGCGGCGGCACAGAACTTCACGCTTGCTGCACAGGGCGACGCGGGCGATGCGCTCACGATGCGGCGCTGGTTCGTGGTCGGCGACGGCTCGGTCGATGCGGTGGTGAACGCACGCAATCGCATCCAGCTCCTGCCCCAGGGCACGATCCAGGGCACGGTGACCGCCGGCGGGTCGGCCGCAGACGGCGCTCGTGTCTCGGTCTACGGCGCCGCGGGAGCGCTCTCGCTGGCGGCCAGTTCGGCCCACGTCATCACGCAGGCCCGCACGGCTGCTGACGGCACCTTCAGCCTCTCGATTGCTCCCGGCACCTACGACGTCGTGGTCGACGTACCCGGCCACCCCTACCTCGGCGGCGGCGCGACACCACAGGCAACGACGGTAACCGTCGCCGCCGACGGCACGGCCGACGTCAACATCGATCTGCCCTCCGCCGCGACCCTGACCGTGAACGTGACCGACGAGACGGGCACCGCCCTCCCCGCCCGCGTTACAATCGTCGGTTTCGACTCAAGCTCTGAAGTCGTCAACGCACAGACGGTGCTGGGCCTGATCAGCAACCGCACCGGCGTGTTCCGTGACCGCCGCGACGCGCCGCCGCACGGCATCGCCGCGGCACACTTCCTCGGTGTCGATGGCACTTCAGGCCCGATCACGATCGAGCCCGGCAGCTATCGCGTGGTCGCGTCGCACGGTCTCGAGTACTCGATCGACACCGCCGACGTGACGCTCACGACCGGCGGCAACACAACGCTCGACCTGCAAGTGGCGCCGGTGATCGACACCGCGGGCTTCATCTCGGCCGACTTCCACGTCCACTCGATCGACAGCCCCGACAGCCGCGTGACACGGCTCGAGCGCGTGGTGTCGATGCTCGGCGAGGGCATGGACTTCTTCACGCCGACCGACCACGACTCGCGCCAGGATTTCAATCCGGCGATCGCGAGCGCGGGGGCTGTGGGCATGATCTCGGTCGTGCCCGGCGCCGAGATGACCACCTTCGACTACGGTCACTTCAACGCCTGGCCGCTCGATATCAATCCGGCGCTGGTCAACGGCGGCTCGGTCGATCACGGCGGTGCTGCGCCGGCCGGACAAGACTTCCCCAGCTCTGGAAACTACAGCCTGACACCCGCCCAGATCGTCGCGGCCGCGCACGCCGACCCCGGCACCGACACCGTGCAGATCAACCATTTCTACAGCCATTTCGGGCTTGGCGACTCGGGGCTCGCGATCGACACCGGAGTCGAGCCGCCGCAGTCGGCCGTCCCCGGGAGTGTGCGACGGCTCGATCCGGCGGTGGCGAATTACTTCACCGACACCTTCGACGCGCTCGAGATTCTGATCGACTCGAATCGCAGCGACATCATCACCAACTTCTTCGGCCGCAACCTCGGCGACTGGTTCAACCTGATCAACCAGGGCATCGTCCGCACGGCCGTCGCCAACTCCGACACCCACCGCGTTCTGGGCACGCTCTCGGGCGTGCCGCGGACCATGGTCGCGTCGGCGACCGACGACCCCGGCGCGCTGGCGGCCATCGCCGAGACGCTGTCGGCGACCGTCAATGAGGGCCGGGCGATCGGCACCAACGGCCCGATGGTCCGCATCACCACCGAGGCCAGCTCGACCGGTCAGACAGGCGGGCTCGAACTCGGGCTGCCGCTCGAGATCGCGACCAGCGACGGCGCGGTCGACGTCACGGTCGAAATCCAGAGCCCGACCTGGGCGCCCTTCGACCGGGTCGAGTTCTACGTCAACCCGGTAACGACGCGCTCGTCCGCCCAGAAACAATCGGGCGCGGGCATGGTGACGCTCACGAGCTACGCCGTGACCCCAACGGCCGTGCACAACGCCGGCAGCCAGTTCAACGTGTCGTCGGTGAATGTCGACCCGAACGTGCCGGGCGCCTCGCGACTCGAAGCGACCACCACCCTCTCGCTCAGCGGGCTCACCGAGGACGTCTGGGTCGTCGCGATCGTGCGTGGCACCGACGGCATCTCGGCGCCGCTCTTCCCGGTGCTGCCCTTCGACCTGCGCACCACCGGCAACACGACACTCGCTCACCTCACCGACGGCAACCTTGGCGAGCAGGGCGTGCCGGCGGTGGCCTACACCAACCCACTCTTCATCGACGTCGACGGCGGTGGCTGGACGGCCCCGGGAGTTCAGGTCGCGCCGTGAGGCGGAACCTTCCTCACCGGCACCGGATCTTCTACCCGACCCTGCTCCTCGGCACACTCGCCGCCACCCTCGCGGTGGCGGCGGGTGGGACTCTTCCCGCCCGTCTCGCCGGTGCCGACGTCCTCGTCGAGGGCTCGGTCACTTCGATCTCGGACGTGGCCGACGGACGGCTACGTGCAGCTCAGGTCCGTGTCGCGCGCGTGCTCCGCGGGCCGGCCGTCAAGGATGAGGATCTCCGGGTCATCGAGGAGCGTCCGCTCGCCTCGCTGCCGCCCGCACTCGAGCAAGGCGACGAGGTGGTGCTGGCGCTGCGGCGCAAGCCACGCAGCTCGCTTCTCGATCAACACCTCGGCGGCGGCCCCTATCTCGAACTCATCGACGGCCGTAGCGGCGCACTGCATGCGGCCGACGTGACCGGGCGCGCGGCGGCGGGCACCCTGGCCGCGGACTGGCTCGTCTGGAGTGCGCCCGCCGACCTGAGCCCGGACGAACGGAACACAGCGGAGCGGGCACTGCTGGTGCGTACGCTCGCCCTCTCGGACCGCGCCGCGGCCGCGGACGCAGCGCGCGCGCTGGCCGGATTCGCCCCGCTCGGGGCCACAGCCAGCGCCGCGGACACGCCGGGGCTCGTCGTGCTCGGAGCCCACCTTGCCGCCGCCGACAGCACCGAGGGCGAACTCCGCGCCTTCATCGTTCTCGCCGGGCACAGCAAACATGCTTCGCTGCTGGCGCCCCTCGAGGCGGTTCCCGAGCGTCGGCCCCGGCTCGCCGCAGAGGTCTGGGACGCGCTCGCAGCCTTCGCCGCAGCACCCGACGAGCGTGCCCTGCGCCGTGCGCTGGCGAGCGACAAACCCGATCTTCGTCAAGCCGCGGCGGCGCGACTTTCGTCGAGCAGAACGCCGAGTGGGCGCGAGTTCGCCCGGGAAGCGGCCCGCGCCGACCCCTCGCCACAGGTCCGGGGCGCACTGGTCGCTCTGCTGGCGCAAAGCCCCGACCCCGCCGATGCCGCTGTCGTCGAGGAAAGATTCCGGGCGGATGCCGATCCCGCCGTGCGCGAGGCGGCGGCGCGCGCCCTCTTCGAGCGGGGCGATGATCGCGCCGCCGGAGCCTTCGCCCGCGTCGCTTTCGAGGGCGAGTCGCCCGAGCAGATGCGCGCCGTGGCGCTGCTGCGCGCGCTCGGCCGCAAGCAGGACGAAGCCACGATCCAGCGCATCGGGCGCGACCACCCCGACGCCAAGGTGCGCGACCTCGCCCAGCACGGACTCGACATCCATGAACACTGAGCGGTGGCCGGTGAATCTCGGTGGTGCGCCCGAGCCGTCCCGGCGTGCCGCGGACTCGACAGCCATGAGCACGGAACGTGGCCACGCCCGCGCGCCACGACACAGGCGCAGCAAGGTAAACGGATGGGCGACGCGGTGAAGTTCGGCGGTTCTGGCCCCGCCCTGCGACACGGGCGCAGCAAGGCCTCCGGCCGCCGCGGGCAACACCGCTGGTCCACCCGATTCACACCCGGGCGACGCCGCCTCCGGCCCGCCGTCGCGCTGGCATTGGGCCTGCTGCTCGGCGCCCGGGATGTCGTGCGGCCCGCGGTGGTTTTGGCCCACGAATCCTCCCGCGCCGCGGTGCGCGAGCTCGTCTACCTCCGCGGTCGGGTGCAGCCGGCCGATGCGGCTCTGGGCATCGGGCACGTGGTCGCGCTGCGCTTCGGTCGCACGCAGCGCCGGCTCGAGATCGAGAGCTGGCAGATCTTCGTGACGCTCGCCGCACCGGGTGGCGAGGCCAAAGAGCCGGTCACGCTGGATCTCGAAGGACCCCGCGGCTTGGAGGCGGCCCTCGCCTCGGCCACGCCCGGCGCCCGTGTGACGATCGTCGGCGAGCGCGGCCTGCACGGCTCGAGCCTCTTCGTCGCCGCGCTCGACGTCTGCGCCTGCCCCGCTGATACCGGCCGGGAGCATCCCGCGCGCCTCCCCTGAAGACCGCGACGCGACGTGCACCGGGTGCACGTCGACGGGGCCAAGGGCGTCACGGCCCCTAAAATCGCGCCCGATTCGACGCGACGTGCACCGCCGCGATCGTCCGCCCGCGCGTCCTCGAGGTTGCGCGCCTTGTCAGGGCGGGGCTTCCCGCCACCGCCGGGACCGTCCGGGCCAGGGGCCGGCGCGTCCCCCTAAGGCCTTTGCTCGATTTGACCGATGAAGGGACTGGGTCCGGCTGCGCCGCTGCGGCACGGGAACCCGGTTCACGTTCCATTCGCGCCCGTGCGAACAGAGCGCCGTTCAGCGTTCCTCCCGCAGGGTCGCGGGAAACGCCCGGTTCTTGCTTCCAACGATTGACTGGAGGAACTTCCATGAGGACCTCACCCCTGCCCTGGCTCCACGCGCTGATCCTCGCCGGAGGAGACGGCACCCGTCTGCGCGACCTCACCCGCCGGATCTCCGGGACGCCCATCCCCAAGCAGTACTGCCGCATCGACGGCGAGCGCTCACTGCTCGAATCGACGCTCGATCGGGTGGCGCCGCTCGCGCCGCCAGAGAGGACGTTGGCGATCGTCAATCGCAATCACCTGCCGCTCGCCTCGGGCCAGCTCGCGCGTCTGCCCGAGAGCAACGTGGTCGTTCAGCCGGCCAATCGCGACACCGGCCCCGGCATCCTGCTCTCGCTGCTCGATCTCGAGCGCCGCGATCCCAACGCCTGGGTCTGTCTCTTCCCGAGCGATCACTACATCGCCGACGGCGGTGCCTTCCGCAGCGCCGTACTGCGCGCGGTGCATACCGTGGCCCAGCACCCGCATCGGCTGGCGCTGGTCGGGATCGCACCCGAGCACGCCGACACCGGCATGGGCTACATCGAACCCGCGGCCCCGCTGGCACCCACCGTCGATGCACGAATCCTCGCCGTGCGGGCCTTCGTCGAGAAGCCGACCCCGGATCTCGCCCGTTCGCTGGTCGGCCGTGGCAGCCTGTGGAACTCCTTCGTGCTCGTCGGCAGCGTGGCGCGGATGCTGGAACTGCTCGAGCGCGAGCGCCCCGCCGACGTGGCAGCCATGCGCGCCGCGATCCAAAGCCCGACCGATCTCGAGCGGGCCTACGAGACGCTTGAACCGTGGAACTTCTCGAGCGGATTTCTGAGTCTGATCGCCGACGAACTCGCGGTCGTGCGAGCCGATGACACGGGCTGGTGCGACTGGGGTACGCCCGAAGCCATCGAACGCACCTTCCTCGCCGAAGGTCGGACGCCGAGCTGGCTCACGCCGCGCGCCGCCTGAGACGGCGACGGGAGGCCCGTCCCCGGAGCCTCACGAACCGGCCGCGAGCAGCTTCTGCTCGGAGGCGTCGAACTCGCTCACGATCCTGCGATGGACAATGAGCGGGATGTGCAGCGTGAAATCGATCTTGCCGTGGCGCACGACCGGGCCATCGGGCGTCTGCGTGAAGCAGAGGTGGACCGCCAGCGCTTCCAGACCGAAGGGATGGTCGGCCAGCGTGCCCTCGGTGCCGAGCAGGCGAAGGTCGTCCACCGCGACGAAGAGGTTGCCATCGAAGTGGCGCACCGTCCGGTCGCGCGGCGTCACGCGGATCCGCCAGCTCTCGACACCCTCGAAGCGAACCTTGCCCGCGAGTTCAAATTCATAGTTGTGCGGCCCGTCAGGCCCGAAGATGCGCAGCGGCGGCGCCAGCCGGTCCTTGTCGGCGCAATCCGACGGCTCGACGACCTCGCCGTCGATCTCGCAACGGAGGATCTCGCGGCGGGGATTCTCCCCCACGCGCCCCCAGGCCCGCTGGTCGATGAGACGGTGGCCGAGAAGCGTCCCGTCGTCGGGGTCCATCTCGCGAATCCGGACCTTGCGCCGCGATTCCTGAATCGGGTAGGCCGCCTCGAAAGCGGACATCTGCGTCACGACCTGTTTCACGATCGCCGGCCCGTCGATCCCGGCGGGGACATCGGCCGTCTCGGCGCCGGCCGGGCTGCCGCCAAGCGCCGTGGCGACCAGCGCCAGCCCGGTGGCAAATCGGAGCGCGGCGCGCGGCGCCGATAGGAATCTCATAATTGATCGACCCGGCCGCGGATCATGCGGGCCTCGGTCGCAACCCGCACTCGTGCCGGGCGCCGTGGCCTGAAGGTCGCACGCGACGGAGATCCTCTGGTCACGGACGAGGGCGGGCTGCTCATCGCGCCGCACCCGCCACGCCGGGTCCGAGGGTGGCGGCATCGCGCGCCGGCGGCTCGTTTGCCGGATGAAGCGTCACGAGGAACGCCACCAGCGCATCGACCTCGGCCGGCAAGAGGTTCTTGCCGTAGGCAGGCATGTCACCGTCGCCCTGGATCACCTGCCGGATGAGCTGGTCACGCGTCAAGCGTGTCGCGACGTCATCGAGCGCCGGTCCACGCTGACCGCCCGCGCCACCCAGTGCGTGACAGTTGCGGCACTGGCGCGACTGAACGATCAGCGCCCCCTGCAACTGCAGCGGCGTGCGCCCCCGAACCATCTCGACCGGGGTCGGAGTGGCACTCCAGGCGTCCATCTGGGGCGACCACGGCGAGCGGATGCCGAGCCAGGCAAGCGTGCCGAGCGTCACGAACACCGTCACGACCAATATCCATGCGCCCGGCCGGACCTTCCAGCTCTTCTCGCCCGTTCCCGAGTAGAAAGGCAGCGCCACAGCCAGCAGGAAGAGCACCGGCGGTGCCGCCAGCATCAGCGCCGTCTCCATGTAGGCCGGCAGGAGGGCAAAGGCGGCAAACAGCGGCAAGAACCAGAAATCGGGGCGCGGCAGGGTGTTGATCAGCGTCGGATCGGGTTCGCCGTTCGGGCCCGAGGGGCCGAGTACGGCGGCACACGTCACCAACGCCACCATCACCAGCCCCGAGAACACCAGATCCTTCTGGACGCCGTCGGGAACGAAGGGCTCGCCGTCCTCGGCGACGAGCTGGTGATATTCCTCGAGGTAGCGCTCGCGCGTCACCAGACGTCCCGGCATGGGCCACTCGTTGATCCCCACCTTGAGGACGAGCCAGAGGTGGAGCGCAACGAGGGCCAGCAGCAGCGCGGGCACGACGAAGACGTGCAGCGTGAAGAAGCGCGACAGGGTCTCGGCCGCGATGATCGGCCCGCCGAGCATCAGATCGACCACGATGGCCCCGACGAAGGGGAAGCGGCCCGCGATCGCGGCTCCGATGCCGAGGCCCCAGTAGGCGTCCTGGTCGAAGCGCATCACCTGCCCGGTGAACGCCATCGCCAGCGTGAGCAGGAAGAGAAAACAACCCACGACCCAGGTCAGTTCGCGCGGATATTTGTACGCGCCGAAGAAGAAGACCTGCACCACATGGATCGTCATCAGGGCGACCATGAAGTTCGAGCCCCAATAGTGCAGCGCGCGCAGGAACCAGCCTGTGGGTTCGCGGTAGGTGAGCCACTCGAGACTCGCCCAGGCCTCCGCCGCCGACGGCGAGTAGACCAGCGACAAGCATATTCCGGTCACCAGTTGCAGCACGAAGCAGAGAAGCGTCGCGCTGCCGAAAACGTACCAGAAGCTCGCCGAGCTGCGCGGCACGTGATGCGCCAGCTCGGGCCAGATCTGCTCGCTGAAGCGCAGGCGCGCGTCGAGCCAGGCGCCGAGGCGCCCGAGCCGCCCGGGTGTCCCGGTTGCGCCGCCCGGGACGTGCGTGTCGTCGTCGTTGCTTGCCATGCCCCGGATTCCCGCTCAGACGTCGGCAGAGAGCGTGGGCAGACGGCCACCCCGCACCCAGATCGCCTCGCCCCGGACCTCGACTTCGTACTCAAAAAGTCCGCGCGGCGGCGGCCCCGAGGCGCGCGAGCCGTCCTCGTAATAGACGCCGCCATGACACGGGCAGAGGAAGAGTCGCGACTCCTGGAACCAGCGCACCGGACAGCCGAGATGCGCGCAGTTGATGGCGAAGACCTGGAAGGTCCCGCCCTCGACATGACGGACCCAGCAGGGGATCTTCGCCGTCACGCCATCCCAGGGTACACGAAATGGATTCTCGTACTGGGCCAGCCGGGTCTCGCCGGCCGGAAATCCCGCCACCGAGCCGAGTGGAATCCACGCTTGCTCGGCACGCCGCCGCAGGGGCGCGGCGAGGTAGCCCAGGATGGGAATGCCGATCAGCGTGGCACCGAGCACATTGAGCAGCACGCCGAGCCGGGTCAGGAACTGCCGCCGCGTCGTGTCGGGGCCGCTCGTCAACGTTTGTTCGCGCACGGCCTCTCCGATGCCAGCCGGGTCATGCTGCTCATCTCGCGAGGAGCCGCTCATCTTCGTTGGTTCGCTCACGGCTTCTCTTCCCGCGCCGGGTTGGCGCGCTGCGGGGTGGCGGGCCAGCGCGGCGACGCCACCCGGTGCGAGCCGAGCCAGGCCACAACATCGCTGATTTCGCCGTTCGTCAGCGGGGTCTCCCCCCGGCCACCCCGGTAATCGGGCATCCCGAGATCGGTCCGCCCAAAGATCACGGCCGAACGCAGCGCCTGATCGCTGACCAGCGCCAGATAGGACGGATCGACCAGCGACCCCGGCGCGAGTCCCCCCTCGCCCGTTGCACCGTGGCAGAGGGCACAGCGCGCCGCGAAGACCGCGGCCCCGCGCTGCGTTGCCCCAAGGTCGCCCGCGGGCGCGGACCCGACCGACCAGGCCGGCAAACCTCGATTGGCGAGCGGCGTGCCTTGCCAGCGAGCGCGGAGTCCGGTCACGAGCAAATCGATCTGCGTGTCGGTGAGGGCACCGCCCTCGCTCATCGCGAAAGCCGGCATCTCGGTGCCTTCGATCCCCCGTGTCACCACGTCACGGACGTCGGCATCGCGGACCACATGCCAGTAGAGCCCATCGGCGAGCGGCCTTGCCGCGCCGAGCTTTCCCTCGGCGCCGTGGCAGCCGGCGCAGTTGCCCGCGTAGAGAACGTTCACGTCCTTGACATCGGCCGGCCGAATCGGGCGTGCCGCGGGATCGGGTTGACCGGGCAAGCCGGTACACGCAGCGAGCGCGAGCGCGGCGAAGGCCACGACCTGCCCCGCGATGCCGGCGATCCACTGCCGGGCTCTCTGCCCGGCCGGCGTCCCGGACGCACCCCTGGTGGCGGCGCGACGCCGCTGCCGGCCCGACCTGGCGCGCAGCAGCTCCGTCTTCACGCGCCCGCCCCTCCGTCGTCGTTGCCACCGGTTTCGATCCCCGCACGCGCCGCGAGCGACCAGGTCTGCATCGTCGCGATCTTCTCGCTGCGCTGAACGACAAAACCCGCCGTAAAACCAAAGGCGAGCTGGGAGGCGACGAACCACGACCAGTCAATGCGCCCGGAAAGGGCTGGATTGACGATCCCGAGAACGGCCCAGACCAGGACCGACCAGAGCAGCGGAGCGACGACGCCCCCCACCAGCGCCGGATGGCGCGGGAAGATCGGCAGGAGAGCTGCGTAGAGCAGCCCGACGAAGAGCGACAGGGCCACGTGCACGAGCCCGCCCACGACGAGGCCCAGCCCACTGAAGGCTTCGAGCGTGGCCTGATCGGCCTCGGCGAGACTCGGGACCGCGCCGGCTGCAAGCAGGTTCACCGGGTACCAGAGGCTCGTATGCGACACGAAGCCAAAGAGCGTCGCGACCAGCGCCATCGCCACACCACCCACCACCCCGGCCCAGAGGCCCGCCGAGAACGGGTGGACCTCGACCGGCAGACGCATGCGATGCCCGCCCTCGCCGGGGCGCAGGCGATCGACGCGGGCACGCACCGCGGGAAGCCGTGGTGCTACGCCCATCGGCAGCTCGATCTCGATTTCGTGCTCGACTGGCAGAACCTCGTGCCACCAGCCGACCGCCGACACCAGAACGAGCACGCCGCCGACCAGCGAGACCAGCGCATGGGTCACCAGGCCGCCGAACCCAAGGGCGAGGCCGAAGGCCAGCAAGAGGGGCCACGCCGTCGGCGCCGGCAACACGATCGGCGCGTCACCGCCTGCTCGTCCGTGTTCGCTCACGCGCCCGCCCCGCTTCCCATCATTGCACCACGTAAACCGTCGTGAAGACCACGATCCAGACGACGTCGACGAAATGCCAGTACCACGAGAGCAGCTCGCAGCGCTCGGCGTCCCGCGCGCGCACATGCCCGCCGATTCCGAGGACGAGCACGAGCGAGAGCATCGCGAGCCCGAGCGTGACGTGGAGAGCGTGGAAGCCGACCAGCGAGTAGTAGGTCGTGCCGAGCAGGTTGGAGCGGATCGTGAGGCCCTGCCCGATCAGCCGCGCCCATTCGAAGCCGGTCGCGAGCAGAAACTCGAGACCGAGCGCGATCGTGAGCGCCCACCAGCCAAGGAAAGCCGTCCGCGCGCCGCGGCCCAGAGCGCGGATCGCGAGCACGATCGAGAGACTGCTCGAGAGCAGGCAAATGCTGGCGAGGACGGGCGCCTCGAGCACATTCTCGTAAGGGCCCGAGAGACTCTTGCCGGCGTAGAAGAGATGCGCGACGACAAAGATCGCGAAGAACGAGCTCTCGGTCAGGATCAGACACGCCATGCCGACACGGCCCTTCGTCGGCAGGCCTCCCTCGGCAAGCGAGTGGCTCGCAGCCGCCGCTGGACTCACTCGTGCCTCCAATCGGGATCCTCGGGATGCTTCAGATCCCACAGCGGCCGCCGGCTCCGCACCTCGGGAATGCGATCGAAGTTCCATGCCGGCGGCGGGGAACTCGTCGCCCACTCGAGCGTCCAGGCGTCCCACGGATCGTCGCCCGCCACCTCACCCCGGCGCAGCGAGCGGACCACGTTCCACGCGAAGAGTGCGATCGCGATCGCCTGCACGATCACGCCCATCGACGAGAGCAGGTTCCAGATCTCCCAGCCGCGGCCCTCGTCAAAGGTATAGATTCGCCGCGGCATCCCCAGGATTCCCGAAGCGTGCATCGGGCCGAAGGTCAGATTGAAACCGGCGAAGAGCAGCCAGAAATGCCAGCGCCCGATGCGTTCGTCGAGCATCCGACCGGTCACCTTCGGGAACCAGTAGTGCAGTGCGGCAAAGATCATGAAGAGCAACCCGCCGATCAGGACGTAGTGGAAATGCCCGACCACGAAATAGGAATCGCTGAGCTGCCAGTCGAAGGGCACGGTCGCCAGCATCATGCCCGTCAGCCCGCCGAGCGTGAACTGGAAGAGGAATGCCGTCGCAAAGAGCATCGGCGTGGCGAAGCGAATCCGCCCACCCCACATGGTCGCCAGCCAGTTGAAGATCTTGATGCCGGTCGGCACCGCCACCAGCATGGTCGAGAAGGTGAAGAATGTATTTACGCCCGCCGAGAGCCCGACCGTGAACATATGGTGCGCCCACACGCCGAGGCTCACGAAGGCAAGTGAGACCGTGGCGGCGACCATGACGGGATAACCGAAGATCACCTTGCGCGAGAACACCGGGATGATCTCGCTCGCCCACGCACACGCCGGCAGGATCAGGAT
>SXLG01000093.1 GCA_005777805.1 Pseudomonadota bacterium
CATGAAAAAGGGTGTGCGTATCATCAATTGCGCGCGCGGCGGGATCGTCGACGAGCAGGATCTCGCCGCAGCAATCGCCTCCGGCAAGGTGGCCGGTGCCGCGTTCGACGTCTTCGTCGACGAGCCGCCGCCGCGGGACCACCCGCTGCTCGCGCTGCCCAACGTTGTGGTGACGCCACACCTCGGGGCCTCGACGGGCGAGGCGCAGACCAACGTCGCGGTGGCGATTGCCGACCAGGTCGCGGCCTTCCTCTCGCGCGGTGCGATTTCTGCAGCGGTCAACATGCCGCCGGTGACGCCCGAGGAGCGCGAATTCCTGGCGCCCTGGCTCTTGCTCGGCGAGAAGCTCGGCTCGCTCATGGGGCAACTCGGTGGTGGCGCGCCGAAGAGCGTCGAGATTTCGTATGAGGGCCAGGTGGCCGAGCGCGGGATGCGGACGGTCACCGCGGCGGTGCTGCGGGGCATCCTCGTGCCGATCCTCGGCGACGAGGTGAACTGGGTCAGTGCGCCGGTCGTCGCCCGCGAACGCGGTATCGAGGTGCGCGAGACCACGCTCGGCCGGCCGAGCGGTTTTCGCGACAGCGTGATGGTGCGGGTCGGCTTCGCGGACGGTTCGAACCGGCTGGCGGCGGGCGCGGTCTTCGGCAACGGCATCGCACGCCTGGTGCGGCTGGACGGCTTCCATCTGGAAGCGGCACCCGAGGGGTACATTCTGCTGCTCGAGAATCGGGACGTCCCCGGTGTGGTGGGGCGAGTCGGTACGCTCCTCGGTAAGGGCCGGGTCAACATCGCCGGCCTGCAGCTTGGTCGCGAGAAGGTCGGCGGGCGCGCCCTCTCGCTCTTCCAAATCGACGAACCGGTGCCCGAGGCCGTGCTCGCCGAACTGCGGCAGGCGCCCGAGATTCTCTCGGCCCGTCTGTTGCACCTCTAGGCGAGGCCGCGATGTCATCGTTGGCGATCGTTGGCACGCAGTGGGGTGACGAGGGCAAGGGCAAGGTCGTCGACCTCTTCGCCTCTCATGCCGATGTCGTGGCTCGCTACCAGGGCGGCAACAATGCTGGCCACACGCTGGTGGTCGGCGGCGACAAGACAATTTTACATCTGATCCCGTCGGGCGTGTTGCACGAACAGACCACCTGCGTGATCGGTTCCGGGGTGGTGGTCGACCCAAGTGTCTTGTGCTTTGAGATTGACGGATTGCGGAGCCGCGGCCTGCTCCAGCGAGACGGGCAACTGCTGGTGGACGAGCGGGCGCATGTGATCCTTCCGGTCCACCGGGCACTTGACCAGGCGCGCGATGCGGCCCTCGGTGAGCGCGGCATCGGCACCACCGGGCGGGGTATCGGTCCGGCCTACGAAGACAAGATGGCGCGCCGCGGCGTGCGCATGGTCGATCTGCTCGACTCCCAGGTACTGCGGCATCGGCTCGAGTTGGTCCTCGCCGAGCGCAACGCCTTGCTGCGCACGGTCTACGGCGGCGAGGCTTTCGACATCGATCCGCTCTTCGCCGAGATGCGGGATTTCGGCCAGCGCCTGCGGCCGCACATCGCCGACGTCTCCAGTTTTTTGCACGACGAACTTGCGGCCGGCCGGAGAGTGCTCTTCGAGGGCGCACAGGCTGCCATGCTCGATATCGACCATGGCACCTATCCCTATGTCACCTCGTCGACCACCGTGGCCGGAGCGGTCGCGACGGGCAGTGGGGTGGCGCCGCGCTGGATCGGTCGTGTGCTCGGGATTGCCAAGGCGTACACGACGCGGGTGGGCGCCGGCTCCTTTCCCACGGAGCTTACCGACGACATGGGCGACCATCTCCGCCAGGCGGGTGGCGAGTACGGTTCGACCACAGGAAGGCCACGGCGTTGTGGCTGGTTTGACGCCGTGGTTGTTCGCCAGTCGGCGCGGCTCTCCGGCCTTGCGGGCCTTGCCTTGACGAAGCTCGACGTGCTCTCGGGGATTCACCCGCTTCGCGTCGCCGTCGCCTACGAGGTAGACGGCCGGCGCTGGGCGCGCGTGCCCGCGAGTGCTGCCGAGTTCGAACAAGCGCGCCCCATCTACGAGGAACTCGAGGGCTTTGATGGCGACCTCGCCGACATCCGACGATTCGAGGATCTGCCCGAAGCGGCCCGGCGCTATGTCTCGCGCATCGAGGAACTCACCGGCGTTCCCGTGACCCTCATCTCGGTCGGTGCCGAACGCGACGAGACGATCCTTCTGCGCGACCCGTTTTTGTTGTAGCGGAAGGGGCGTCGCGCACCCGTAGATGGCGGGGCTTCACCCCTTGCCTGCAACGCCCGGCCGACCCGTGACGCTGGCAATCGGGGGGATGTCCCGGTAGTTGAGCGCGCCATGGCCGATGCCATCGTGACGCGCGATCTTCGGCGCAATTACGGCGACCGCGAGGCCGTCCGGGGTGTCTCTCTCGGTATTGGTGAGGGCGAGATCTTTGGTCTGCTCGGCCCCAACGGTGCCGGCAAGACGACCACGCTCTCGATGGTCTCGACCCGGATCCACCCGACCTCGGGCGATGCCTGGGTCTTCGGACGCCATACCGTGACGGAGGTCCACGCGGCGCGGCGACTGCTCAATGTCGCGCCACAGGAGGAATCGCTCTACCCGACGCTGACCGCGCGCGAGAATCTCACCTTCTTCGCGCGTCTCTACGGGGTGCCGCGCGCGCAGCGAGTCAAGCAAGTGCAACGTGCCCTCGATGCCGTCGAGCTGGCCGGGCGCGCCGACGACCGGGTTGCGACCTTCTCCGGGGGGATGCGGCGACGGCTCAACCTCGGTTGCGCGCTGGTCAGCAATCCGCGGGTCGTGCTGCTTGACGAGCCGACGGTCGGGGTCGATCCGCAGTCGCGCGCGCATGTTTTCGATGCGGTGCGCGGCCTGCGCAGCGAAGGTATTACGATCCTCTATACGACGCACTATCTGGCCGAGGCCGAAGAGCTGTGCGATCGGATCGCGATCATGGACGAGGGCCGGATCATCGCCCTCGGCACGCTGGCCGAGTTGCTGCGCGGGTCCTCGGCCGAGGAGATGATCGAGCTGCGGCTCGGCTCGGAGGCCCGCCCGAGCTGTGATCTGGCGGCTCTGCCGGGCGTGGCCCGCTGCGAGATCAATGGCCACATGGTGCGTGTCTTTGCCCGTCACGCCGAGCCGGTGCTGGCGCGGCTGATGCAGAGCTGTGCGCTCGGTGCCGATATCGTGCAGCTTCGGGTGACGCCGGTTTCGCTCGAGACGATTTTCATCGAACTGACGGGCAAGGAGCTGCGCGATTGATGACGATGGCGGGACGACGCGGCCGGATGTCGGCGTATGGGGTCGCGGGTCGGGCCCTGCTGGTCCTGGCGCTTGCCGCGAGCCCGGCCGTCGCCGCCGTCGCGACTGGCGGGAGTGCCGTCGGGCCGATGGCAACCGCGCGCCGGGTTCTCACTGCCTCCAACGGCATCGTGACCGGAGCGGGCACGCGCGACGCGAAGCTCGAGCAGCTCAAGGAATTGCTGCGGGACTTTCTCGACACCGATGCGCTCGGCCGCCAGTCGATGGGCTCCCACCTCGACGGCGAGACGCCTGCTGCGCAGCGCCGCTTCCTCGATCTCTTCCGCCATCTCTTCGTGCGCACCTATGTGCAGCGGCTCCTGCTCTTCGAGGTGCCGGACTTCGCCTACGGTGGCGAGCGGATCGAGGGCGATCGCGCCGAGATCGAGACCGAGATCGTGAGCGAGCGCGATCGCTTTGCCGTCGACTACGTCCTGCTTCGTACGAATGGCCAGTGGCGGGCCGCCGATATCCTGATCGAGGATGTGAGCCTGGCCGCGAACTTCCGCGCGCAGTTCGACGCGGCACTCGCGCGCGATTCATTCGACGGACTGCTCGACAAGTTGGAGCGCAAGGTGAGTCCGCCTGCGAAGGAGGCCGGCGGAGCGCCGTGATCGCGGTCTTCCTCAAGGACCTCCGGCTGATCGCGCGCGACCGCCTGGCGCTGGTCTTCGCTCTGGTCGTGCCCATTCTCGTCATCACGACGATTGCCGCAGCCCTCTACGATCGCGACGGGGGGCCGAACCTCGAAATCCTGGTGGTCGACGAGGATCGCGGGCCGGTGGCATCCGCTTTTGCCAAGCTGCTCGGCAACCATGCCGAGGTCCGCTTCGCCGAGCGCGGCGAGGCCGAGATCGCCGTCGGCGTCAAGAATCAGGTGCCGGCGGCGATCGTGTTCCCCGAGGGGCTGAGTCGCCGCTATCTGCAGGGACGGCCGAGCGAGATCACGCTGCTCACCGATCCGGCTCAGGCGACCGGCATCAATACACTCAAGGTCCTGTTGTTGCTGATGGACAAGGATGCCGCGGCTCTGGCCGACCCGCTCGCTGAGGAAATGGTCTCGGTCGAGGAGGTCAACCTGACCGGCAACCGGCTGGCGGTCACGCCCTTCGAACAGAACGTGCCGGGCTTCTCGCTCATGTTTGTCTTGCTGGCCGTGGTCTTCGGCACGGCCACGGGACTGCACGACGAGCGCGACTGGGGCACGCTTCCGCGGCTGCTCGTGGCACCGGCGGGTTTCACCTGGATGCTGCTCGGCAAGCTGGGCGCGCGTTGGCTGCTCGGCGTCCTCCAGATGATGGTCTTGCTGCTCTGGGGACGGGCTTTCTTCGGCATCTCGCTGGGCGCGTCGCCGACGGCCTTCCTCCTGCTCTGCGCCGTCGTCGTGCTCTGCGCTGTCGCAACCGGCCTGGTGGTGGCTGCGGCGACCGACGGTCGCGAGCAGGCTCAGCCGCTGGGCCTCGTCGCGGTGATCGTGCTCTCGGCCATCGGTGGGCTGTGGTGGCCGCAGGACATCGTGCCCGACTGGTTGCGGCAGATCTCACCGATCGCCTTCACCACCTATGCCATGGCAGGGATGAACGATCTGGTGCTGCGCGACCGGGGCCTTGGTGAGTCCGGCTTTACGCTGGGGGTGCTGGCGCTCTACGGTCTGGGGCTGACGGTGATCGGGCTCTCGCTGTTCCGGGCGCGGCATAGCGCGCGCTGAGCAGGGAGCCGAGGGGCGGGGATGGAGAGCGCTCGCGTGCGGAGTGGAGGCAGGGTCGCGGAGAGGGCACAAGCGTGCGCCGGGGGCGTGACGCTGGCGGTGTTCGTCCTGCTTGCGGGCTGCGGCGCACGGGCGGTGCGGCAGAGCACGAACCTTGAACTCCCGCAGGCCGCGGTCCTCGCGCCACGGGCCGCGCCGGCCGGTGCACCACTCGCGCTGCTCCCGCCCGCAACCTCGGATCTCGCGGAGCTCTCGGCCGCCGACCTTGCCGCTGCGCGCGTCGAGCGGCTCCGCCTGCCGGAGTTCATCCGGCGTGCGCTGGTCGCCGCGCCAGAGCTGCGGGTGGCGCGCTGGACGGCCCAGGTGAGCGCGGCCGGGCTGCGCAAAGCCGAGGCCTCACGCTGGTTGCCCGAGGCCGAACTCCGCAGCCTGACCGGGATCGCCCGCCGCGCGCGCGGCACCGTGCTCGAACCGAAGGACACCGTTGACGTCGATGCCTACGGGCCATTCACGCAGGTCGAGGTGCAGGTGGCGCAGCCGATCTACACCTGGGGCAAGATCAATTCGGGCATCGAGGCCGCAGCGCACGGCGCTCTGGTCAAGATTGCGGCCGCCGACCAACTCGCCGAGGAGGTGATCGAGCAGACCAAGACCCTCTACTGGAATGTGTTGCTCGCGCGCTCGGTCGAGCGTGTGATCCGCGAGACGGCCGATGGCTTCGACGACGCTCTCGAAACGGCACGCACGCGACGCAGCGAGGGGGACGTCGACATCAGCGAACTTGACATCCTATACTTGCGGGTGGCGCGCGCCGAGATCAAGAAAGAGCTACCCGCGCTGACCGGCGGCGAGCAGCGGGCGCTCGAAGCGCTGCGCGTCCTGACCGGCGGCGATCCGTGGACACCGGTGGACGTCTCCGAGAGTCGGCTCGAGGTCGCCCCTGTCCGGCTCGCGCCCCGCGCCGTGTACGCGGAGCGGCTCTTCGCCGCCAATCCGCGCTGGCGCCAGGTCGAGGAGGGACTCGCGGCCAAGAGTGCCGAACTCGGGGTTGTCGAGGCGGATTACTACCCAGGGGTCTTTCTGAGTGGCACCTTCGGTTACGGCTACGCGCCTTACCGCGACCGGCAGCTCAACCCGTTCGCCTGGGATCCTTTCAACTATCTGAATGGTCCAGGCGGGGTCATGGCCATCCGCTGGTTGCTCAACTTCCACATCACCGCGGCCCGCGCCGCGCAGGTGCGCGCCGAGGTCGCCGAGTTGGTGGCGCAGCGCGAGCGGGTGCGCGGCGGCTTGCAACTGGAACTCAACGACGCCTATCGCGGGGTCGAGGATGCCAGGGGCGCTGTCGATGTTTTGGAGGACGGCCGCCGCGCGGGGCGGGCTATCCTGACGCTTGCGGTGACAAACTTCGATATCGGGATCGGGGACGCCAGCGAGATCCTGCAGGGCCTCTCGAACTATGCCCGCGTCACCAGTGACCGCTTCGAGGCCGTCCGCGACTACCATCTGGCGCTCGCGAGGCTGGCGCGGGTGGCGGGCGAGGAGGTTCTCGACCTGGGCGACGACGGGCCGCCCGATGGCCGCTGGATCGCCCTTCCGGGAGGCCACGCCGGGCGGCCCCCGGCGGCGTCCGAGTAGGCCGCGCCCGCGTCGGGCGCCGTGCCGACACTCCTCTGTGCCCGCCTGTCGTCAGTCGGAAAGCACTGAATAGCGCGTGCTCGGCTGCGGCGACGTGCTGGCCGAACCTTCCCTGGGGGAGAACGCTCTCGCGCCCGCGTTCAGCTCTCGGCGTTCTCCGGCTCGGGCGCCTGGCGAGGCGGTCGGTCGGTGGGCAGCAGCGCGACCAGCACGACTCCCGCAATCACGCCGCCGCCGAGCATCAGCCAGGTCAACATCAGAACCCCAGGATAGAGAGGCCCGCGTCGACCGCGAGGACCTGTCCGGTGATGCCGCTGCCGTCGGGGGCCGCTAGCAGACGGGCGAGTGTCGCCACATCCTCGGGACTCACGGTGCGCCGCAAGGGGGCGCGTTCGCCGGCCCACTTCAACATGTCACGAAAGTTGCGGATCCCGGCGGCGGAGAGCGTCTTGATCGGGCCGGCGCTGATGGCATTGACGCGGATCCCCTCGGGCCCGAGGTCGGCGGCGAGGTAG
>SXLG01000094.1 GCA_005777805.1 Pseudomonadota bacterium
CATCGGGGAAGGACCGCGGACCACCGACGCCCGCGTCGCACGCCGAGGTTCAGGGCGGCAGACGACAGCGCCCATCAGGGGTAATGACCGTGGAACACCGCCGCCCGCGTCGCAAACCAACGCTCAGATCCCGGCGTTGGGGCGCGGTGGCTTCTGCGCGTAGTCGTAGAAGCCGAGCTTTGTCTTGCGGCCGAGCTGGTTGGCCAGCACGAGCCGGGTCAGCACGGGCGGCGGCGCGAAGCGTGGCTCGCGATACTCGTCGTGCAGGTTGTTGGCCATGTGGAAGACGACGTCGAGGCCAATGAAATCGGCGAGCGTGAACGGACCCATCGGATGGGCCGCGCCGTTGCACATCGCCGTGTCGATGTCGGCGATGCCGGCACCGCTGTCGGCGAGCACGCGCATCGCGTCGAGCATGTAGGGCACGAGCAGCCGGTTGACGACGAAGCCCGTCGTGTCCTTGACGCGCACGGGAGTTTTGCCGAGCTTCGTCACTACCTCGGCGACGGCGTCGGCCAGTCCCGGCTCGGTCACCACGGTGCTCGCCACCTCGACCAGTTTCATCGCCGGAGCCGGGTTGAAGAAGTGGAGTCCGAGGAAACGCGCCGGGCGCTTCGTCCCCACCGCCATGGACGTGATCCCCAGCGTCGAGGTGTTGCTGGTGAAGATTGCCTGCGGCCCGCAGATGGCATCGAGCCGGGCGAAGGCTTCGTGCTTGCGCGCGATGTCCTCGACGATCGACTCGATGATCAGATCGGATTTGGCCAGGGCGCCGAAGTCGGTCGTGATGGTGAGGCGGCCCAGCGCTGCGGCCTGTTCCTCGGCCGTCATGCGCCCCTTCTCGACCTCGCGGGCCCACGCGCCTTCGACCTTCTGGCGCAGGGCGCCGACATCGCCCGGCGTCGCCTTGACGAGGACGGTCGGGAAACCTGCTCGCGCCGCTACCTGCGCGATGCCGAGCCCCATCTGGCCGGCGCCGAGGACACCGATGGAAGAAATCGTCGTGCTCATGGGGTTCCCTCTCTGCTCTGCGGTCGAGTCGTCCTGCCGTGCTCGCCTTGGGTTCCCTCCGGTTAGGCGAGGCCGTCGCGTGCGGCAAGGGGCAACGACAGTTGCAGCGACTGGTGCAGTGCCGGGTTCGGGTGCGCGCGTGATGCGTGCTGTCGATGGCCCGGTCGGGTGTCCTTGCGCTGCGCCGGGTGATGGGGCAGGGGCCCGGGATGAGCACGATTCGCCGGCTGACGAAGTTCTGCGCACTGGTCGTTACCGGGGTGGCACTGCACGGCTGCACCGAACGCTCCGTCGAACCGCTCGAGACCTTCGAGGTCCACGGCACGGTGGTGCGCGTCGAGCCCGAGCGCAGCTCGATCACGATCGCGCACGAAGAGATCCCCGGAGTGATGGCCCCGATGACCATGCCCTTCGACGTGCCCGTGGGTGGGTTGCTCGACGGCGTGAAGCCGGACGAGGAGATCGTCTTTCAGTTGCGCAAGCAGGGCGATCGGCTCTGGATCGATGGCATCCGGTCTGCGGGTTGAGACCTTGTTCGGGGCGGGGTGCTGTGCTGCCCGAGGGTTCACCCTGCCGCGTCGCGTTTCGGCCTGCTAGGCCACCCGCACCGATGGAGCGCGATCGTCCCTGGGTCATGCGAACCTACTCGGGCCATTCGAGTGCCCGAGCCAGCAACGAACTCTACCGTCTGAACCTCTCCAAAGGGCAGACCGGGCTCTCGGTTGCCTTCGATCTGCCGACCCAGACCGGGTACGACGCCGATCACGTGCTCGCGGCCGGCGAGGTCGGCAAGGTGGGCGTGCCGATCGGTCATCTGGGCGACATGGAGACTCTCTTCGCGGACATCCCGCTGGCGAAGATGAACACCTCCATGACGATCAACGGTACCGCGGCGTGGCTCCTGGCGCTCTACGTTGCTGCGGCCGAACGTCAGGGTGCCGAGCGCCGGGTCCTGCAGGGCACGACTCAGAACGACATCATCAAGGAGTATCTCTCGCGCGGCACATATATCTTCCCGCCGCGGCCGAGTATGCGGCTCACCGGCGACGTCGTGCGCTACACGGTCGCGGAGGTTCCGAAGTGGAATCCCGTGAATGTTTGCAGCTACCACCTGCAGGAGGCGGGAGCGACGCCGGTGCAGGAGATCGCCTACGCACTGGCGGCGGCGATTGCGATTCTCGAGGAGAGTCGTGCTGGCGCCGATCTGACGCGCGAGGTTTTCGATCAGGTCGTCGGCCGCATCAGCTTTTTCGTCAATTCTGGCATTCGCTTCATCGAGGAGATCTGCAAGCTGCGCGCCTTCGGGCGCCTCTGGGAGGAGATCACTCGCGATCGCTTTGGCGTGACCGACGAGAAGCTGCGCCGCTTCCGCTACGGGGTGCAGGTCAACTCGCTCGGCCTGACCGAGCCGCAACCCGAGAACAACGTGCCGCGCATCGTGCTGGAAGCGCTCGGCGTCACGCTATCGCGCGATGCGCGCTGCCGGGCCTTGCAGTTGCCCGCCTGGAACGAGGCGCTGGGGCTGCCGCGGCCCTGGGACCAGCAGTGGAGCCTGCGTATCCAGCAGATTCTCGCTCACGAGACCGACATCCTTGACTATGCCGATATCTTCGCGGGCAGCCACGTCATCGAAGGGCGGACGACCGAGATCGAGTCCGCCGCCCGGGCCGAGCTTGCGGACGTGCTGGCGCAGGGCGGCATCGTCAGCGCGGTCGAGTCGGGCTGGGTCAAACAGCGTCTCGTCCACTCGCAGAGCGAGCGCCTGCGCCGCATCGAGAGTGGCGAGCAGATCGTGGTCGGCGTCAATCGCTTCACCGAGACCGCAGCCTCGCCGCTCGCGAGCGGTGACGGCGAGGCCATTCTCAAGGTCGATGCGAGCGCTGAGCGGGAGCAGATCGAGTCGTTGCGGGCGCATCGCTCACGGCGCAGCGCTCCGGACGTCGCGGCGGCTCTGCTTTCCCTGCGGGATGCGGCGGCGGGTGGCGGGAATCTAATGCCGCTCTCGATCCGTTGCGCGCACGCCGGCGTGACGACCGGTGAATGGGCCGGGACCCTGCGCGAGATCTTTGGCAGCTACCGGGCGCCGACCGGGGTCAGCGCGACCGGCAGCGGGCTCGCCGCGTCCGAGCGCCTCGAGGCGCTGCGGGCGCGCAGTCGCGAGGCCACGCGCCGGCGGGGCCGCCCGATCCGGGTTCTGATCGGCAAGCCCGGACTCGATGGTCACTCCAACGGTGCCGAGCAGATCGCGGTGGCCTGCTGTGATGCCGGGTTCGAGGTGATCTACGGCGGCATCCGGCTCACGCCCGAGGAGATCGTCGCGACAGCGTGTGACGAGGGCGTGGATCTCGTCGGTCTCAGTATTCTCTCGGGCTCCCACCTGACCCTGGTGCCTGCGGTCCTCGAAGGCCTGAGAGCGCGCGGGGCGGGCGACACTCCGCTCGTGGTCGGCGGCATCGTGCCGGCCGAGGACGCCGCGGCCTTGCGGGCACGCGGCGTGGCGCGGGTCTACACCCCCAGCGATTACGACTTGATGGCGATCGTCGGCGACATGATCGACGTCGCGACCGCGAGCGCGGTCTAGGACCAGGCGGCCGCTCCGGCGGCGGTTCCACCAACACGAGACGGAGCAACGACCATGGCGGAGAGGGCAGAGGAGCTACGCCGAGCGCGGGACGTGGCGAGTCGGCTGAGGCGAATCGTCGACAGCGCGCTCGGGGCCGGGCGGACGCGAACGGCACAAGGCCGCGACATCGATGAGCACCAGCCGCACACCGAACGGCTGGCCTATCTCGCGACCGAGACGCTCGCCGTGGAAACGTTGCTCGACTATGCCGAAGCGGCTGGCGAGCGCGACCCGCTGGCGACTGGCGAAGCGATCGTCTTCACCGGGCAGGTCGCCGGGCGCGCGCGCACGCAGATCGGTGACGCGCTGGAGACCTTTGGTCTCGAACAGGCCGAGCTCGACAAGACGCTTGACGCGACCGAGGCGCGGGCCTTCATCCGTGGGGCACTCGACGACCGCCGCATCGAGGCCATCGGGGCGCGGGTGGTCGAGTGGCGTGGCACGCCGGACTGCTATCTCGAGGGCGAACTGGAGCGCATGACGCGCGAGGCCGTGCGTGACTTCGCACGCGCCGAGGTCGCGCCGATCGCACAGCACATCCACCTCGACGACGAGCTGGTGCCCGAGGCGATCATCGCCAAGATGGCGGAACTCGGCTTCTTCGGTCTGGCGGTTCCGGTCGAATACGGCGGCCAGGGCATGGGAAACCTCGCCATGATCCTGACCACCGAGGAACTCTCGGCCGCTTCACTGGCCGCAGCCGGCAGCCTGATCACGCGTCCGGAGATCCTGACCAAGGCGCTGCTTGGCGGCGGCAGCGACGAGCAGAAGCGGACCTGGCTGCCCCGGCTCGCGGCGGGCGAGATCATGGCCGCGATCTCGGTGACCGAGCCCGACACGGGCTCGGACGTGGCCAGCGTCAAGGTACGCGCCGAACGCGCTGCGCAGGGCGGGCGTGAGGGCTGGTTGATTTCGGGTGCCAAGGCCTGGTGCACCTTTGCCGGCCGCGCCGACGTGATCGCGATGCTCTGCCGCACGGATCCCGATCTGGCCAAGGGAGCCAAGGGGCTCTCGCTTTTCATCGTGCCCAAGGAGCGCTTTCCCGGCCACCAGTTCGTGATGCGGCAGGAGGGCGGCGGCGTGATCGAGGGCAAGGCGGACCGGACGCCCGGCTACCGCGGCATGCACTCCTACACGCTGCAGATCGAGCGCTATTTTGTGGCCGGCGAGAACCTCGTCGGCGGCGAGGGCCGCGGTTTCTACCTGCAGATGAACGGCTTTGCCGCCGGGCGCTTGCAGACCGGGGGCCGCGCCACCGGGCTGGCGCAGGCGGCCCTCGAGGCTGCGGCCCATTATGCCAACGAGCGCTCGCAGTTCGGGCAGCCCATCGGGCGCTACGGGCTCACGCGCTACAAACTCGGTCGCATGGCGGTCGAGATCGCCGCGGCTCGTCAACTCACTTATCACGCGGCGCGCGTCTTCGACCGCGAGGAAGGCCGCGCGGTCGAGCCCTCGATGGCCAAGCTCTTCGCCTGCGACGTCGCGGTGCGCACGACGCAGGAGGCGCAACTTCTCCACGGGGGCTGGGGCTTCGCCGAGGAGTTTCCGATCTGTCGCTACGTGGTCGACGCGCTGGTGCTGCCGATCTTCGAGGGCGTGAAGCCGGTCCTCGAACTCAAGGTGATCGGGCGGGCGCTGCTGAGCTGAACCCAGCCTCCCTTCGGGGAGAGCGGCACTGCTCTTCTGCACAGCGGCCCAGGTTTCGTTGCGCGCGGCATTGGCACGCGCGGCGGGACCGGCGGCCGCGGGATCCCTGCACCTTCGGGTTGGCGCCTCCAGTGGACCTCGGCTAGGAGCCCGGACGAGGAGGATTCCACCCCATCATGTCCACGCTCCACGGCGGTCAGATCGTTGCTCGCGCCCTCGCCAACGAGGGCGTTTCGTTCGTGTTCACTCTCTGCGGGGGGCACGTCATGTCGATTTACGACGGTTGCCTCGATCACGGCATCCGGGTCATCGACGTCCGCCACGAACAGACCGCTGCCCACGCCGCTGACGGCTGGGGGCGGGTGACGGGTGAACCCGGGGTCGCGATCGTGACTGCCGGCCCCGGCTTGACCGACGCCGTCACCGGGGTGGCGACCGCTCAGCGCGCCAAGTCGCCCATGATCCTGATCGGTGGCCAGGCGCCGCGCCGCTTCCAGGATATGGGCGGCCTCCAGGACATGAACCACGTCGAGCTGATGCGGCCGATCACCAAATGGTCGGTGGCCGTGCCCGACACGCGCCGGCTCGGTGAGTACGTCGCGACGGCCTTCCGTATCGCGACCACCAACGTGCCGGGGCCGGTGTTCCTCGAGATGCCGCTCGATCTGCTCTTTGACTCGGCTGAGGAACAGAATTGTGTCTTCCCGACCCAGTACCGCACCCGCGCTGCGATGGGCGGCGATCCCGACTACATCGAACAGGCTTTCGAGCTGCTCAAGCGCGCCGAGCGCCCGGTCTGCCTGGTGGGCAGCCAGTACTGGTGGTCGCCGCGACGGGAGGCCTTTCCGGCCTTCCTCGATACCTTCCAGATGCCGGTCTTCGTCAACGGCATGGCGCGCGGCTCGGTGCCGCCCGATGGGCCGCACTGGATGATGATGTCGCGCAAGGATGCGCTCCGGCAGGCCGACGTTGTGTTGATCTTCGGCACGCCGCTCGATTTTCGGATTGGCTACGGCGGCCCGACTCACATCAATCCCGAGGCCAAGCTGATCCAGGTGGATCTCGATGGATCGGAGATCGGACGCAATCGCGCCATCGAATGCGGCATCATCGGCGACACGGGCACTGTCATGGCGCAGCTCACGGCGCTGGCCCGACGTGATGGCTATCAGGTCGAGCTGCATCGCGGCTGGCGCGACGAGATCCGCCGCATCGACCGCGAGAAGCGCGAGGCGCAGCGGGGCGAACTCGAGTCCGACGCCGTGCCGGCCAACCCGCTGCGCGCGTGCGCCGAGATCGACAAGCTGCTCGACGAGAACACGATTGTGATCGGCGACGGTGGCGATTTCGTCGCCACCGCCGCCAACGTCTTGCGGATCCGGCAGCCCGGCCACTGGCTCGACGCCGGGCCACTCGGCACCCTCGGCGCGGGTCCCGGCTTCGCCATGGCCGCCAAGCTGGCACGGCCGGACTCGAACGTGGTGATCGTCTACGGCGACGGTTCCTTCGGCCTGAACGGGATGGAGTTCGAGGCGATGGCGCGGCAGAAGATCCCCGTGGTCGGGGTGATCGGCAACGACGCGGGCTGGCAACAGATCCGGCGCGGCCAGATCCAGTTCTACGGTGCCGACCGCGAGATCGCCTGCGCGCTCGACTACACGCGCTACGACCAATTGGCCGAGGCGCTCGGCTGCCACGGCGAGTGGGTCGAGCGGCCCGACGAGCTGGCACCCGCGCTGAAGCGCGCCTTTGCGGCGGGGCGACCGGCCGTGGTAAACATCAAGATTGGTGGCAGCGACTTCCGCAAGGACGCGATCTCGGTCTAGGCGATGGACGTCCGAACCGCAGCCATCGTCGTGATCGGCAACGAGATCCTCTCGGGCAAGGTCGTCGACGAGAATTCGCCCTGGCTGGCGAGGCGTTTGCGTGAGCTCGGGGTGGACCTTCGTCAGATCGCCACGATCCCCGACGAGGTCGCGGAGATTGCCGTGGCCGTGCGGGCCGCGGCCG
>SXLG01000015.1 GCA_005777805.1 Pseudomonadota bacterium
GAACACCACGCGCGAGTAGATGAAGATGTTCATCACCCGGCTCGGCTTTGGCTCGAAAGTGGTCGTGACGGGTGATCTGACGCAGATCGATCTCCCAGCCGGCAAGGCGTCGGGTCTGATCGAGGCGACCGAGATCCTGCGCGGTGTTCCCGGTGTGCAGATCGTCCGCTTCACCGAACGCGACGTGGTCCGCCATCCCCTGGTGCAGGAAATCATCGCCGCCTACGAGCGGATATCGTAGGTGACTGCTGCGCCCGGAGCGATCGACGTCCGTGCGCGGCGCGGCTTCGGGGCCTGGGCGAAGATCGTGCGGCGCCGGGCCCGCGCCGTGCTGGTCGAGCTTGGGTTCGGCGGCGCCGAACTCTCGGTGGCACTGGTCGGCGAGGCGGAGATGACGGAGCTCAACGCGCGCTGGCGGGGCCTGGAGCGGCCGACGGACGTTCTCTCGTTTTCGGCACTCGACGGCGAACCCGTGCCGGCGCCGGGGCTGGTGCTGGGCGACGTGGTGGTGTGCGTGCCGGTGGCCGAGGCGCAGGCCCGTCGCGCCGGCCACGGCACGGAACGCGAGATCGAGACCCTGCTGGTGCACGGCATCCTGCATCTGGTGGGCTACGACCACGAACGCTCGCGCGCCGACGCCCGCCGCATGTTCGCGCTCCAGCGCCGCTTGCTCGGGTGACGAGTGGCGCCGAGCCGGGCGCGGATCGCGCCAAGCCCGATCCGGCGGGGTGTCGTAGGCAGGTGATATGACCGCTGGATCTTGACGGATGATCTGTCCGCTACGGGCCGAGACCGCCGTCGCGGGCGCCTCGGACCGGCTGCAGAAGTCGGCTCGCGGCCGGGGCTGGCGGGCGTGGCGGGAGGAGTGTTGGATGGTGGCTGTGCCTCCCGCCACCGATCGACACGCGCTGGCGCGACGGGCGGCTCACCGTGGCTGCCTGGTGAGGAGCGATAGTTCCTCGGCGAGGTTCGCCCCGCTCCTGGCACAACAGGATGCCTGTCGTGGGCGCCTGCAGACGAGCGTCAGGTCCTCAGCGAGGGCCGCCTTGCCCCTGGCACGAGGGGGTATTTGCGGTGGGCGTCTGCAGACGAGCGCCAGGTCCTCGGCGAGGGCCGCCTTGGCGCTGGCACGAGGGGATGCTTGCCGTGGCCGGCTGGTGGGCGCCGCGACAGTACTTCTGGTCTTGGCGAGTCTCGTTGCCGCGAGCCCGGCGCACGCCGGAGATCGAGCGCCCACAAGCATCGAGTTAGCAGTGCTGGCGAGCGACGAGGCTGCCGCAAGGCTCTGGCTCGACGATGCCGAGGCGCTGCGCCGGCTGGCGGGAGAGCCCCTCCGCCGGAGCCGGACCGAGCGCTCCGGTGCTCGCGTGTTCACGCCCGAGCGGGCCCGCGGCGAACGCGAACTCCGCGCTCTCCTGGCGCGGCTCCGCGAGCATCCCGCCGTCGCGTGGGCCGAGCCCGTGCCGACGGCCGCCGAGCGTGAGTTCGCGCACTCGCTCTCGATCGCGCTTACCGGACCGCCGGTCGATCGCATCGTCTTCGGGCCGTCCGAGGCGGAGTTGAGAGCCCAGGCTGCGCGTGGCGAGCCGCCACCGTCGGAGCTTGTGCGTGACCTCGGTCGCGTCGCTCGGATGCCGGTCTACTTCGAGCGGTCCGTGACCGGCGGCGCCTACGCTTTGCGGCTCTTCCATCGCGTCTCCCCGGCGACCGCGGCCGGGGTGGCGGGCCGGCTTGCCGCCGATCCCCGGATCGCGTGGGCCGAACCGGCGGTGCGCGGCCGCTTCCAGACGGTCGTCGATGATCCGCTTCTGCCCGCGCAGTGGGCGCTCCTCGATCCGCTCGCGGGGATCGCCGCGCCGGAGGCGTGGCGGCTCGGTGGCGACGCGGCTCAGGTCACGATAGCAGTGCTTGATTCGGGCGTACTGGGCGACCATCCGGATCTCGCCGGGCGCGTGCTTCCGGGGCAAGATTTTGTATGGGATGCAACGCGGGCTGGTGATCTCGACGGCCGCGACCGGGATGCCACCGACCCGGGCGACCACGCCGTCAAGTATCAGTGTGACGACACCAGTCTGCCGACCGCCTCGAGCTGGCACGGCACCCACGTCGCGGGCATCGCCGCCGCAGCCGCAAACGGCGCGGGAATCGTCGGCGTGGCGCCCTCGGCCAGGATTCTGCCGGTGCGAATCGGTGCGGCCTGCGGCATCGATCCGATCGACCTCGCCGAGGCGATCCGCTGGGCTGCCGGAGTCGGCGCACCCGCCGCGGCGCCGAACCCACCGCCAGCGGGGGAGCAACGGACGCAGCAGATCGCCACCGCATCGAGACCACCCGCCGCAGTACCGAATCCGCATCCGGCGCGGGTGCTCAACCTCAGCCTGAGCTTCCCCGGCCCGTGCCCGCCCTGGGTCGAGGACGCGGTGGCGGCGGCGGTGCGCGCCGGCGCGCTTCTGATCGCAGCGGCCGGCAACGACGGGCGTTCCGCGGCGGGAACGTTCCCTGCCAACTGTCCCGGCGTGCTGGCGGTGGCGGCCAGTGACGCCACGGGTGGGCGCGCGCCCTACTCGAATATCGGCCCGGTCGAGATCGCGGCCCCCGGCGGCTCGCTCGCGCTCGGTCCGGCGGGGGGCATTGTTTCAGCCATGGACACGGGCCGGGAGCGGGCCGTGCGTCGCGACTGGGGCGTCAAGGAAGGGACGAGCATGGCCGCCCCCCACGTCGCTGGCGTGGCGGCGTTGGTGCTGGCCGTCGCGCCCGATTTGCGCCCGGGCCAGCTCTGGAACGTTCTCGTCGAGAGCGCGCGTGCGTTCCCTCGCGGGACGGCCGCGGATTGCACGGACACGGGGCCGGCGTCCTGCGGCGCGGGCATCGTGAATGCCGAAGCCGCCGTGCGCGCCGCGCTCACGCGCCGGACCGGCGCAACCACCGGCGAGAGCTAGATCTTCTGCCCCGCGTCGTCTCAGTCCCAGGCCACCAGCAGGTGATCCGGCGAGCGGAAGGCGAGCCCGACGATGGTGCTCGGGGCGTCACTTGAGAGGCGGAGATTGGGCAGGCGCGCGAGCAGGCGAGAGGCCGCCTGTCGTGCCTCGAGCCGGGCGAGAGCCGAGCCCAGGCAGAAATGCTCACCGAAGCCGAAGGCGATGTGATCGCCGACGTTGGCCCGGCCGAGCGTGAAGCGAGCGGCGTCCGGGAAATGGGCCTCGTCCCGGTTGGCCGAGCCGAGCGCGACCATCACCAGATCGCCGGCCGGCACCACGGCGCCACCGATCTCGACGTCGCAGGTGGTCTCGCGCGAGATGAATTGCACCGGCGACTCCCAGCGCAGAGTTTCTTCGATTGCCGAGTCGAGTCGCGCCGGGTCGCGCCGCACGACTTCGAGCACCTCGGGATGGGCGAGCAGAGCGTAGAGCAGCGTTCCCGTCAGGCGGTAGGTCGTCTCCGCACCGGCCGGCAGCAGCAGGAGCAGGAAGCTCAGTACTTCCTTGTCGCCGAGAGTTTCGCCGTCGACCTCGGCGTGCAGCAGGGAGCTCAGCAGATCGGCTCGTGGCTCACGTCGGCGCTCCTCGAGCAAGGGCTTCAGGTACTCGACGATCTTTTGCGCGGCCACGACGGCGCCGCCCGGGTCGTCGGCGATGGCGACCAGAGCCAGTGCCCAGTGGTGAAACTCCTCGAAGTCGTCGATCGGGACGCCGATGATCTCGGCTACGACCCGCAGCGGGAAGGTGAAGGTAAACTGTTTGACGAGGTCGGCGCGACGGTCGCGCTCGAAACCGTCGATCATATCGTCGATGATGCGGTCGATCGCCGGTGCGACCCGTTCGCGCATTGCCGTGGGCCCGAAGAAGGGCGTGATCAGCTTGCGCTGGCGCAGGTGCTCGCGGCCCTCCATCTCGAGAATCGTGCGGCCGATGAGGAGCCCGATGCCGCGCGCATTGCCCCTCGACGAGAACGTCTCGCTGTCGCGGGCCGCCCGCAGCACATCCTCGTAGCGCGAGAGCAGCCACGCGACGCCCATCGGACTGTCGAGTCGCATCGCCGGCCGCTCGGCCCGGAGACGGGTGTAGACCGGCCAGGGGTTGGCGATTGGACTCATCATCGAGCCGCCAAAGAGCACCGAAGCGTTCCCGGTCTCGGGCAGGGGTTCCGGCGTCAGGATAGGTTTCGACATGAGAGGATCTCGCACGCTTTTCGGAGTGGGTGGCGGCCCTTGGCCAGGTCGCCGCCGCCGGGCTTGGCGGCTGATTCGGTCGCCCGATTGAATCGGGCGATTTCGCCAGAGTCAACGGCGGTCGCGCCGGCACCTGATTCTCGTTTGCGGGAGGCGCCGTGGCGCGGTGCGGCGAGACGGCCGCGCACCGCGGTGATGCAAGTGGCGCCGTGGCGAGATCCAGCGAGTCGTGCTGGCTGCGGACCCTCTAGTCGTTTGGTCCCGCCGGTGAGCCGTCCCAAGGCACGGTCCGATCGTGGGGCGGTGATGGCGATCCGGGGCCCGGCCGAGGCGGTCCTGCCGAGCCGCCGGACGCAAGCGGCGAGGGCAAGAGCGCGGACGGCCCCGCACGGGCCTGGCTAAGCCGGCTTTGCCGAGCCGCGCGACGGGTTCTATCGTTCGCGGCGTCCGTGACCCCTTCCGACAATATCCTTGACGTGACCGACGCGACCTTTGCGGCCGAGGTCATCGAGGCCTCGCGCGAACGGGCCGTGGTGGTCGACTTCTGGGCGCCGTGGTGTGGGCCCTGCCGCTCGCTCGCGCCCATCCTCGAGAGGGTCGTCGCCGAGCGGCCGGCCGAGGTCAGGCTGGCCCGGGTGAACGTCGACGAGAACCCGCGCGTCGCGGCCGAGTTTGGCGTGCGCTCGATCCCGCTGGTGATCGGCTTCCGGGAAGGCCAGCCGGCGGCGGAGTTCGTTGGCGCGCAATCCGAGACGGTGGTGCGCCAGTTCATCGCGCGACTCCTGCCGGACGAGATCGACCGGGCCGTGGCCGGGGCAGCCGACGCGAGAGCGGCCGGGGATCTCGCCGGGGCCGAAGCGGCCTTGCGTCGAGCCTTGGAGACAAAGCCGGGCCATGGCGCAGCGTCGCTCGCGCTCGGCGAAATCCTCGCGGCCGGTGACCGCGCCGTCGAGGCGCTCGAGATTCTCGAGCGGGCCACGGCCGAGGGGCCTCACGCGCTCGCCATCGAGCAGCTCGTCGCACGGCTGCGGCTCGCCACCGCGGGCGGCCCGGCGGGGGAGGACGAGGCCGGGCTGCGCCATCGCATCGAGCACGACCCCGGCGATCTCGCAGCAAGGCTGGCGCTCGGCCGGCTGCTTGCCGCAGGCGGGCGCTACGAGGAGGCGTTCGACGCTTTCCTCGAACTCATCCGCCGTGACCGGCGATTCGAGGACGAGGCGGGCCGCCGGGCGATGCTCGATCTCTTCGCCGTGCTGGGGCGCGAAAATCAATTGGTTGACCGCTATCAGCGCGAGCTGGCGCGCACGCTCTACTCCTGAGGATCGAGAGATGGTGCCGCCCGTTTTCCCGATTCCCCGCGCGCTCGAGCCGCGCCCCGGAACGTTCGGTCCGGACGATCCCGTGCGCGAGGAAGCCGACACGGCACTCCCCGGACAGGGCTATGAACTCGATCTGGCCCCCGGTGGAGGGCGCCTTGCCTACGCCGACGCGGCCGGCCTGCGTCACGGACGCGCGACATTGGCCCAGCTCCGGCGCGCGTCCCCGCAGGGTGTGCCGGCGCAACGAATCCGTGATTGGCCCGACTTTCCGGTGCGCGGCTACATGCTCGACATCAGTCGCGACCGCGTTCCGACCCGGGCCACGCTCGGCCATCTCGTGCGGCGGATGGAGCGGCTGCGGCTCAACCACCTCCAGCTCTACACCGAGCACACCTTCGCCTATCCGGGGCATGAACTCGTGTGGGGACACGCCTCGCCGCTGACCGCCGACGACGTCGCCTGGCTGGACGGGCTCTGCACCCGCCACGGCATCGAGCTTGCGGCCAACCAGAATCTCTTCGGTCACATGGAGCGCTGGCTCCGGCACGAGCCCTACCGCCATCTCGCCGAGACGCCCGAGGGTTGGCAGACGAGCTTCGGCCAGCGCATGCCCGCCAGCGTGCTGCGCCCCTGCGACGAGAGCCTCGAGTTCGCGCTCTCCCTGATCGACGTGCTGGCGCCGCTCTTCTCGAGCCGGCGAATCAACATCGGCTGTGACGAGACCTTCGAACTCGGGCGTGGCGCGAGCCGCGAGCGCGTCAATCAGGTAGGTCTCGGCCGCGTCTATCTCGACCATCTCCAGCGGCTCCTCGCCGGCCTGCGCGAGCGCGGTCGCGAACCCCTCTTCTGGGGCGACGTCGTACGCAATCATCCCGAGCTGGCCCGTGAGTTGCCGGCCGATGCGGTCGGGCTGGCCTGGCACTACGAGGCACCTCTCGATCCCGACCTGCTGCCCGAATTCCTGCTCACCGCGGTCGGGGAGTTCGGCATCACGCGCGAGTCGTTGCGTTGTTTCGAGCCGCACGTGCGGCCTTTCGTGACTGCGGAGCAGCCTTTCTGGGTGTGCCCCGGGACATCAAGCTGGAATACTCTAACCGGTCGCCTCGACAACGCGCTCGGCAACCTGATGGACGCCACCGCGACCGGTCGAGCCCACGGTGCCGGCGGCCTGCTCATCACAGACTGGGGCGACAACGGCCACCATCAGCCCTATGCGGTGAGTCTGCCGCCTCTGGTTTTCGGCGCGGCGCTGGGGTGGTGTGCCGCGACAAATTCGGGGATTGAGAATGATCTGGCGGCGGTGGTCGATGCGCTCGCCTTCGAGGCGCCCGACGCCGGCCTCGGCGAGGCGCTGGTGCGGCTCGGTTTGCTGCACGGGCGCACGGGCCTGACACGCTTCAACGGCAGTCCGATCCACTCGGCGCTGATGCCCGGACCGCTCGTGACGGCGTGGGGCGAATCCGACGCCTCCACGCTCGGGCGGCTCGTCTCCGAGATCGACGCCACGGTGGCACAGATCGAAGGGGCCCGACCCGGCGCGCAGGACGGCGACACGATCCGGGGCGAATTGACTGCCGCAGCGCGGCTTGCGCGCCACGGCGTGTGGCGGCTCGCGCGGCACAAGGGATTGCCAGCGCCGTCTGCGGCCGCGCTGGCCGCCGACCTGCGCGAGGCCGCCGCGATGCAGCGCGCGGCCTGGCTCTCGAGCAGTCGTCCAGGTGGTCTCGCCGAGAGCATGGCGCGGATCGAACACGCGCTGGCGGAGTACGACGCGACCTGATCTGTCGCGGATATAGTTTTACTTGACATCCGTCCGCTGTGTCGGGGCGGGGCCACGCCGCGGGGTGGCACCGGCCGGAGGACATCCCCTCAGCAGCAGCCGGGCAGCATCGCCGAGGGGTCCTCGAGGACACGGTCGAGGAAATAACCGGCACGCGCCGCGAACCCGAGCGTGCGTTCGACGTCGATGACCCGTGGGCCGTCCCGCCGCACGCAGAGGCGGGCGCGAGCCGTGGGCGGCAAGGCGTAGAGCCGGTCTCCGTCAAGCGCGAGCAGGCCCGGGCCGACGATCTCGACCTCTTCGTCGAAGGCCAGCCGGCGCGCCTCGGCCACGTGCACGGGCCGGTAGAGGCCCGGCGAAATCGGGGTCAGAAGAGGCCGCCCGCCACCTCCGTGTGAGGTGCAGCGCACCAGCACGCCGAAGTCGTCGTCCGCTCCCGCCGGTTCGAGCAGGCCGCCGATCGGCGAGGTTCCGATGGCGGCAGCCTCGGCTCGCGCCAGCACCAGCACGCGCAGCTTGCCCGGTTCGAAGGGCAGGAGGTTGCCGAGATGATCGTCGGCGAGAAAAGTGGCATCGACCAGGGCCAGGTCGGCCGTGGGGTCGCCGAGCGTCTCGTCGAGCGCAACCCGGACCGTCTTGCAACGGGGCGCCACCGCGCCGGCATCGACGACCCCGAGCGCGACCAGGGCGGCCGCCGCGCCGGCGAGCGTCGGTTCGATCGAGCGCGGGAAGACGTTGTTGGTTCCCGTGGACACGGGCACGATCGGTGCGTCTGGCCAGGCCTGCGCGAAGACCCGGCTCGTACCGTCACCGCCTAGCACGACGACGGCACCGCAGCCGGCGGCACGCATCCCCCGGGCCGCGTGTGTCGTGTCCGAGGCGTCGAGTCGGGCGCTGAGATCGATCGTCTCGACGTCGAGCGGGACCGCGAGGCTCTCGAGCGCGCCGGTCGAGACCCGGAGCGGCTCGCGCAGCACCACGATGCGGCGGACGCCGGCTGCTGCCGCGCCGACGGCGATCCTTGCGATGGCGCTGCGCTTGGCCTCGACCGTTTGATGGCCGGCCCGACCGACCAGGCGGCGCACGTCGCGTCCCGACATCGGGTTGGCGAGGATGCCGATCGCGGGAGCCGGGGAGGGTTTCATCGGTCGGGGCCCTACCACGGGCGGAGCTGTCTGGCGCGGGAGTCGGCTGACAGCCAGTCGGGTGACCTGCCGCTCGTCGTCTCATCGGTCGGGGTTTCACGGCGGGCCGTGCCGCCAGAGTTCGCGCTTCCTCCCGCGGGCTCTGCGATGCGCACGCGGCTGCTGGGGGAGGCGGAGCGCGAGGCCAGAGTCCGCGTTTCATCCCTCGGGGCTCTGCGATGGCCGGTGCCCTTGCCGAGCGGGGGCTCCGAACCTTGTCACCTTGACCCCGCCCCGGCTTGCGGCACCGCCCACCGGCTCGCTACCCGCATCGCCGTGGAGATCGCGGAAGGTCGGGACCGACTGAATCGCCTCCGCGAGCGCGTTGCTGCGCTCGGGAGGTCTCTTTGACGTAGAGGCGACGGCGGCGCGTCTCGCCGAACTCGACGAGCAGGCCTCGCATCCCGATCTTTGGCAGGACAGCGAACGGGCCCAGGGCGTGCAGCGCGAGCGCGCCGGCGCACAGGGCCGCCTCCAGGGCTTCCGCGAACTCGAGGCGGGAGTCGACGACATCGCCACCTGGCTCGACCTGGTGCAGGAAGGCGAGCCCGAGGCGATCGGCGAAGCCGAGCGCCGGCTCGGCGAGATCGAGGCGATCTGTGCCCGTTTCGAGCTCGAGCGGATGCTCTCGGGCGAGCACGATCGCAACAATGCGATCGTGACGGTCCACCCCGGCGCCGGGGGCATCGATGCCCATGACTGGGCCGAGATGCTGGTGCGGATGTACCTGCGCTGGGCCGAGCGCCGCGGGTTCAAGGTCGAGGTCGTCGAGGACACCCCGGGCGATGGTGCCGGCATCAAGAGCTGTATTTTTACGGTCGGGGGCGAGTACGCCTACGGCAATCTGCGGGCGGAGGTGGGGGTGCACCGACTCGTCCGCATCTCGCCCTTCGATGCCAACGCCCGCCGCCAGACCTCCTTTGCGGCGGTCCTGGTGACGCCGGAGATCGACGACACGATCGTGATCGACATCCGTGACGACGATCTCCGGGTCGATACCTACCGCTCGTCGGGTGCCGGCGGCCAGCACGGCAACAAGACAGATTCCGCAGTCCGGCTCACGCACCTGCCGACCGGCCTCGTCGTCGCGTGCCAGAACGAGCGCTCGCAGCACAAGAACCGCGCTACTGCGATGAAGGTCCTGCGCGCCCGGCTCTTTGCCCTGGAACGCGAGAAGCAGGCGGCCGAGAAGGAAAAGCTGATCGGCCAGCGGCAGAAGATCGACTTCGGGAGCCAGATCCGCTCCTATGTCCTGCAGCCCTATCGCATGGTCAAGGATCTGCGCACCGGCCATGAGGTGGGCAACGCTGACGCAGTTCTTGACGGCGACATCGATGGTTTCATCGAGGCCGAATTGCTGCGCCAGGCGGGGATCCGCCCCGAGGGTTGAAGCCTCGCCGCCGTGTCGTTCGCAGCGCACGACGACCCCGACCGGGCATCGCTCGAGCCGCGGCTGCCGATCGACATCCCGTCAGGTCGTCGCCAGCACGCGACGTGATCGACCGGCACGGGCGCTGCGCCGACTCAGTACGATCGCCGCGAGGGGCGTCGCGCGAGGGCGCTGGCGAACATCGAGAGCGCTTCGGCGGTCTCCGCTGCCGAGAGGATGAGGGGCGGCGCCAGGCGCACCACGCGGTCGTGGTGCAGCGTCCAGCCGACCAGGACTCCGCGTTCGCGACAGCCGTCGACGAAGCGTCGCGTCGCTTCGGCATCGCGGAACTCGAGTCCGAGCAGGAGGCCGAGCCCGCGCACCGCGACCAGTCCGCCATGTCCCACCAGCGCGCGCAGCCCGTCGAGCATCGTTTCTCCGAGCCGTGCTGCGCGCGCTGGCAGATCGTCCTCCTCGAGCACGTCGAGCGAGGCCAGCGCCGCCGCGCAGCACACCGGGTTGCCGCCAAAGGTCGTGACGTGGCCGAGTGGCGGATTCTCGGAGAGGCTGCGCATGAGTTCCCGCGAGGCGACGAACGCTCCGAGCGGCAGGCCACCCCCGAGCGCCTTGGCGAGCACCAGCACGTCGGGTTCGGCGCCCGGCCAGTGCTCGAAGGCGAACCAGCGGCCGGTGCGACCGAAGGCGGTCACGACCTCGTCCAGCACAAATAAAGCACCGACCTCGCGACAGCGCGCGGCCACGGCCGGCAGGAAATCGGCCTGCGGCAGCCGCACGCCACCCTCGGCCTGCACCGGTTCGGCGATCACCGCAGCGACCGAGTCGTCGATCCGGGCGAGAGCTGCCGGATCGTTCCAGGGAAGATGGCTCACGCCCTCGATGAGGGGGCGGAAAGGCTCGCGGTAGAGCGGATTGCCACCCAGCGCCAGCGCTCCGGTGGTGTCGCCGTGAAAGGCACCCTCGAACGCGAGCACGCGCGAGCGGCCGGTGTGCTTGCGTGCGAGCTTGAGCGCGCCCTCGACGGCCTCGGTTCCGCTGTTGGTGAAATAGACGCTCTCGAGCGACACCGGCAGCCGTGCGACCAGACGCTCGGCGAGGACGACCTGCGGCGCCAGCACGTCCTCGCCATAGACCATGACGTGAGTGAAGCGCCGCGCCTGTGCGGCGACGGCGGCGGCGACACGGGGGTGGGTGTGGCCGATCGAGGCGACGCCGATGCCCGAGAGCAGATCGAGCCAGGCCCGGCCGTCATGGGTATAAACGCGCGAGCCCGCGGCGCGGACCACCACGAGGCCGCGCGGCTCGGGTGAGGTCTGGGCGACGTGGCGGAGGAAGCGGGATCGCCAATGCTCGCCGTCGCTGTCGCTGGCACTCTCGGAAAGTAGATCTGTCGAGAGCGGTATTTCGGCAGAGGCCGCGGATGTTGCGTCGCCCAAGGGATCCGAGCCGACATCGGTCGCAGCGCTCGAGAGTTCGGTCTGGCCCACAAGCGGACGATTCGCGCGGAAGAGTTCAAGCGAGGCATTCGCCGCGGCGTTCGGGAGCTCGCTCTGGCCCGTGAGCAGGAGCGAGGCGAGCGGATGGTGCCCGCTGCCGCGCCACGCGGCCGGCGGATCCTGCATCGCACCGGGGCGGCAGATGCGCTGGGCGCCGGCGGCTCTGTCCCGTGCCGCGAGCCGGGAGCGCTCGGGCTCGGCGGCGTCGCGGCCGACGCATTCGAGATGGCCGCCGAGCGAGCGCAGGCAGGCCTCGAGCTCGTCCTCGTCGGCCACCGCGACGACGCGGAGGAAGCGCCCGAGGGCTGTAGGCCGCTGTTCATATATCCCGCAACTGTGATCTGGTTGGAGGTTGCCGCAATCCTGTTCGAGCTTGTATACACCATGTTCGGATGGCAACAAACCGCGCAGCTGAAAGAACCTTGTCTCGCCGTTTTCCATGACCCACGA
>SXLG01000016.1 GCA_005777805.1 Pseudomonadota bacterium
ACGCATCTGGGGGCAACGAGTTGTAGGCGTACGGCCAGCCGGTCAATCCGCCACTGGGCTCGGCGCCGCTGCGGCGGGCTGGAAATCGGCCGCGGTCTTGTCGAGCCGTTCGAGAACCCACTCGCGAAGCGTGAAGGCGACTTCGCCACCCTCGGCCAGTGCGCGCGCGGGCGTACCCGTCTCGGGGTCGGGCGTGCTCGTGCGCACCCGGCCGAGGGGCTTGCCTGCGGCGTCGCTCACCGTGATGGTGATTGCGGCCGGGTCGAGGCCGAGCGCTTCCGCGTCACTGGCCGGACCGGCGAGCTGATCGCCACGCAGCGTCGCCAGGTCAGACGCCAGCCGGTCGGCCGCTACGCGATCGGCCTCAGGTGCAGCAACGTCGGCGGCGCCGAGAGTCCAGCCGTCTGCCGCACGCTTCAGCGTGAAACCCTTGCCGTCAGCGCGTTCGACTTCGATTGTCGCGGCGTCGTCGGCGTTGAACGCGAGCACGGTGCGATCGCGCAGATCGTCGGCGCTGCGGCTCAGGCCCTCGGCGGCGCTTTGCGCGATGGTCACCACGGAATCCGTTCCGGCCACTCGGGCATGAAGCTGCGGCGCGGGTGGGGGGGCAGGTGGGGCTCCGGGTTCCGGGCTCGGTTGCGGCGCGGGCGCGGCTGCGGGAGCGCCGAGCTCGAGGGTGCGACGGCTCCCGTCGGCGAGTTCGACGGCGATCGCCGCTTGCGGTGGCAGGAGACCCGCGGCAGCGCCGGTGGCATCTGCGTCATCTAGAAAACGCTCGGCGCGCAGCGCGCGTAAACTCGAGAGCAGCGACGTCATCGCCGGAGTGTCGGCTCTCGCCGCGAAGGGTTCGCGGATCATCCATGCGTCGCCATCCTTGACGATCCGTACGGTCGCGCCGGCGCGTGTCAGGACGACGGCGATCACGTCGGCGTCGTCGAGCGCGAGTAGGTTGCGGTCGCGCAGCTCGTCGAGTGTCCGCTGCACGGCCGGGCGCAGGGTGCCCGCCGTCACCAGCACGGGGCCGCTCTCGCCCCGGCGCACGTAAGCGTTGTCGCCGATCGGCGTCGCGTCGCCGACCGCGAGCCGCAAGGGCGTGCTCGTCTTTGCGGCCGCACTCAGCGTTACCACTGCGGCGGGTTCGTCGAGGCCGAAACGGGCGGCGGCGACGGGCGCGTCCTTGGCGTCCGCGGGGCTCGCTTCCAACGATCGCTTGACGCGGGCTCCGGTGAGGGCATGGACGAGTCCGTCGACGGCATTCGCATCGGCGCGGGCCGCGAGTGGAGAGCGGATCATCCAGGCGCCGTCGCCGCGCTCCAGCACGATCGGTTCGGCGCCGGGCAGGGCCAGCTCGACCCGCGCGATCTCCTCGGGCTTGAGCCCGATCAAGGCCTCGGTCGTGTCGGCAGGTGGCTCGCCGGGCTTCTCGACCAGGTAGACCCAAAGGCCGAGGCCGATGGCCACGAGGGCAAGCAGCAGAGTCGTCCGCGCGCGCATGCGGGGGAATCTCCCGGCTCGGAGCTAGAGGCTCGAGCGCCGCCACCAGACGGCGAGCCCGAGCACCATCAGCAGCTCCGGCACGACCAGTACCGAGAGGTAAAAAATCGCGCTTGCCTCATCCTGACTGAAGGAGACGCGCGAGGCGCGCACGCTGCGCGGCCGGATCGAGACCAGGTCCTCCTGACCGGCGAGCCAACCGAGGGCATTGAGGAAGAGATCGCGGTTGAAGAGGGTATTGAGGTACTTGTTGTCGGCGAAGGCGGCTGTGCCGAACACCACGAGTCTTGCCTCGCCCTCGCCGCGGCCCATCTCCTTCAGATCCGCCGTGGCGGCGGTTGCGATCGCCACCGGACCGGATTTGTCGGTCCCCTCGGTGAGGGCGGCCTGCTGGCTCTTGAAGAGGGCCTCGAGATCGGTCTCGGCCCAACTCGTCGGGCTCGTGCTGGCGAGTGCCGTGGCCGACACGCCCTTGGGTGCGGGCTCGAGCGGGCTCACGCTGCGGGTCAGCGAGTAGAGGGTGCGCTCGTGGAAGTCGCGCGTTATCGGGTGGGCGCCGTAGGTCGAGACGACCGGTTCGAGACCGAGCGCAGGGCCCTGGAAGAGTCGCACGACCTCGTCCACCACCGCATCGTTGCCGAGCGTGATGCCGTACTCCGCCAGTAGCGGCGTCAGAGTGTCGCCGCTGCGCGGCGGCAGCAGAAACAGGGCGCGGCCACCGGAGGCTAGCCATTTGCGCAGCGCGTCCAGCGTCGGATCGAGCAGCGGGCGCTGGGGGGCCGCCAAGATGACGACGTTGCAGTTCGCCGGGACCGTGCCCTCCTGAAGGAGGACGATCGGCTCGATCTCGTAGTTTTCGCTCGTCAACGCATCGCGCGCGAAACCGTAACCGCGCGGCGAAGTCGCGTCGTCCAGTCCCGGTTCCCCCTCGCCATCGACCCAGCAGAGAGTTCTCTTGCCCTGACGAGTCACGTTGATGATCGCGTTGGTCAGGGTCTCTTCGGTGGGCTGGTCGACCATCGTCGACTGGCTGCCGTAGGCGACGCGCACCGCGCCGTAGGCGCGTACCGCATGTTCCTGCGCGAGCTCGGGCTGGCGGTCGGGGTCGACGAGTTGCACACGCACCTGCGGCGAGGCGTGGGCGAAGCTCTCGAGCTGATCCTCGATGGCGGGGTTGTGTCCAGCTTCGAGGAAGGCCTGCAGGAGCAGTTCGTCCTGCAAGCCGGCCAGCACGCTGGTTGCCTGCGGCGAGAGGCTGAAGACGCCCTCGTCCGTCAAGTCGAAACGCTTGTCGTGACGGACGGCGAGCCAGTTCAGTGCGACCAGAACGGCGATGAAGAGCGCGGCCGAGGTGACCATGTTGGCGCCCTGGCGCGTCTGACGTGCGCTGGCGAGAGCGCCGAGATCGCGGAAGCTGGCGGCTGTGAACCAGAGCAGGAGGAGCGCGCCACCGGCCAGGTGCAGGACGGAGTAGAGTCCGAGCTGGAGCGTGAAGGCCCACGAGGCCAGGCCAAAGAAGACCAGCAGCAGGCCGATCAAACCGATCAGGGAATGCGAGCGACGCATCTGGACCTCGCGCCTCTCAGCGCCAGCGGATGGATTCGACGGAGCGTTGGGTCAGGAAGGCCCAGCCCGCGACCATCGTGCCGAAGTAGACCAACGTGGACGTGGAGACGATGCCGCGCACCATGGTGTCGAAATGTTCGGTCACCGCTAGGTGGCGCAGCACCGGGCCGAGAATATCGCCGGCGGTGTCGGCGGGCCAGGCGATGACGAAGAGGAGCAGCGTCATCACCAACCCGACGACGGCCGCGATGATCTGGTTCTCGGTCAACGACGACGCGAAGAGCCCGATCGCGACGAAAGTCAAGCCGACGAGCAGGAGACCGACATAGCCCGAGACCAGGACCTGGATTTCTGGATTGCCCCAGATGGCGAGGATCACGCCGAAGATCCCGCTGCCGGCGACCATCAGGCCGACGAAGGCCCCGGTGGCGAGCAGCTTGCCCAGCACGATCTGTCCGGTGCCGACGGGCGAGGTCAGCAGCAGCTCGTAGGTGCCAAGCCTCTTCTCCTCGGCGAAGCTGCGCATGGTGATCATCGGCACCACGATCAGCAGCACGACGGCGAGGTTGTGCAGCAGTGGCGCCACCACGAAATCGTTGAGGTTGAGACGCTCGGCCGTGTCGCCCGCGCCCTGGAAGCTCGAGTACATCTGCACCAGCATGTTGAAGCGCGCGACGAGGTTGAAGAAGAACCAGCCGCCGAGCAGCAGGAAACCGGTCAGGACGACGTAGGCCACCGGCGAGGTGAAGATCGAGCGCAACTCGCGCCCCGCAATGGCGAGCACGTTACGCATCAGAGGCCTCCTCCAGCACCGGGAGCATCGACCTCGGCGGCGGCACTCCGCGTAAGACCCGCTTCCCGCTCGCGGGCGTCGGCAGCGAGCAGGCGCATGAAGATCTCCTCGAGCGGTGCGGTGGCAGTGAGGTGCGCGAGATCGTCCTCGCAGACGATGCGGCCCTCGTTGATGATGACGACCTTGTCGCAGGTCTGCGCGACCTCGGGCAGGATATGCGTCGAGAGGATGACCGTGCGGTCGCCGCGCAGCTCGCGCACCAGCGCGCGGATCTCGATGATCTGGCGCGGGTCGAGGCCGATGGTCGGCTCGTCGAGAATCAACACCTCGGGATCGTGCACGATGGCTTGAGCGAGACCGACCCGCTGGCGGTAGCCCTTGGAGAGGTGGCGCAAGAGGCGGCCGCGCACATCGGCGAGCCCGGTCCGCTCCAGTGCCCGCTCGCAGGCGCCACGCAGCTCGCCTCGCGCCACGCCCTTGAGCCGCGCCACGAACGCCAGATACGCGCTCACCGTCATCTCCGGGTAGAGCGGCGGGTTCTCGGGCAGGTAGCCGATCCGGCGGCGGACCTCGTCGGCCTGCGTCACGACGTCAAAGCCGGCCACGCTGGCCGTGCCCGACGAAGGCGGCAGGAACCCCGTCAAGATCCGCATGGTCGTGGTTTTGCCGGCCCCGTTGGGTCCGAGAAAGCCGACGATCTGCCCGCGCGCAGCCCGGAACGAGATCCCCTCGACCGCGGTGCGGTCGCCGTAGCGCTTGGTGAGTTCCGAGACCTCGATCATGGTTCCCTGCCCGCGGGGCGAAGAGGCCCCGAACTTCGAGCCGCGGGAAATAGGCCGACGCGCCGATTCTGTCAAGCCGAGCGCCCCACCTGGGGGGAGCACTCGAGCCGCGGGCCGCCCTCGGGCTGCTCGGCCGGGTCTCGCTCAGCTCGAGAGGCCGAGACCCAGCGCGTCGAGGAGGCGCAACAGCAGGCTGGGGCGGCCGCCGGCGTCGACGCGGCGTAGGTCGTGGGTGACGCGGCCGACCGCCCAGCGGCGCAGCGGCTCGGGCGGGTAGGGGAAGGGGGGCTCGCGCACCAGTCGCAGGGTGAGCAAGTCGGAATCGCGTTCCAGCGTGACGTGCGCCAGGATCTTGCCGGCGAGGTGGGTCGTGCCGAGACCGTGGCCGGTGAAGCCAAGTCCGTAGTGGACGCGGCCGCCGAGTGCAGTGCCGAAAAAGGGCGTGAAGCGCGTCGTGGCGCAGATGGCACCCCCCCAGGACCAGGGGAACTCGAGCTCGCTCAGCGCGGGGAAGTGCCAGGCGAAGCTCGCGCGCAGTTCCGCATAGTGCCGGGCCGAATCGTCGCAGGCCGGATCGACCCGATTGGGCGGGTAGTAAGCCGCTTCACTCGTTCCCCAGAGCACGCGGCCGTCGGCCGTCAGGCGGTAGTAGTTAAAGAAACTGCGCGCGTCGGTGACCCCCTGCCGACCCTGCCAGCCGATGATCGCCCGCTGTGCTGTGGTGAGGGGCTCGCTCACCCGCACGTAGTCGAAGAGGGGGATGAAGCGATGCCTGACGCGTGGCAGGAGCCGGTGGGTGTAGGCGCTTGTCGCGAGCACGCAGCGTCGCGCCCGTAGCCGGCCGGTGGCGGTCGTGATCCGGACCCCGTCGCGCTCGCGTTCGAGAGCCTCGACCGGCGAGTCCTCGAAGATCCGGACGCCGATCTGCCTGGCGTAGCGAGCCAGGCCGGTCGTGAGCCGGACGGGGTCGAGGATTGCGCCGGCCGGGTTCAGCAGCCCGCCCTGGTAGCGCTCGCTGTGAATCTCGGCGCGCGTCTCGTCGGCCGAGAGCAGTCGCCAGTCATTGACGCCCAGGGAGCATGCCGCCGCGAGCGAATCCTCGAGCTGACTCAGGTGACCGGCGGTGAGGGCGGTGGTGAGGATGCCGGTGGGCTCGAGGGCGCAGTCGATGCCGTGGGTGGTGAGGAAGGCCGTGAGTTCGGCCAGGTTTGCGCGGCCGAGCGCGGCCAGGCGGTGGGCCTCGTCGTGGCCGAAGTGAGCGATCGCGAGCCGATGGCTGTGGTCGATGGTGTCGGAGAGGATGCCGGCATTGCGCCCCGACGCACCCGACGCGACACGCCCGGCCTCGACGATCGTCACGTCGAGTGCGGGCGCGAGTCGGCGCAGATGAATCGCGGTCCAGAGTCCGGTGAGTCCGGCGCCGACCACGACCAGATCGGCGCAGTGCTCGCCCGCCAGCACCGATTCGGCAGGGACCGGATGACGCGCCAGCCAGAAGCAGGCCTCCTCGATCGCACCCGAGCGGGGTTCGTGTCGCACGGAAGCGCAGCCTATCGCGATGTGCCGCCGATGCCCACTCGGGGCAGTTTGCGGGCGGTGCTTGGCGGCGGGTCCCCCCTCGCGCCCAACACCGTGTCGATACCCGCCAGGGCCGCTTCCACGCGGTACTCGGCCTCGCGCGCAACACCGTGCCCAGATCCACCGCGCGCCGTTTGCGTGCGCGGGCCGGGCGCTGGTAGGCCGGGCGCGTGCGGCAGGCGGGGGAGGCGAAGCGGCTCTGCCTGGTCGACGGGAGCGGCGTTCTCTTCCGCGCCTACCACGCGCTGCCGGGACTGCGGACGAGCAGCGGCCGGCCGACCGGCGCGATCTACGGCTTTGCCGGGATGCTGCTCAAACTCCGGCGCGAGCATCCCGCAGACCACATCGCGGTGGTCGTCGATGCCCCCGGCGGGAGTTTCCGCCAGCAAATCGACCCCGCCTACAAGGCCAACCGCGAATCGATGCCCGACGATCTGCGCGCTCAGATCCCCTACATCAAGAGGATTGTCGGCGCACTTGGCCTGCCGCTGATCGAGATCGCGGGCGTCGAGGCCGACGACGTCATCGCGACCCTCGCCGGCCAGGCGGTGGCGCGCGACTACGCGGTGCAGATCGTGACAAGCGACAAGGATCTGATGCAGCTCGTCGGGCCGGAGGTGCGGCTGGTCGATACGATGAACGATCGCACGACCGGGCCGGACGAGGTCCGCGAGCGCTTCGGCGTGCCGCCCGAGAATGTGCCCGACGTGCTCGGCCTGATGGGCGATGCCGTCGACAACATTCCCGGCGTGCGCGGCATCGGCGAGAAGACCGCGCGCCGCTTGATGGAGCACTTCGGTTCGATCGACGCGCTCTACTCGCGCCTCGATGAGATCGACGGCCTCGGATTGCGCGGCGCAGCCCGTATTCGCCAGCAGCTTGAAGGCGGCGAGGCCGACGCGCGGCGCAGCCGCGAGCTGGCGACCGTGCGGCGGGATGTCGAGGTGGGTGTGGCCATCGAGGCGCTCGCCGCTGGCGAGCCGGACCGTGCCGAGATCGCCGTGCTCGCGAGCGAGCTCGAGTTCGCGCGTCTGCTCGACGCCGCGGGTACCGCCGCGACGGCAGGGGCGCCGAGCGAAGCGCCGCCGCCCCCCGAGACGGTCTTCATGCGGGTGGATGCGACGCGTCTCGAAACCTGGATCGACGAGGAACCGCCGCTGGCGCTGGCGGTTGCGCTTGCGGGCGAGCGGACGCCCGCGGCCCTGGCGCTGGCACGGACGGGCTCGGACGGCGGCGTCGAGGTGTGCCTCGCCCCGATCGCGCCAGACGCCGACATCCTGCGCCGGATTCTCTCTGGACACCTGCGGGCGCGGATCTGGGTCGAAGATCTGAAGAGCCTGCTGCGTGCCTGTGGGGTGGGTCTCGACCGGCCGCTCGAAGGGCTTGGCGCGGGTGAGGTCTGCGACGCCTCGCTCGCGTCGTATCTGGTCGATTCATCGCGCCGCGCGCACGATCTCGAGGCAGCCTGCCGGCTGCGTGGGCTCGAGCCCCCGGCGGGCTCCGCCGACGATCCCGAAACATGGGCCGCGTCCCGTGCGGCCGCGCTGCTGCGGCTTGGCACGCGGCTCGCCGACGAGCTCGGAGGGGGACCGCTCCGGACCCTCTTTGTCGAGGTCGAGATTCCGCTGGCGCGGGTGCTGGCCGGGATGGAGGCCCGCGGCATTCTCGTCGATCCGCATGTTCTCGAGGAGTTGGGCACAGAGTTCGGCCGGGAGGTCGCTCGTCTGGAGGCCCGCATCCACGAACTCGCCGGCGGTCCCTTCAACGTGCAGTCGAACGTCCAGCTTCGCGACGTCCTTTTCGCGCGACTCGGCCTGCCGACCCAGGGCGTCAAGCGCGGCAAGACGGGACTCTCGGTCGATGCGGAGGTCCTGGGCCGGCTCGCCGAGGAGCACGAGATCGTCCGCTGCATCCTCGAGCATCGCTCGCTCGCGAAGCTGATCTCGACCTACGTCAATGGGCTACTCGAGCTGATCGCGCACGGTGGCACGCGGATCCACACGAGCTTCAATCAGACCGTTGCGGCGACCGGGCGGCTCTCCTCGAGCGACCCCAACCTGCAGAACATCCCCGTGCGCACGGCCGAGGGGCGGCGTATTCGGACTGCGTTCGTCATTCCGCAGGGCCGCGCGCTGCTCTCGGCCGACTACTCCCAGATCGAGCTTCGCCTGCTCGCCCACCTGACGGGCGATCCCGTGCTGGTCGAGGCCTTCCGCACCGGCGAGGATATCCATATCCGCACGGCGGCTGAGGTCTTCGGCGTGTCGCTGGGGCAGGTCACCCCCGAGATGCGGCGCCGCGCCAAGGTGGTGAACTTCGGCATTCTCTATGGGATGGGTGCGCAGCGTCTGGCGCGGGAGTTCGGGATTGCCGTGAAGGAGGCCGAGGGCATCATCGCACGCTACTTCGAGCGCTATGCCTCTGTCCGGGCGTACTCGGAGAGGATCATCAGCGAAGCACGCGAGCGCGGCTGGGTAGAAACCATTTATGGACGAAAGCGCCCCTTGCCCGATCTCGCGACGCGACAGCCCGTCCTGCGTCAGGCGGCCGAGCGTATGGCATGGAATACCCCCATCCAGGGCGCGGCTGCGGACCTGATCAAGCTGGCCATGCTCGCGGTCGAGCGCAGCCTGGCTCGCCGGGGCGGCACGGCACGGCTTCTCCTGCAGGTGCACGACGAACTCGTCCTCGAAGTAGAGACTCCGGAGATCGCGGAGATCGGTGCCCTCGTGCGGCGCGATATGGAAGGTGTTGCGGCACTTGCCGTGCCGCTCGTCGTGGATCTGCGCAGCGGACCGAACTGGGCGGATCTCCATTGAACATCTCCGGCCAGAGAACGTCCCACCCCGGGGGCCGTGACGATTCGGAATTGGTGCAGGAAGCCGCGGCCGGCGATCGCGCGGCGTACACCGAGCTGGTGCGACGCCATCAGAGGCGGGTGCAAGCGGTGGTGACAGGTATGGTGCGCGATCCCGAGCTGGCGCGGGACATCACGCAGGAGGCCTTTCTCAAGGCGTGGCGGTCGCTACCGCGCTTCAACGCCGAGGCGAAGTTCTACACCTGGATCTACCGCATCGCGGTCAATCTAGCAATTGACCGCAAGCGTAGCGACCGGCGCCAGCCGCTCGCGCTGGCGGTGCCGAGCGACCCCGACGAGGGCACGCCACTCCTCGAGCGGATCGCTGACGGTCGCCCCGACGCCGACCCCGAGGATGTGCTGCGCGGCGGCGAGCTGCGGCAGCGGGTCCGCGAGGCCCTCGACGAGTTGACCCCGGATCACAGGGCCGTGATACTCCTGAGAGAGGTCGAGGGCCTCTCCTACGAGGAGATCAGTCAAGTCATGCAGTGTTCCAAGGGCACGGTGATGAGTCGCCTTCACTATGCTCGCAAGAAGCTGCAGGCCGGCCTCGGGGAGTTCATGTGACCTGCGCCGAAGCCGAGCGTCTGATCGATGCCTTCCGCGACGGTGAGCTCGATGCTCGCACGATGCGGCTCGCCGCACTGCACCTGGCGCGCTGTGCGGCCTGCGCCCGCGAACTCGACCGGCAGGAACGACTCGGCGAGCTGCTTCGGGAATCGCTTGGCGTCGGTGAGGAACGTGCCGCGGACGACGCCGACAGCGAGTGGATTCGGGCGGGTGTGATTGGAGGGATCGTGGCGGAGGCACCGCGCGGGTTCAGGCTTGCGGCAGCGGCCGTGGGGATCCGTGGCGTGCTGCTCGGGCGCGGCGGGTCTCGGGTGGCGGGCGAGGACGATGGCGCTGCCGTCGAGCCCTGGCTCAGGGCGCAGCCGCGCGGGCCTTCCGGGCTCGGGGTGGCGGGTGGCCTGATCGCTCTGGCTGCCGCATTGGTGGTCGCGGTCTACTTCGGGGCTTTCGGCCCGGAGGACGAGAGCGAGCGGGTCGCCCGCGAGAGTCCGCCCGCCGCGGCTGTCGCGGTGCGCGTGGCCGACCGGGCGCTGCCGCAGCCGTCGGCACAGATTCCAGCGAAGGCCCCGCAGCCGCGACTGGTCCGCGCGGAGGGACGGCCGGCGCAGATCGAGAGCGTGCACGGATTCGGGCGCGGGGAGGTGCAGGTCTGGGCCGAACCGCGCGAACGTGCCGCTGTGATCTGGCTCGGAACTGCGCCACCCGGAGCGCGCGACCTCGAGGTCCAGCGGTGAGGATCGGGCCGGCCGGTCGGTCTGGATGGCTCGTCGCTCGGGTGGTCTTGGGGGCGGTGCTGCTCGGCGCGTTGATCCTCCCGCCGCCGGCCTTGTCCGAGGAGCAACGCGTTGCGATTCACGTCGGCACGGTGCTCGCCCATGCCGGGGCCAGCGGCCACGATCCGGCACTCGGTCCCTTGAGTGCTCAGCTCGAGCGCATGTTCCACTATCCCGCCTATCGCCTGATGCGCCGCCAGATGCGTTCGGCAGGGCTTGGCCGCGAGGTTCGTTTTCGTCTGCCGGGCAATCGGACGCTGGTCGTGGTGCCCACTCGCTTGCAGGGCAGTGAGCACGTCGTACTGAAATTGATGCTGGATGAGGGCGGGCGCCGACTGATTGACAGCCAGGTCGCCGTCGCCGGCGACGCGCACGTGCTGCTGGGTGGTCCGCCGCACGCCGGAGGTGTACTGATCATCGCCGTCGGCGCGCGGCCCGTGTCGGCAGAGCCTCTGCCGGGGCTGGACTCGGCCGGGCCGGTTTCGGGGGGAGAGCGATGAACACGACGGGACGACAGCAGGGCGTGCTCGACTGGATGCTCGCGGCGCTGGCCGAGTCGGCTGGCACGGCTTGGCAGGAAATCCGTACGAGCTGGCCGCCGGCGGAACTCTTGGCGGGTCGCTCGTGGGAGGAGCTCTCGCGCGTCACCGCACCCGTCGAACCCTTCAATCGCCCCGAACTGCTGGCGCCCGTGATCGGCCTCGCTGGCGTGGTGCTCGGTCTGGTGCTCGCCGGCGTCGCACTCGGCGCACTCGGCACGCTGCTGCTCGCCGTCCTCGGCATGGGCATCCTGCTGAGCCGGCTCTACGGCGTCTCGCTGGAAGTGGTTGCGCTGGGGGCGTGAGGCCCTTGGGGACCGAAACCTGCGCGCCGGAACGCTTCCCGGCGGTGCCGGTCCGTTCCCGGATTCTGTAACGCTCGACCCGTCTGCAGCGAGCCTTCCCGTGATTTGCCTGCGGCGAGGTGGAGTGGCCGGCGTGGTCCGGGGCTTGCTCGGTCAGCGGATGGGGGCGGATTTCGGAGGTCCCGAGTCCTGGCGTTGGTGCGCGCTGAGGCGCTGGTGCTGCCCGAGGCCGCTGTCGCCCCGCGAGGAGAAGCCATCGCATGGTCGTACGCGTCGCGTCATATTCGTTGCGCTACACGAGGGGCAGTTGTCCCCCGAGGGGATCGACAGGTTTCGGGATTCGATCGTGGCGGGGGCCTCTCTGGCGACGCCTGGCCGTGGCGTGCGCGTGTGGCTTCGTGCTCGGGGGAGGGGAGGCCCGGGCGGCGAGCGGGGCGGGATCCCCCGCCGTCCGTCCGGGCCTCTGGGCCGCGGCCCCGAGTGTCGCGCCCCTTGCCATCGATGGGCCGTGGGGGAGCACGCTCTCGCTCGAAGTCTACGAGCGACTGCGTGGTGAGTTCGTCTCGTGGTTCGAGCCTCTGCCGGGCTCGCCCACGCCCAGTTACAGCTATGATTTCATGGGCAACAAGCTGCAACTCGGGCTGCGGGCCAGACGCGGCCCGCTCGACATTTTTCTACAATACGAAGACGTGACGCTCGCCAACGTGCCGGCGAATGCGGTCGGGCCCGGAGGCCTCTATTACGCCAATACGCCGACCCGAACGCAGCACGGCGCCGTGCTGCGCAACGCCTGGGCGAGCTATCGCGTGTCCTTCGCGGCCGACGTGGCGCTAAGCGTGCGCGGCGGACGTCAGCTCTACGGCAACGGCCTCGAGGTAGCCGTGCGCGATCCCGAACTGCGCTGGCTGCAGAGCCAGCGTCTCGCACAGCGCTTGATCGGGGCCTGGGACTACACCCAGGCCGGGCGGAGCTTCGACGGCGGTCGGATCGCACTGGAACATCCTGCCTTCAACCTGACCGGCTTTGGCTTCCGGCCGACATGGGGCGGCTTCGAGGTCGATGCCAACCCGGAGCTCGACATCGTCGTCGGCGGCGCCGCGATGTCGTTGCCTGACTCCGATCATCTCCCCGGAACGTTCGCCCAGATGTCGTGGATGTTCTACCAGGACGAGCGCGACGTGCTCTTCATCGACAACCGGCCACTGGCTGCGCGCGAGGCGAGCCGCGGGCGTCCGGCACGGCTTCAGACGCTGGGCATCAACGCTGCGCACGTCGAGCGCTTCTCGCAGGGCCTGCTCGACGCGGTCGCCTACGGATTCGGCCAGGCCGGCGACTGGCAGGGGCAGGACGCGCTCGGCTGGGCGTACGGTGCGGAGGCAGGCTGGCGCTTCACGGAACTGCCGGCCCGGCCCTGGTTTCGCGCCGGCATCAATGCGGCCTCGGGCGATCCCGATCCGCTCGACGATCGTCACCAGACCTTCTTTCAGATGCTGCCCACAGGCTGGATCTATGCGCAGATGCCGTTCTACAACATGATGAACAACCGGGATATCTTCGTGCAGGCGATCCTCGATCCGGATCCGAACGTCTCCCTGCGGTTCGACGGCCACTGGCTCGGTGTTGGCTCGGTTCAGGACCTCGCGTACTTCGGCAGTGGTGCGACACGCAACGATTTGTACGGGTACGGCGGAGTCCCCACACGGGGGCACCGCGACCTGGCCTTGATGGTCGACATCCAGGCCACGGTCCGCGTCACGACGTGGTTTTCGATCTACGCCTTCTATGGCCATGCCTTTGGCCAGGGCGTGATCGGGGCGAACGACGCCGGCACGGGCAATGACTACGGCTTTGTCGAGACGAGTTTCCTGTTCTGAGGGAGCCCCGGGGCTCGATCAAGCGCTCCGCATGGCCTCGGAAAGGATGTGCGAGGTGGACTCGCGCATGATGCGGGGATCCACCTCGCGACCTTCGACGAGGGCCGCCCGGACGTCCTTGCCCGAGATCGAGACCGGCTTCTCGCCCGGGTGGTTCTCCGTGAGATCGACCCGGCCCATCGACTCGTAGAAGGCGGCAAAGCCGACCTTGAGTGGTGAGATCGCGAGCCCCCCGGCGAGCTGGCTGAAGATCTCCTGAGCGTCGAAATCGCCCCAGATCGCCGATCCATCGGCGTAGGGCGCATCGGCGTGCTTGCGCCCGATGACGATGTCCGTGAAGCCGAAGTTCTGGCGGTAGATTGCGTGCATGATGGCCTCGCTCGGGCCGCCGTAGAACATCTTGATGTCGAGGCCGAGCAGGATCACGCGGTCGGCGACGGTCTCGCCACGCGGGCCCCAGAGGCTCGGGTCGCTGTCGCCCTCGCCGATGCCGCGCGACTCGATCAACGCCTCGTAGGTGTGCATGCGGACGTCGGCCGGCACGTCGTCGCCCTTGGTCTCGCCGACCAGCGGATTGAGACAGGCGCCCGCGTTGTAGCCGGCGCGGATCAGCGTCTCGAGGCCGTAGACCAGCGCGTACTCGTGGGCTCGGTGGAGCGGGTTGCGTGTCTGGAAAGCGAGCATGCGCTCCCAGCCCTTGCTGGCCAGCAGTTGACGCACTTCGCGCGGGCTCAACACATAGCGCCCGAAGGATGGATTTCGCGGCTGGGGCAGGACCTCGATGCGGCCGCCGACCAGATGGGTCTTGTCGGCATCGCCCTTCAGCACCATGTCGGCACCGGGGTGGTCCGTGCGTTCGGTGCGGTAGACGGATTTCAGATACTTGGGCTTGTCGTAGTCGAAAATGTCCGAGACCTCGAGCGTGCCGACGATCTCGCCCCGGCTGTTGGCCAGGGCGACCCGCTGGTCGCGTCCGAGGCGGGCCGCGGTCTCGGCCGTCGCCGGCAGCGATAGAGGGATCGTCCACGCCCAGCGCTTGCCCGAGGCCTCGATGCAACCCTCGTCCAGGACGCGATGCCACGTCGCGCCGTCCATCGGCCCTTCGAGCGGCGTCAGCGCACCGTCGGCCCAGCGGTAGACGGTCGAGAGGTCGGCATCCGAGACCGGCAGCACCGGCAGCTTCGAGGCCGCGGCGCGGAAGGCGTCGCCACGCTCGGCGGGAACGCTGCGGTCGACAAGCTCTGTTTTGCCGCCGTGCGGCGGAACGCGATCGGTCATGATTCGAAGGGTCCTTTCGTCGGGAGGTCGCCCGGGCGGCGCTCGGTGTTGCCTAGCAGACGAGACCGGATCAGCACCCCGTCCGGTGGCCCGAGTCGCGCGGGCATGGTTCGAGGTGGAGGGCTGCGTTCTTGCTGAAGCGAAGGCCATGGCGGGCCGGGGAGAGAGCGATGGAGCGTCACGATAGGATCGTTCTGGCGTCTCGTATCCACACCATGGCGGAGCAGGGTGCGGCGCCGGCACGCGCCGAAGCCGTGCACGTCGTCGACGGGCGAATCGGCGCCGTCGGCCGGCGCGATGAGATCTTGACCGGCCGCCGTCACGGCACGGAGGTGATCGATCTCGGTGACGCGGTGCTTCTGCCCGGGCTGATCGAGCCGCACACCCATCCCGATCTGTGCGCGCAATTCGCAGCGTGGATCGATGTGAGCGGGTTTCGATATCCCGAGGTCGCGGGAGTCGAGCAGGCGCTGCGCGACGCCATCGCAGGTGCCCCGGCCGGCGGCTGGATCTTCGCGTTCGGCCTCGATCCGATGCTTACGCCCGACCTTGGCGCGTGGGGCCGGGATCGGCTCGATCGGCTGACGACCGATCATGCGGTGTTCGTGCTGATCCAGTCGCTGCACACCGCCTTCGTGAACTCGAAGGCGTTCGAGCTCGCGGGCATCGACGACGCCACGCCGCTGCCCGACGGTGGGCACGGCTTTGGTCGCGACGCGGCCGGCCGGCTTGACGGCCGTCTGGCCGAGCAGCCGGCGATGGGCCCATTTATGCGATTTGCGTTGGGCAGCCCGGAGTCGGCGCGGGATTCGCTGGCCGCACAGTATAGCCGCTACCGGGAGGTCGGCATTACCTCGATCGGCGCCGCCGGAATCGTCGGCGGGCGTGGGCACCTGTCCATGCTCGCGAGCGTCGCGAGCGCGCCCCGGACACCGGTGCGTACCACCGCCTACTTGCCGCACGACCTCGCCGATCTCCTGCCTGGCATGCCGCGCGACGGTGATCGCTGGCGCGTGCGTGGCGTCAAGCTCTGGTACGACGGGTCGCCCTACACCGGCACCATGTTGCTCGACGAGCCGTATCTCGATTCGCAGCTCTGCTGTTGCACGCTCGGCATCCCGGCCGGCACGACGGGTCGTGCGAATTTCAGTCCCGATCAGTTGATCGACACATTGGTTGGTCTCCACGATGGGGGCTGGCAGGTGTTGACGCATACCCAGGGCGATCGCGGCTGTCGCGAGATGCTGGACCTCTACGAGCGCGTGATGCGTGAGACTCGACGGGGTCCGGCGGCCGATCATCGCTGGCGGCTCGAGCACTGCGCCCTGATTTCACCTGAGGAACTCGTCCGTGCCCGCGAACTCGGGGTGTCGCCGAGTTTTCACGTCAATCATGTTCGCCACTACGGGCCCGAGCTGCGTGATTCGATCCTGGGGGCCGAACGTGCCGAGCGCTTGATGCCGCTTCGGGAGGCGGTACTGCTCGGCCATCGGATTTCGCTGCACGCGGATTCGCCGATGTATCCGCCTGATCCGCTCTCGCTGGTGCGCACCGCAGTCACGCGCCGGACACGGCATGGGGACGTGCTCGGCGCGCACCACGCCGTCGACCTGGACGCGGCGTTGCGCGCGGTGACGGTCGACGCGGCCTGGCAGCTCGGTCTCGACGGCGAGACGGGCTCGATCGCGCCGGGTCTGCGCGCCGACTTCAGCGTGCTCGAGCGCGACCCGGCCGCGGTGGCTTCCGAGGACCTCGACCGCATCGCGATTCTGGATACCTGGCTCGACGGCACTCCGACCTCGGCTTGAGGTCGGGCTCGGCCGTGGCCCGCATGTCGTACACGCCGATCCGCGCACTCCCGCCGCGACGGCTTGCGGCAAAATCGGGTTCTGATGGCCGCCGTGGCGACCTTCTGGTCGCCACGGGCCTGCGACCGCCTAGTCGGCCGTGGCCTTGGCGATGAACTTGGTCGAGTCGTTCTTCTTGGCTTCGGCGAATACCGACTCGAAGCAGACCCCGGTGTCGCGGGCGACGATTTGCGCGGTTACTGGCAACGTCCAGGGCGAAGTCGGCAGAGCGAGCGCGGTACCCTTGCCGCGCACCAGCATGAGCCCCTTGGCTCCGGTCTGTACCTTGGCGAAGCGCAGACCGTCGGCCGCGCCGGTGGTCTCCTTGTAGAGGAAGAGGCCGGGCTTCTCGGGGTCGGTCACCCATAGCTTTGTGGCAAGTGCGGCCACCTCGTAGGTGGCGACCGCGTCCGGCGGCAGCGCGCTGTCGACCAGGAGCCCGCTCGCGTCCCACACGCAGAGGCCGAGATCGCTCTCGGCGGAGGGGTCGCCGACATCAGCCGCCGGCAACTCCGCCCCGGTCCAGCGATAGGTCAGCGAGTCGGACGCGTCGTTCGCGCCCTGCTTGGCGACCAGTCCGCTCTTGCCCGAGGCGAGGCAGCCGCTGGGCGGGCTCGCCGGGCAGCGCGCCGTTCCCTTTTCGATCCGGAAGCTGTCGAGAATGTCGCCCTCGTGCCCGAGGAAGTGGCCCTCGAGGGTATCGCCGTCGACCTCGAGAACCATCGTCCCGTAGCTCACCAGTTTCGAGGCCATGAGACGGTGGCCCTCGACCGGAATGAAGGGGCGCGCATCGGCGGCGCTGCCGGCGACGACGAAGACCGCGCCCTGGTTCGGGGCCTGACCGGTGTCGGCCTTGCGGTAGGCGCCGTCGGTGTCGGGGGCGCCGCTGCCGGTATCGAGCAGCATCGAGGCGTCGAGCGTGTCGGACAAACCTGCGTGTCCGTCGATCAGCGGCGTGCGCTCGTAGGAGTGACTGTGGCCGCTCACTACGAGATCGACGCCGTAGTCCTCGAGCAGCGGCACGACGTTCGCGCGCATCTCGATCTCGTTCACCTCGGTGTCCGAGTCGTGGTACTGGCCCTTGCTGTAGGGCGGGTGATGCCAGGCCGCGATGGTCCAGTCGGCGGTCGTGGCTGTGAGGTCCTGTTCGAGCCAGGTCAGCATGGCGCTGCCGACGGCGCGCGAGCTGTCCATCGAGTCGAGGATCACGAAGTGGATGTTGCCGTAGTCGAAAGAATAGTAGGCCTCGGTTCCCGAGGCGACACCGTTGGTGCCCGATTCCCGCGCGCTCGGGAAGTCGAACATGGAGAAATAAGGGCCCGTCTGCGTGGCGCTGGTGTTGCCACCGTAGAACTCGTGGTTTCCGAGGACGGACCAGAGCACCTCGCGCCGCATGAAGTCCTCATAAAAATCGAAGACAGCGGTCTGGTAGTTCACGTCGTTGGCGAGGAAGTAGGCGTTGTCACCGAGCATGAGCCAGACGTCGGTGGCATCCGACGGGTTCGCACCGCTGTACGCGAAGTAGGCATCGCGCGTCGCGGTATGGGCTGCGTTGGCGTAGCCCGAGTCGCCGTAGGTCCAGATGCGGATCGGCTGGCGCGTGCCTGGCGTCGGTAGTGTGGTGAAGCGATGGTCGGTGTCGTCGCCGCCGAGCCGCGTGGTCGTTGTACCGACGGCGTAGGTGTAGGTCGTGCCGGGAGAGAGTCCGGTCACGGCGATCGAGTGCTCGGTGGTCACGGTGGCGTCGCTGGCCACGTTGCCGAGGCTACCCGCGGCAGCGCCCCACTCGACGCGCGAATCGCTCGCGGTGTCGGTGCGCCAGCGCACGACGATGCTCGTCGTCGTCGGCTTCTGCAGGTAGGGCCCGCGCGTGATCGTCTGGGCGCTCGCGGCGGCGGGTGCGAGCAGGGCTGCGACGAGCGTCGTCAGCGTGGCGGCTCGACCGACGAGGGTCGCGTTTCGGGAAATGAGGCTGGACGTCATGGGGCAGAGTCTCCCTTCGGGGGGCTGCTCGCCGCGAGACTCGCGTGGAGTTCCCGCTCGAGTGTGGCGATGCGTTCGGGGTGGCGCGAGCGCGGGTGCAGGCGCAGGACGGCCAGGGCGTGTTCGCGGCTGCGGGCCGCCTCCTCGCCGCGGTCGAGGGTGTCGAGGATCGCCGCGCGTTGAGCGAGCCATCCGGGGTGACGCGGGCTTTGGGCGAGCAAACGGTCGAGGCGGGCGAGTGCTGCGGCGTGCCGTCCGGACTCTCGCTCGAGGCGGATGGCCGCGAGTTCGATGGAGGCGACCGCGCCGAGGCGAACGCGAACTCGATCCGCGACCGCGAGCGCGCCCTTCTCGTCACCGCTCGCCACGTGGACGCTCATGGCCTCGAGGATGTCGTCGGGCGAGGGCTGGGCCGTCAAGTCAAGTGCCGCGGCGAGATCCCGGGCCGCGCCGGCGAAATCACCTCGTGCGCGGCGTGCCTGCCCGCGGGCGCGGGTGAGAGCCGGGTCTCCCGGCGCCTGGTCGAGCGCTGTTTCGAGGGTCTCGAGTGCCTGGTCGGCGTCGCCGGCATCGAGCAGGGCTGCGGCAAGGGCCAGATGGGCCCGCGACGGTGTCGCTCCGAGGCGCAGAGCGCGGCGAGCCGCGGTCGCGGCGGCCTTGGGGTGGCCGGCCCGACGCTCGATCGCCGAGCGCTGCAACAAGAGTTCCGGATCGTCGGGGTGGGTGGCTTGCGCCGCCTCCAGCGCCTGGATCTGTTCGCTCGGCGGGAGGTGGGCAGCGGCGATGGCGGCGTGCGCGCAGAGCAGTGCCGCGACCAGATGCCGCAGCCGACCCTGCGCGCTTCGCCGCGGCAATGCAGGAAGGCGCGGCATGGCTTGCCAAGGTAGGTCGGGGCCCGGGGTGAACACAAGCCCGATTCATCACGGAGAATATCGAGAAGTCACGCCGCGGGGGCGTGCGTCGGAGTCGCGTGGGTGCCTCGGGCGGATGTTCGCTGCGGGAGAACAGGAGGGGGCCTTGGCCGGGCGAGGCGGATGCGGCACGTTCTGGCAGGGCGCGGACGGCAGGCCGGGTCAGCCTCGCCGCGACGGGCAGCGCGGGCGAAGTGCGGGCCGAACCAAGGCCCTCGCGACAGGCAATGCGAGCACGCCCCCGAGTGGCGTGGGGCGAGGAGTTCAGGGAGGTGACAGTCTCGTTGTCCGCGACAGGCAGCGCGGGCACGGTCCGGTACGCCGGCGGGGCGCGGCGTCGCGCCACTCGCCGTCCTCCAGCAGGAGGGCTCGGGCGCGGTCGTCGGTCGCGTCTGGGGCGATCCGCGCGAGCCAGCCGAGGGTGGCCAGCGCCGCCATGGCTCCGAGGAGGGGATCCTCCAGCGCACTCTGCGACGCAGAGCGCCGTCGGCCATCGGCGGTTTCGGTTTCGTCGCTTGGCCAGCCGAGGCACGCGAGACAGTAGCCGGCGCGGGCCGGGACGAGCAGGAGCCCCGCGAGATCGCCCGCGTGCAGGCCGATCTCGCCCGTCCGCGCGGGCACGCCGGCGAGGACCCGAGCGCTGTCCGGCCGCGCGGCCCCCGTGCGAGTCGCACCCGCGCGCGCGAGTCCTGCGGCCGCTCCCGTCGCAGCCGCCGCACTCATGTCGCTGCGCGGGCCGGTCTCGGCAATCGTCACATCAAAAATAACTCCCGTGGGGGCGACGCGGGCTCGGCGGACGAGGCGTGTGTCGGGCCGGCGCTGCTCGAGCGGGGCCAGCGCGGTCTCGGCCGAGGGTCCGGCGCTCGATACCCAGACGATCCGGCCGACGCCGGCGCCGGCGAGATAGCTGGCGGCGAAGGCGGGAGCTGTGCCCCCGCCGAGGATCTGCACGCTTGCCGCGGCGAGCAGATCCTGGCCCCGGCCCCCCATGGCCGGCACCAGGATCTGCCGGCTGTAGAGGTCGATTTCGTTCTCGGTGAGGGCCATCGGCAGGACCGGCGCGCGGACTGGTCGCTGGCTCACAGGCTCGGGAGATCGGCCGGGCGCGGGATCTCGCCCCAGCCGCGCCACAGGTTGGTGCTCAGGTACTTGTCGCCGAAATCAGGGAAGACAATCACGATCTCGCCCTGGTCGAGCGTGCGGGCGAGCTTGAGCGCTGCCCAGCAGGCCGCGCCCGAGGATTGTCCGACCAGCACGCCTTCCTCGCGGCCGATGCGGTAGACCATATCGTAGGCTTCGTCCGTCGGTGCGGGAATTCGGTCGTCGAGCTCTTCCTCGTGGTAGATCCCCGGCACGATCGAGCTGGCCATGTGTTTGAGGCCCTCGAGGCCGTGAAAGGAATCCTCGGGCTCCACCGCGATCACCTGGATCGCGGGATTGCGCTGCTTCAGGAAGCGGCCCGCGCCCATGATGGTTCCGCTGGTGCCGATGCCGGCGAGGAAGTGCGTCACCCGGCCCCTGGTCTGTTCCCAGATTTCGGGTCCGGTGGTCTCGTAGTGGGCGAGGGGATTGGCCTCGTTGAAGTACTGGTCAGGCTTGAAGTAGCGCTCGGGGTCGCGTGCAATGATCTCGCGGCAGAGCCGGATCGCGCCGTCGCTGCCTTCAAGCGGGTCACTCTCGATCACCTTCGCGCCGAAGGCCTGGATGATCTGGCGGCGTTCGACGCTGGCGTTGCTCGGGACCACCAGTTCCACCGCGAAGCCGAGCGAAGCGCCGAGCATCGCCAGGGCGATGCCGGTGTTGCCCGAGGTGGAGTCGATGACGACCTTGCCGGGACGCAGGGCGCCGCTGCGCAGTCCCTCCTGCAACATGCGTAGCGCCGGCCGGTCCTTGACAGAGCCTCCGGGGTTGAAGCCCTCCAGTTTGGCCCAGATGCGGACCTGCGGCGGCAGTCCGCGAGTGACCTCCCGCAGGCGGAGCAAGGGCGTGCGACCGACCAGATCAGACAGCGAATCCGCCCGCAGTCCATCGGGGCGGACCGTCACGGGAAGGGCCTAGCGGCGTCCGCCGGCGATGGCCGGAACGATCGCAACTTCGTCTCCCTCCGCGACCTTCGTGCCTAGCCCGCCGAGGAACTTGATGTCGTCGCCGTTCAAGTATAGATTGACGAAGCGACGGACCTTGCCGGCATCGTCACAGAGGCGCTCGCGCATGCCGGGGAAGCGGCGCTCCATGTCCTCGATGAGCGCACCAACCGTGGCACCGGCGACTTCGACGCGCTCCTCACCCGAGGTCAACTTGCGCAGCGGGGTGGGAATCTTGACGTGAACTGGCATTCCGGGAAACCTCCGGCGGGCATCTTCGCGGTGGGTCCCGGTGAGCGCAAGTCGTGGCGAGGCTCGCGCGCTTGCGTGGCCGGCTCTCAGGGCGCGAGCGCCGCGTGCCCACAACCCGGACAGGCGGCGTTGCGCCGGACCTCGATCGTGCGCCAGCGCAGCCCGACGCCGTCGAGCATGGCCAGGCGGCCCGCGAGCGAGGGCCGCTCTCCCCGGCTGAGCGCAAGACCTTCCGCGGCCATCCGCACGCCAACCGCACCGACCACCGGGCCGACGATGCCGGCCTGCTGACAGCTCGCGAAATCGTCGCGCTCGCGCAGCTCGGGGAAGAGGCAGCGCACGCATGCGGTCTCGCCGGGGAGGATCGTCATGAGCTGGCCCTCGGTGCCGAGCGCGCCGGCATGGACCAGCGGCACGCGCTGGCGCACCGCCGCATCGTTCAGGGCGAGTTTCGAGGGTAGGCCGTCGGTGCCGTCGAGGACGGCAAGCGCGCCTTCCAGAAGAGCATCGGCGTTGCCGCCATCAAGTCGCAGCGCCAGTGCCTCGACGTGCAGGCCGCCGGGGCCGGCGAAGGCCTCGAGGCGTCGGGCCGCGGCCTCGACCTTGAGCTGGCCCAGATCGCCGGTGCCGAAGAGGGGCTGGCGCGGCAGGTTGGAGAGCTCAACCCGGTCGTCGTCGATCAGACGCAAATGCCGCGCACCGGCCTGCACCAAGGTGGCGGCCGCGGGAGCACCGAGTCCGCCGATCCCGACCAGGACGAGCGGCAGGGTGCTCGTCGCACTCACGGCGTCGCCGGTGCTGGCGCGATGTCATCGCCGAGTTCACGGGTGCCGAACGGGGTGACCTCCGCATTCACGGCGTCACCGGTGCCGCCGGCGTCGTCCGCTGGGCCACCAGTCGATTACGCAATTCGACTGTTGCCGGACCGAGCGGGGTGTCGAGGCCCGCTTCCGGCTGGCTGCGCGGATGGTCCTTGACCGCCGCGGCGGCCAACTCGGCCAGCTCGGTGTTGCCCTCGGCTCGTGCGAATTCCTCGAGCCGCCGGATCGCGTCACGAGCTGCTTTGGTCTCGGGGTAGCGCAGCAGTGTGGCGGCGACGCGGGCCTCACCGGCTTGTTGCTTGCCCCGATCGAGGTAGAACGAGGCGACGTAGAGTTCGCGCGCCGCGAGGTGCTCCCGCACCTTGGCGAGCGCCTCCTGGGCCTCCTGCGCCGCCGGCGAGCCGGCGTGGCGCAGGACCAGGCTGTGGTAGCGCTGGTGGGCATTCTGGGCCGCGCCGAGGTCGCGATCGAGCGTGTCGATCTGCGCCTCGTAAGCTGCGGCGATACGGAACTCGACCCGGTCGATATCGTGGTGGGTCGGGTGCATGCGCTGGAAGTTCGCATAGGCGACGATCGCTTCGGGCCATGCTTCGTCGGCGAAATACGAATCGGCGAGCCGCAGCTCGGCATCCTTGGAGCGCGGATCGAGCGGGTAGTGATCGAGGAACATCCGGTACTGCTCGACCGCGAGGCTGTAGCTCTCGTCCTTCTGGTCGCTGACGGCCTTCTCGTAGAGCTCGTTCGCGGGGGGCACGTTGACCGTGGCCTCGCAGGCAAGGATCAAGAGGCAGCTCGCCGCTCCTACAACTCGTCCGAATCGCATGGGCGCAACGTAGAGCAGGAGTGCCGGCGGCTCAATCTCCCGCGCGCGTCGTGGCCTCGGGCCAGGGAGGCGAGGTCCGTGCCCTTGGTCCCCCGCCGCGTGCGGCACCGATCGGCCGGCGCGAGTTCAGCGCGCATCGTGTCGCTGCCGCGCGTCGGCGGTCTCTGGCACGGGCGGACGCTCTTCGGCGCGGTTGACAGCTCTTCGCTGCCTCTCGTACCTAGCCCCGCATGGGGGCCGCGAGAGAGTCGCGCCGGGTGGCCGTCACCGGGCTCGGTGTCGTGAGCCCGCTCGGCAGTGGGGTCGAGGTGAACTGGCAGGGCCTGCTTGCCGGGCGGTCCGGCATCCGACCGATCTCGCGTTTCCCGGTGGACGACATCCCGGTGAAAATTGCCGGCGAGGTGCCCGACTTCGACCCCGAGCACTGGCTCGAGCGAAAGGATCGCAAGAAGACCGACCCCTTCATCCAGTATGCACTCGCCGCGTCCGTCATGGCCATGGAGGATTCGGGTCTGGTGGTGGACGACGCACTCGCCCCGCGCGCCGGCTGCATCGTCGGCGTTGGTATCGGCGGCCTCGAAACGATCGAGCACACGATGCGGACCTACCTCGAGAGCGGCCCGCGCCGGCTCTCGCCCTTCTTCATCCCCAAGCTGATCGGCAACCTGGCGCCCGGCTGGATCTCGATGCGCTTCGGCTTGCGCGGGCCGAATTATGCGACGACGAGCGCGTGTGCCTCGGGGGCGCACGCGATCGGAGAGGCTTCCCGGGCGATTCGCGACGGCTACATGGATTGCGCGATTGCCGGTGGCACCGAGGCCGGCGTGACCGCACTCGGCGTGCTCGGGTTTTCCGTGATGCGCGCCCTCTCGACCTGCAACGACGAGCCCGCCCGCGCGAGCCGGCCCTTCGATCGGGGCCGCGATGGCTTCGTCATGGGTGAGGGGGCCGGGATCGTCGTGCTGGAGGAGTGGCAGGCCGCAGAGCGACGCGGCGCCCGGATCCACGGCGAGGTCCTGGGCTATGGCGCGAGCGCGGATGCCTTCCACATCACCCAGCCCGCGCCGGAGGGGCGTGGCGCCGTGCAGTGCATGGTTGCTGCGCTCGACGACGCCGGAATCGAGCCCGAGAGCGTCGGGTACGTCAATGCGCACGGCACCTCGACACCCTTCAATGACGCCACCGTAACTCGCGCCATCCACGCGG
>SXLG01000095.1 GCA_005777805.1 Pseudomonadota bacterium
AGCCCATCATGCCGCGGTTGTAGGCGCTCGGGTTGAACCAGCCGACGTCGTCGCCCCAGATGATCAGGATGTTGGGCGCGCCGGCGGCCCGTGCGTCCATGCCTGCGCTGGCTAACGAGAGTGCCAGTGCGGATGCGATGCTCCGTCCGAAACAGCTGCCCATGAACGATTCCTCCCTGATTGACCGTTCCATCCCTTCGGCTGAGCTGATGGAAGCGCGGGGAGGCTCGTGAACGGGTCGGGCCACTCGACCGGGCACTGATGGTCCCGTCCGGCGTTGAGGGAAGGCCTGGGAGGCTCGTGAACGGGTCGGGCCGCAGTCCGACGTGCCCCCCCTCTTGTGTTTGAGCCTTGTGCGCTCTCGCGGCCCCGGGGGACACTCGGGCCATGGGCTCACCACTTGCCAGCGCTCGATCCCGTGACGGCGTGCCCGCAACGGAACTCTCCCGTCCCCTCGCGGCACTCGAGCAGCTCTCCGCCGAGGACTTGCTGTGCTGGGCCGATCAAGAATTCGGCGAACGCCTCTGTCTCACCTGCTCGTGGCAGAAGCAGTCCTCGGTCCTCGTCCACATGGTCGCCACGCTGGGTCTCCGCCTGCGCGTGGTTGAACTCGATACGCAGCTCTTCTTCCGCGAGACCTACGAAGTGCGCGATCGTCTCGTCGAGCGCTACGGACTCACCCTGATTCGTCCGCCCGTTCCCACCGTGGCCGAACAGCACCGCAGTGAAGGGCCGAATCTGTGGGAGAGTGACCCCGACCGCTGCTGTCACCTGCGCAAGGTCGATCCTCTGATGCGGGCGCTCGATCCCTTCACGGCCTGGATCTCGGGCATCCGCCGCGAGCAGTCGCCGAGTCGGGCCGGCATCGGCAAGGTCCAGTGGTCTGCGAGCTACGGCCTGTGGAAGCTTCACCCCCTTGCCGACTGGGACGAGCGGCGGGTCTGGTCGTACATCGTCGGCAATGAGATTCCCTACAATCCATTGCATGACGTGGGTTACCGGTCGATTGGCTGTATTCCCTGTACCCGACCGACGGGGCCCGACGAGGAAGAGCGTGCTGGACGGTGGGCCGGTTCCGACAAGCTCGAATGCGGGCTCCATCTTGAAAAGGTCGACCGGGAATAGGGCGGGCGAGCCCGCGCCGGATAGCGCGCAAACCCGGCCCGGCCCGCTGCGGTCGCTTCAGGGGCGCAGCAAAAAGCGCTCGATCTCGGCGGCGTAGGTGTCCATGTCCGGGATCTCTGCGGCGCGTGTCCGTGCACCTGCGGCAAGGCGGGCTCGGAGCTCGGGCTCATCGATGAGGCGGCGCAGCGCGTCCGCCCAGGCGTCGGGATCGTCGGCTGGCAGGAGGAGTCCATCGATGCCGTCACGCACGGCTTCGGGCAAGGCGCCGCGGTCGGCGCAGAGCACCGGCCGCCCGGCGAGATGGGCCTCGCGCGCCGCGATGCCAAAGCTTTCGGGACAACTCGAGGGCACGGCGACCACGTCGGCCCCGGCGAGGAGACGCGGCAGGGCCCCGTCGGCGAACGCTCCGTGCGCGTGCACGCGTGGATCGGCGACGAGCAGCGGCCCGATCCGCTGCTCGTAGGGGTGTTCGGGCCAGCGCCGGCCGTGCAGATGAATCTCGAGAGGTGCCGCGGGCAGCCGGGCCGCCGCCTCGAGCAGGGTATGAATTCCCTTGTGCGGCAGGACGTGCCCGACGACGGCGATCCGTAGCGTGGCCCCCGGCGGCGGTGGCGCGGGTGGATCGAACGGAAGGCCCGAGCGGTCGATGCCCAGCGGGATCGTGCGCGTGGTGCGCGGCAGCACGAGACCGTGGCGGGCCAGCTCGTCGATCACAAAGCGCGAGGGCGTCGTCACGCGCTCGAAAGCGCCGAGTGCCGCCCGCATATCGGCGAAGCGCGCGCGGGGTGCGGCACCACCGGCCACCGGAGTGAGCAGCGCGCGCAGCGCCGCTGCGGGCAGGTGGCGGGCCAACGCAAGCCGGACTGTACTACGCGTTGTGGGCGCGGCTGCCGTGCCGGGGTCCTCGCCGCGCGTGCCCGCGAGGAAGCAGCGCTCGCAGTCGGCGTGTGCCGGACCGGGGCAGGTCGCGCCATCGGGCCGCAGCAACATCACTCGTGCACATGCATACCAGTATTCGTGGACGGTGGCGACGACGCGCAGGCCGCGCTGGCGCGCTGTCGCCGGCAAATCATGCGAGAGCCCAATAAGGTGCTGTACGTGGACCACCTCGGGCCGTTCGCGATCGAGAAGTTCGGCGAAAGCCTCGCGCACGGGATCGCTCCGCCAGTGCGCTTCGAAACCGCTCTGCTTGGCGTCGTTCACCACCGAGCGCACGTGGATGCCGTCGACCTGCTCGTCGATGATCGTGCCGTCGGCGCTTGCGAGGTCGCTGTGGCGCGTGAACACGCTCACGGCGTGACCGCGCCGGGCCAGCGCCGCGACGAGCCGGTGGGTGTGCAGCTCGACGCCGCCGAAGGCGCGTGGCGGGTAGCCGTTGCTGATCTCGAGGATGCGCACGTAGCCGTCCTCGCATCGCCTACATCGACCCGCGCTCCGACGCGAGGTCGATGCATCGGAGAAGGGAATGTGGAGGCCGTGGCGGCCGCCAGCGACGACGGCCTTGCGGCTCGCGCGCCGCGCTCGGGCGCATGCGGGAGACCGGTCGCGCCAGATCAGCGCCGTCGCCGCTGTGCCGACGGGGCGGAACGGCGCGCACGCTCGGTCTCGCGTGCGATCCGGGCCCGCAGGCCGCGCAGCGGGTCGGTGGCGATGAAGCTCTGGATGCGTTCGTGGTAGCCGGGATGAAGTCGTGCCATGACGTCGTTGTTGGTGCGCTCAGCCGTGTCGCCCTCGCCACCGAATGACGCCCGTCCCACGTGGGCGACGAAAACGTCGTCGGCCAGCCGGCTCTGGAAGCCGAGCCGACGGGCGCGCTCGCAGAAGTCGTTCTCCTCGCCATAGCCGCGACCGAAGCTCACCTCGTCGAAGAGACCGACCGCGCGCAGGACGTCGGCCCGGACGTACATGCAGAAACCAACGGCCGTCGGAATCTCGGGCCAGGCACGCGGGCTCGCGCGCTGCACGATCCCGGCGAACTGGTCGATGTCGAAGGGCTCGGGGATGGCGTTGTCGCGGAGCCAGAGCGGCACGCTCAGGATTGTGCCGTTGTTGGTGAAGGGTGAGGCGATACCCGAAGTGCGGCTCGACCAGACACAGGCTGCGAGGCCTTCTAGGAATCTGGCAGTGACCACGGTGTCACTGTTGAGCAGGCAGGCGTCGCGCCCGGCCGTGTGCGCCAGAGCGAGTCCGCGGTTGGCCGTCGCGACAAAGCCCAGGTTGCGCTCGTTGCGCATCAGCACCGCATCCGGGCGGCGCGCGGCGACCGCCGCGAGGTGTTCGTGCAGGGCAGGATCACGGCTCGCATCGTTGATCAGCACCAGCCGCGCCAGCGGGGGCAGGTGGCGCTCAAGGCTCGCGAGACAACGCTCGACGTGTTCGCGCGCCTCGAAGATCGGCACGATGACGTCGCAATGCGGCGGGATGGGCATGGGCGGTGGTCGCGCGGGCCAGGGCCGAGCCTCAGCGCCGGAAGTCCCAGCCGAGGTTGCGGTGCAGACCGCCACCGGCCGGGTCTATTTTGACCTTGACGTGGATCGGGCGGCGGATTCCCGCGAGCCCCCGTGCGTTGGCGCGGCACTCGAAGGCAATCCGGCCCGTGGCATCGGCGACGAGTCCGCCCGGCGCGAGGCAGCCAACCCAGTTTTCGCTGGTGAGGAACTGGAGTTCGGTCTCGCGTCCGCCCGCGATGTCGAAGCGGAGTTCGCCCCGGGCGACGAGTTCGATCGGGACCGCCGCGACGGTCGTGGTCAGCACCTGCTCGTCGATCGCGATCGCCGAGCCAGGCCCGGCAGGGGCGCTGGTCCAGCGTGCCGCCTCGAGCCGGGCCCCGGCCCGCGCGCTTGCCGGCAAGATGAACCCGAGAGCGAGCCCGCAGACGATTGCCGCGCCAGCTCGCCCGGCCGCTGCACGGTCGACACGCGGCGACCGCGGCTCACGCGCCCGGCCCGGCACCCCGCCGGCCGCGCCCCGCCGCGTCACGCCAGGCGACTCCTCGCGCCTTGAGCGGCCGCGTCGATTCTGCGTCGCGTCCATGATGCGGGCTCCTCGCGGCCGGATGCAGTCGTCGCGCTGTCGATCGAATCTGGTGTTCATGATGACTAAAAAGGCCATTGACCAAGGCCGCTCGCGCCGCCCCTCGGGTTTGTGGCCCGCGCCCGCCGCGTCCGCAACCCGGCGGGGACTCTGCCGCGTGGGGTCTCGTCCCATCACCGGCCAAGCGCGCGCCGGCAGGCCGAGCTGCCGGCCCACACCGCACGGGGTTCGCGTGCGCAGGCCAGTCCGCCGCTGTCGGCGGGTCGGGTGAAGGCGAAGACCGTGTGGTCTGCCCGCGCGCCAACTGGGCCACGAGATAGGCCGAGGCGCCGATGCCGTAGAGCCCGATGGTGCGTGCTTCGCCCGCAAGGCGTGGCGCGGGTTGGCGATCGGCTCAGCGCAGAGCACCGGCGCCATCTCGCCGTCGCCGAATTGCTCGGGCAAGGCGAAACCGAAGCGGGCATTGGCCACGAACACCTCGTTGAAACCGCCGGGCTGCTGGTAGCGGGTGAAGAGCGCCTTGACGCAAAGGTTCTCGTGCCCGGTGACGGTCCCGTGGTGAGCCGATCGGACGACCCAGCGTGAATCCACCCCGGTCGGCTCGATGCCATTGGTGACACCAGTCCCGTGGCGTGGCCACCCGACGACTCGTCGCGAACTCGCACCAGCTCCGCCCGGCAGCCGCGCGGAGTGCGCCACGCCGCAACAGGACGATGCCCAGCGAGTTCGCACTGACCGCACGCGCCGCGTGGCCTTCCTCTCTCGTGGGAGAATAGCCCGGCATCCGCGCTGGCGTGGGGCGCGCGTGCGGCTAGGCTTCTCGCATGGTGGCGGGGGCGGAAGGCGCGCGTGCGGCGCGTGCGGTGGGCGGGCCGATCGAGCGCGACGATCCGCGCGCGTTGCTCGCCGTATTCGCGGCCATCACGACCTGGGCCTACAGCAGCATCGTCATCAAGGCGATCGCGACCCCGCCGCTCGTCACCGCTTTCTGGCGCGTGTGGAGCGTGATCCCGCTCCTCTGGCTCTGGCGTGGTCTTCTGGGGAAGCGGCAGCGGCCACTCGGCCGGCACTGGTTGCGCGGCAGCGTCACGGGCGGGTTGCTCTTCGCGTCCCACCAGATCTTTTTCTTTCACGCGGTTCGCTGGACCAGCGTCGCCAACGTCACTCTGGTCGGGGCGTTGCAGCCAGCACTCGTGCTGCTCGTGTCGCGATCGCTCTTCGGCGAGCGAGTATCGGGCAAACAGATCATGTGGTCGATGGTGGCCGTGGCCGGCAGCGTGCTGGTGGTCGTGGCCGGGACGGGTCAGACCCGGCTCGATCTGCTGGGCGATCTGTTCGCGATCGGCAATCTGTTTGCGTTCACGGGCTACTTCCTGGTGTCGAAGCAGGCCCGGCGCTGGGTCGAGCCCTTTGACTATGTTGTTGGCATGACCACGGTCTCAGGCCTGGTGATGGCGGCGGTCTGTCTCGTGCGCGGCGACGACGTGCTCTCGCCGCGCGGCGTGCAGTGGCTGCTCCTGCTCTCGCTGGGGATTCTCCCGGGCACCGTCGGTCACCTCGCGACGAGTTGGGCGCACGCCCATGCCCGTGCGATGACAATTTCGGTGGTCATGTTGGCGGGTCCCGTGCTGTCGAGTCTCGCCGCCTGGGCCGTGCTGGGTGAGCGAATCGTGCCGCTACAGGGCGTTGGCGCGACCGTCGTGCTGATCTCGATCGCGCTCGCGCTCGGCCAGGCGACCCCCAACCGGGCACGCGAACTCGCCGAGGCGGCGGCCGAGACCGACGCGCCTTAGGGCGCCCGTTCCCGGTCGCATGCCTCCGAGGTGACGGCACTTCGCGCTCCGGCGAGGCCGCGGAGACGAAGTCGTCTCGCCCGAAGCCGAGGACGGGCTACCTTCGGGATCATGCTCGTGGTGGATGAGAGGGCAGGAGATCGTCCCCTGTGGGCCGCAGACATTGACATATAACCCCGACACTTATAGGCGTAGACACCTATTTGAATTGGGGTGAATTGGTGATCTCGGAGAAGAACACGTTGTCGAGAGGGAGTGGTCGGGCGCTCTCGCGCATCGCGGTGGCGGAGGGCCGGAAGCCGCGGGCTTCGGTGACGGCATCCGTGGCAGGCAGTCCGAGGCCCGTGCTCGACCCTCGTGCCCTCGATTTGCTGCGCGCGGAGCTGGGCGAAGACTTCGGCGACTTCCTGCAACGCTTCGGCGAGGGCCTGCTCCATCGCTTGCGGGCGCTCGAGGCCGCCGGCGCGCAAGGCGATGTCCGGCGGATCGAGGCTCTCGCGCACGGGCTTCGTGGCGGCAGCGCGTGGTACGGCGCTCTCTTGCTGGCCCGCACCTGCGCAGGCCTCGAGCGGCAGGCGCGCTTGCGCAAACTCGCGCACGCCCGCTGGCTCATCGGCGCGCTGGCGAACGAAGTTTCGCGCGTGCGCGAGGAGATTGACGGCCTCTTCCCGGCCGCTCGGAAGCCGGCGCGGCCAGCCTGACGCGCACCACGGCCGCCATCGCAGCCCACGCAACACCGCCTGCTCCGAACCCGGCAACGTCGGGCTGACACGCGTGGCACCCGTGGCATCGGGTCCAAGCCTGGCTCAGGCAGGCGTACTTCGAGGCCGCGGGCTTGCGGTCCCTCGGTCCAACCCTCAACACCTCCGCCATGTCTGATTTCGCTCATCGCCAACCCGTGCTGATCGGGGCCGGCCAGATCACCCAGCGCGAGGCCGATCCTCGTCAGGCATTGAGTCCACTCGGCCTCATGGCCGCGGCCGCGCGTCGCGCCTTCGAATCGGCCCGTCTCGGGTCCGCCGCCCTCGGCTCGGTCGACCAGGTCGCGGTCGTCGACTGCATGTCGTGGCGGGTCCCCAACGCGCCGCGCGCGCTTGCCGCGGAACTCGGCCTGCACCCGGCGCAGGAGGTGCAGTCGAGCGTCGGTGGCAACTCGCCGCAGCGTCTGGTCAACGAGGCCGCGCGCGCGATCGTCGAGGGAAGGGTGCGGCTTGCGCTGCTCGCGGGCGCCGAGGCGATGCGCACCCGGGCGCGCGCCAGGCGGGCCGGTCTCGACCTCGGCTGGCCCGGGCAGACGGATGTGCCCGCAGCCCCGCTGAGCGGCGATCCGCGGCCGGGGTCGACGCCGCAGGAAATCGCGCACGGCCTCTTTCTGCCGGTGCAGGTTTACCCGCTGCTGGAGAACGCCATCCGGGCGCGGCGCGGCGAAACGATCGTGGCGCATCGAGAGCGTCTCGCGGACCTCTGCGCGTCGTTCTCCCGGGTCGCCGCTGGCCACGAACACGCCTGGTTCCGCGAGGCACGCGACGCGCGGCGGATCGCGACGATCGATGCTGACAATCGCATGATCGGTTTTCCGTACCCCAAACTGATGAACGCGATCATGGAGGTCGATCAGGGGGCGGCGGTGCTGGTGACGTCGCTTGCCACAGCACGCGAACTCGGTGTCTCCGATGATGACTGCGTGCATCTGCTGGCCGGGGCCGATGCGCACGACGAGTGGTTCGTCTGCGAGCGTGCGGCACTCGATCGCTCGCCGGCGATCGCCGAGATCGGGCGCGCGGTACTCGAGGCGTCAGGCGTCGGCCTCGACGCGATCGAACTGATCGATCTCTACAGTTGCTTCCCCTCGGTCGTGCAGATGGCGCGGGAGGCGCTGGGACTTGCAGAGGACGACACGCGACCGCATACCGTGACCGGCGGCCTCGCGGCATTCGGTGGTGCCGGCAACAACTACTCGATGCACGCGATCGCGACCGTCTTCGAGCGCCTGCGCGCCGGAGACGCGGCGTTCGGACTGGTGACGGCGCTCGGTTGGTACGCCACCAAGCACTCGATTGGGATCTACGGGCGGGAACCCGGCGGGGCCTACGCGCCGGCCGACGATGCCACCGTGCAGGCGCGCGTCGACGCCGTGCCGCCCGCGCTCGTCGCGGCCGATGGTGCGGGCGCGGCCACGGTCGAGACCTACAGCGTGATGCACGACCGCACGGGTGCGCCTGAACGAGGCGTCGCTTTCTGTCGACTCGCCGATGGCCAGCGGGTGATCGCGACGATCGAGGGCGGGCCGGCGGTGCTGGCGTCGTTCGAGGAGAGCGAGGGGGTCGGCCGCCGTGGCGAGGTCCGCCGCAAGGGCGAACTGGGGGCGTTCGTCTGAGGCGGGCCGCTTCTCGGCGCACCTAAGCGTGGATGACGCGATCCACGATCTGCTGACCGGCGAAGGAGCCGTTCAGGACGACGCGGCCCGAGTTCACGAGCCAGATGGCGGTGGCCACGATCTCGGGCTCGCTGGCTTCCAGGTCCGAGAGGACTTGTACCAGGTCAAGCAGGGTCGTTCGTGTCGTCTGCATCGTCGAGCCTCCGGTTCCGTTCTCCCGGTTCTTCGACACGCAACTCGTGTTCCATATTCAAGCGGATGGCCGCGTGGAGAAGGGGAGCTCCGGAGCCGGGGGGACGCCGCAGATGCGCGGGCATCTGCGCGGGCCATTGGTGGCGCGACAGCACGGGCACCAGTGGGTTCTCTCGCGCTCGCCTGTACCCCGCAGCCCGGCACGCGCGGTTATTCTCGGCTGGTTCCGAGGCTCAGCCGGAGGACGAACTCATTCCCAGGACAGGTCGGGTCGCCTTTCGTCGTGGACCTCGAAGGGTCACACTGTCGCGGGCTCGGCGCGCACACTTGCGCGCCTGATGGCAGAACCGTGCGGGCGTGCCTGATTTCTGTTTCGCCCGACTCCGATCTGCCCCTGCCCTGCACTGTGCAGAATTGGACAGCGAGCACAGCACACGGCATTTTCTTGTCGGTGGCGTTCCGCCGCCGGCCCGGTCGTCCTTTCGGAGTTACACCGGTCGTCGGCCGTGTCTCATCCCCGTCCCCTGCCGGGTCCGGTCCAGTCCGGTGTGCGAATTCAGGCACGCAGCAGGCGCAGGGCATTCGCCACCACGAGAAGTGTGCTGCCCTCGTGCAGGACGATGGCGGTGCCGATGCCGGCGATGCCCAGTGCTGCTGCCGGCGCGAGCAGAGCGATCACCACCAGCGCAATTGCGAGATTCACGTGGATCGTGCGTCGGGTGAGGCGCGCGATGCGGAAGGCGGTTGGCAGAGCGAGCAGATCGTCGGCCATCAGCGCGATGTCGGCGGTCTCGAGGGCGACGTCGGTGCCGGCAGCACCCATGGCGATACCGACGCTGGCTGCGGCGAGCGCCGGAGCGTCGTTGACCCCGTCACCGAGCATCGCCGTCGGGCCGTCGGAGAAGAGATCGCGCACGATGCGCAGCTTGTCCTCGGGCAGGAGGGCTGCATGAATCTCGTCGATCGGCAGGTCCGTGGCCGCATGTTCGGCGGCGCGCTGACGGTCGCCGGTCAGCAGGATCGTGCGTCGCACGCCGAGTCCGCGTAGCTCCGCGAGAACCGTTGCCGCTTCCGGCCGGCATTCGTCCGCCAACCCGATCACGCCGACGATGCGACCCGCCAGCTCGACCAGCACGACCGAGCGCGCCGCTGCTTCGAGTCGCGCGACGCTGGCCCGCACGTTACCTGGCAGCTCGCCGAGCCGGGCCGCGATGAAACCCGTGCTGCCGACCGCGACGACGACCTCGCCCAGCCGTGCCGTGACGCCACGGCCCGGGACCGCCTGGATTCCCTCGAGCGCCGGGGCATCGAGTCGCTGCGCGTCGGCCTGCGCCGCGATGGCGCGCCCGAGGGGATGCAAGCTCGCGCGTTCGAGGCCAGCGGCCAGCGCCAGGACCTCGTCGGCGTCGCGGTCGCCCGTGGTTTCGACCTCGCTCACCCGCGGCCGGCCGCGCGTCAAGGTACCGGTCTTGTCGAGCGCGAGTTGCTCGACCTGGGCCAGAGTCTCCAGGTGGACACCACCTTTGACGAGGATACCGAGGCGGGCGGCGCGGGCCAGCGCCGAGAGGGTGGCGGCCGGCGTGGCGATGGCCAGCGCACACGGCGATGCCGCCACCAGGAGCGCCATGGCGCGCAGGAACGACTCCCGCCAGTCGAGCCAGCCCGCCAGCGGAGGCACAAAGAGCACCAGACCGACCGAGGTGAGCGCGACCGGGACGAGCATCGCGCCCAGGCGATCGGCCGCGCGCTCGGTACGGCCCTTGCGGGTCTCGGCTTCGGCGACGAGCCGGACCACGCGGGCAATGGTCGAATCGGTGGCGAGCTTCGTTGTCTCGATATCCAGCGCGCCGTCACAATTGACGCTGCCCGCCAGCACGGGCGAGCCCTCGAGTTTTTCCACGGGCAGGCTCTCGCCGGTGACGATGCTCTCGTCGACCACCGACGACCCCCGCAGGACGCGGCCGTCGACCGGCATCCGCTCGCCCGGTCGCACCGTGACGACGTCGCCGCGCCGCAGCTCGTCGACCGGCACCTCGATCTCCGTGCCGTCGCGGTGGACTCTGGCTTGGCGCGGCGCGAGCTCGCCGAGGGCCGAGATCGCGTGCCGCGCGCGGTCCATCGCCCGCTCTTCCATGGCGTGGCCGAGCGCGAAGAGGGTCAGCAGCAGACCGCCATCGAGCGCGGCCCCGACCGCAGCCGCCCCGAGCGCGGCCAGCGTCATCAAGAAATCGGTCGTGATGCGGCCCTGACGCAGTGTGCCCAGCGCATGGCGGAACACATCCCAGCCGGCGAGCAGATAGGAGCCGGCGACAAGCGGCCCGTGGACGAAGACGGGCAGGGCGGTGGCGTCTGCCCAGGCGCCGAGGGCGAGCAGCAGACCTGCCGCGAGTGCACGCCAGAGCGCCATGCCATGCCCGATTTCGGCGTGGTCGTGCCCCGCATGTTTGTCGCGCAGGACTGCATAGCCCATCGAGCCGACGCGCGAGAGCACGGCGTCGAGGTCGGTGCGCGTCACGTCCCACTCCACGCGCATTTTTTCGGCCGAGTAGCTCACCGAAACGCGGGTCACGCCATGGATGCGCGCGACGGCATGTTCGATCGCGTGGGCGCAGTCGCCGCAATCCATGTCCGTGATTCGAACCAGGGCATGGCCGAAACGGTGCGCGAGTTCAGTGCCGGCGTTTCGCGCGGACTGCTCCACTTGCGCGCCGCCGACCCGACTCTCGTCGTAGTGGATACAGATCCGGGATGGGCCGGTGGTGTCGGCGACATGAGCCGCGGTGATGCCGGAAATGGAACGCAGCCGAACGAGGAACTCGGCGACGCATTGCTCGTCGTGGTCGCGCGCCTGCGGCAGCAGGCCCGGCAGGTCGAGGCGCAGCGCCCCTTCGCCCGGCGGGACGAGGTGCGGCGCGGGATCGTCAAGACTGCCGGCAGCGCTCTCGGTCGTGTTCAAGCGGACACCGGCGCCGAGCCTAGCAGGGGGTGCGGCTCGGAGGCGACGGCTGGTCGAGCGCATGGATCCGAGCCCACGTCGGTGGGGGTTCGCTGGCGCGAGTGCCCGTCAGGGGAGGCCCTCCGGGTCCGGTGTGGCGCGGCTGCGGAGCACTCGTCGCTCGCTGCTGCCGCGCCAGGCCTCGAGGGCCATCTGCTCGATGCTGCTGAATGCTTGACCGATCGCATGGCGCGGGCCTTCAGCCGAGGCGTGCCAGTGCTCGGATGCCGCCGCGTCGCGCGGCCACCGTGACGCCACAGCAGAGGGCTGCGGCCGCGGCGAAGCAGACCGCGATCGCCAGCATTGCGCCGGTGCCGAGAGGTTCGCGCGCGCGCGAAGCGGCGAGGAGTCGCGTCAGCGGCCAGAGTTCGAGCGCGACCACCGCCGCGACCAGCCCGAGGCTTGCCGTCATGTAGCCCATCGCGGCAGGCCCCGCCGCGACCTGTGCCACGCTGCGGCCGTCGCGTGGCGCATGGGTCGCACCCATCGCCAGCCCCAGCGAGACGATGGCCGCCAGCAGGAGGGCCAGCGTCACGCCATAAATAATATGAGTGCTGGCCGGCGCATCCAGCAGCACATTGGTCCCGACCGCCATCGCGAGCGCCACGGCCAGCAAGGGCAGGTAGCCAGCCGTGAACTTGGCGCGCCAGACGTGCTCGAGCATGATCGGCGAGCTTCGCACCAACCAGAAAGTGCGCGCTTCCAGCGCGGGCATCGTGAAGACAAAGCGGACCGCGAGCGCGGCAGCGACAAAGGCCGCGAGGGGGAGATTGGCCAGTTGCGCCAGGTCCCGCAGCAGGACCGCGACCGCCGTCGTCTCGGCGATAGGTAGCGCACTGAAATTAAAGACGTAGATGGCGCCGAGTGCGGCCAGCAGGAGGAGTTGGGACCATTGCGCCGGATCGCGCAGGAAGAGCCGGAGATCCTTGGCGAAGAAGAGGGCAAGCGGCCGGGGCAACGGCCGGAGGAGGGCGTCAAGGAGGTGGTTTGCTCGCCCGGGAGGGCCGCCCTTGCCCCGGCCGCTCTGCGCGCGGGACCAGGCGAGAGGCAGCACTCGTCCGAGCAGGGATGCGCTGGCCTCGACCGCGAGCGCGGCACTCGTGACGAGGAGCCCGAGCCGCAGCGGCACGGCGGGGGCGTCGGCCCCGAGCAGGGCCCGCATCAGGTCACTGGTCCAGGTGGTCGGCAGCCAGGGCGAGGGGCCCGCGCCCAGTCCGAGCAGGAACGCCGCAAAGCCACCGGCATCGCCGGCTCCTTCGAGGCGTTCGGGTCGCGCCAGGCGCAAAGCCAACAAACCCGCGCCGATCAGTAGTGCGCTCGCGATCAGTAGACCGTCGCGTGCGCCTCGCGCCGGGAGAACGAGGACGATTGCGCTCGCCAACAGGATGCCCGTCGCGGTCAGCAGGACGAGCAGTGCGACCAGGGCCAGCAGCGCCAGCGGCAGGAAGGCCCCGTGGGCATCGTGGACCCGGCCCCACGCCAGCAATGCCGGTACGCTGAAGACCAGAACCATCCACGACGAGGCCACGAGCGTTTCGACGAAGCGGGCGTGGTGGATGCGCCGCAAGGGCACGGGCGAAGCCAGCAGGAGAGCGGTTTCGTCGGAGAGGTAGAAGATCGATAGTGCGGCGATGGTGCTGCTCAAGAGAGTGACGCCCGCCAACGTGACGATCAAAAGTTCAAGCAGGCGCAGGGTGAGCAGCGGGCCGATCTCTCCGAGGGCGTGGAAGTAGCCGAGCACGTTCTCGAAGAGCGCGAGCGTGCCGAGCAGGGTCGCAACGAGACCGGCGAGGCCGGCCACCATGCGCCGCGGATGCGCGCCGAGCGCGCGTCGCGTCACCCGCAGTCGCGGCGAGAGCAGGAGGCCAAGGCTCGGGGGGTGGGTGCTCGCTTGCACGTCACCACTCCCCTTCACGCGCGGCGACGATCTCGAGAAAGGCCGTCTCGAGGCTGGCGCCGGCACCGCGTCCGGCGACCCGCGCCCGCAGCGAGTCGAGGTCTCCCTCGGCGATGAGCCGGCCCTGATCGAGAATGCCGAAGCGATCACAGATCTCCTCGGCCACGGCGAGACTGTGCGTCGAGAGAAAAATAGTTGAACCCCCTGCCGCGAGCCGCCGCAACAGAGTTCGCAGGTCGCGCGCGCCCTGCGGGTCGAGGCCGACCATCGGCTCATCGAGCACGAGGATGCTCGGCTCGTGGACCAGCGCGCACGCCAGCGCAAGCCGTTGCTTCATGCCGTGCGAGAAGGTCTCGATCAGATCGCCGCGCTGTGCGGCAAGGGCCATCTCGGTCAGCAGTACCGCGGCGCGCTGCACGGCGTGGCGGCGCCGAAGGCCGTGCAGGCCCGCCACGAAGGCGAGCAACTCGTCGGGTGTGAGCTTGTCGTAGAGATAGGGCTGATCGGGTAGGTAGCCCGTGATCGCAAGCGCCTGTTCACGCTGGCGCGCGATGTCGTACCCACCGAGTCGGATACGACCCTGGTCGGGAACGAGCAGGCCCATCATGAGCCGGATGGTCGTCGTTTTGCCCGCGCCGTTGCGGCCGATGAAGCCGAAGACGCTGCCCCGTGGAATCGTGAGATCGAGGCCGTCCACGCCGACGTTGCGGCCGAAGGATTTGCCGAGGCTCTCGATCTCGATCATGCGCCCTCCAAAGGAGCGTCGGCGACGACGGCGAGTTCGATCCCGCCGACCAGCGGAGCGAGACCGAGGTGGGCTTCGGGACCGCCTTCGAGAATGCGGACGTGGGTCGCGTCGGCTGGAATCTGGGCGAAGGTCGCATCGACCGCAACCCACTGGCCAAGCCAGAGTTCGTTCCAGGCGTGAAACCAGAAAGCGCCATCGAGGTAGACCAGGCCGGCGATCACGCGCGCCGGCACGCCGGCAGCGCGGGCCAGTGCCGCGACCAGGACGGCGTGCTCGTTGCAATCGCCGGCGCGGGTTTCGAGCACATGCAATGCACTTGGCAGACTCGCACTCGGTGTCTTCTCGAGATGCGTGGCGACCCAGGCGACGATCCGGCGCGCGCGTTCCACCGGATCGAGCGAGGGCGCCGCGATCTCCCGTGCGAGCCGGCCGAGCGCGGGATCGTCGGACTCGACGAAGGGGGAGGGGGCGAGCCAGCGTCGGGCTTCGTCGTCCGGCGGGGGGCTGGTGGCGGGCAGTGTCTCGCGCTCGATGCGCAAGTTGCCCTGGCTGTCGCGTTGCTGGCGCGGTGGCGCGTCCGGGATCTCGGCCGCCGCCGCGCCGCCGACATGCAGGGCCAGCGTCGCTCGTGTGCGCGGGGCGGCAATCTCGCCTGCGACCGCGATCCGGCTTGCGAGCGCCAGATCGAGCGGGGCGGTCTCGTCGAGCGGCGCCAGGGCGTGCTCACGAGTGGCACGTACCAGGCGGAATCCGAGCGGCGATTCCTCGCGCAACACGCTCCCATCCGGAGCGAGCCAGGTGCGCGAATGCAGCGCCCCCTGCTCTTCGTCGAGCACGATCGACTGGACCGTCCCGGTCGGACCCTCGAGCGGCTCGATCGCCGCAACCGTCACGGTGAGGGGTGAGGGGCGCATCGTCGCTGGATCAAAAATCTGCTCGACAAAACGGTCCCCCGGGCGTGGTCGCGCCGCGGCAATCCGCGACCGCAGAAGGAAGGGCAAGGCAATGCCCCTACGCGCATCGAGTTCGAGGTGGCTCGCATGGCCGGTGATCACGTAGTCGACGTTGAGGCGTCCGTTCTCGACCCGGCCGGTCGCGCTCACGCTCTGCCCGGCGGCGAGGAGATCGAAGCGGAAGCTCCGCAGACGGAGTGCCGTGTCGGCGTCGGCGCGCAGACTCGTGTGCAAGCGTTGTGGCGTACCGAGCAGCGCCAGCAGGAGATCGCTCTCGTCGCTGAAGTGGAAGCCCTGCGGATCGACCGCGGTGCTGCGGTGGGTCCAGCCGACGCGACGGGTGCCGTGGTGGACGGTGAGCCATTCCTCGCTGCTGGCGAGTGCGCGCGCGACCGTTTCTACCGCCGGCAGCGGTCGCGCCGGCGCGGTGGCCGGGGTGTCGCTCGCGCGTTGTTCGCGCACCAGCGTACCCGCGAGCACGAACCAGACCGTGATCAGCAGAACCCGCCATATTAATATGCTTGGCATGGCTCTCTCGCGCTAGGCGGCACAGACGAAATCTTCGAGTTCCCGGAAGCCCATCTCGGCGAGGGCGACGCGCATCTGCTCGCGGGCCGCGGGGCCTGCGACCGAGCAGACGATCCGCTCGCCGCGGAGCTGGCGCAATTCGCCGGGGGGGATCACGGGCGCGCCGTGGATGCGCTGGCCGAGACGTCCCGGATGCACCTCGACAATATGCGAAGGCCGGCGGCCCAGTGCTTCCAACTCGCGTCGCAGGGCGCGACCGGTGTGACCGTGCCCCCACAGCACGTAACTCTCTGCCTGACGAAGCAGGCCATGGGCGAGGTGATGGGCGCGCAGCGCCGGGACACGTTCGAGCGCGCATTCGGGTGCCGTGCGTGTGCGGCGCGCGGGGTGATCGCGCCAGCCGACGAGGCGTCGCGGCACGATTCCGAGGTCATGGCCCGTGGCGAGGAGCCGCAGCAGCAGATCCCAGTCCTCGGGCCAGGGCCTCTCCCGGTAGCGCAGGGTACGCAGAACCTCAGCGCGGATCAGCCAGGTCGGATGAGGCAGCGGGCAATCGACGAGGGCGTCGCGGCGGACGCGGCCGGGACCGTCGATGCCGAGCAGCCAGGATTCGTAATCCCGCAGTCCTTGCGCCATGGTCGCGCGGGGGAAGATGCGGACGTGCGTGCCGAGGCCGGCGAGTGTTGGGCTCGCGTCGAGACAGGCGACCTGCTCGGCCAGGCGTTTACGGTGTGCGATATCGTCGGCGTCGAGTCGTGCCACGAGCCGTCCCGAGCAGGCGTCGAGACCTGTTTCGAGTGCGGTCACGAGCCCGCGTGCCGGCTGGCGCCAGAGCTGGAAGCGCGCGTCGCGTTGCGCCACCCGCTCGACCAGGCGCGGGGTCTCGTCACGCGAGCCGTCGTCGACCACGACGCACTCGAAATCCTCGAAGGTCTGGCGGCGGAGACTCGCGAGCGTGGCGGCGATCCAGGGTGCGGCGTCGCGCGCCGGCAGCAGCACGCTGACGGCGGGACCACCCCGCCGGCTTCCGGCCGAACACATCGAGTCGAGCCAAGCATCTCGTGTCCGCGGCGGGAAGGGTGCGGGCGTGCTGCGGGAGGCTCCGTCGAGGCTCGGCCCGGCGCGGATAAATTTATGCCTGCGGAACCACTGCGGCCCGATTCAGGGCGTGGTCCCGGACGCTCGCAGGCGCTGGATGATCAGGGAGTGCCAGCCCGTGGCGTAGGTCTCGTATCCCGGTGAAGCAGCGTGCGCGATGCAGCAGTCCTCGCTACCGAGCCGCGTGATCACGAAGCCCTTGGGCACCCTCAGGAGTTCCTCGAACTCGGGGAAGCTGATCCGTTCCTGCAAGATGCGCTTCTGGGTGTCGGCCAGCACCATACCCTCGGAATCGATGATGCAGAGCCGAGAGAGAGCTCTCTCCTCGGCCGAGAGCGGGGCATGTTCGACGATTGTCTGGGCGAGCGCGTCCCAGCGAAAGACGATGCCGAGCACACCGAGTGGCTCTCCCTTGGCCGCACCGTTCTCCCGCACCGCGCATGAATAGACCAGGGCGCGTTCGCCATTGACCAGCGCCGAGGCGTGTACGGTCTGGAAGCCGAACTCGTCGCCGCTCTGCGTGCGCATGGCTTCCCGAAACCAGGGCGCCGCTTCCTGCCGCGATCCAACCGAGTGGAAGTGATGCGGCCGGCCGTTGGCGACGACGCGACCGTCCACGTCGCAGAGCACGAGATCAAAGTAGACGGTGTAGGCGTCGAGGATGACGCCGAGGCGATGCGTCGCATAGTCGCGCGCATCCTCGTCGGTGCCCTCCTGCAGCGCGCGACAGAGGCTCGGGTCGGTGGCCCACCATCGTACGTCGCAGCGTCGCTCGTAGAGATTGCGGTCGATCAGATCGATGTTGGTCAGTGCCAGGTCGGAGAGGCGCATGCCACGGAAGTTCGTCGAGAGCTTCTGGTTCATCTCCGAGAGATCGCGGATCGCGGCCGTGCTCTGGCCGCGCAGCTCGCTGGCGACCTCGGTGATCTGCTGGGAGAGGGCGAGCATCTCCTTGGCGACGACGCCGAAGGCGGCGCCGGCCTCGCCGGAGCGCGCGGCCTCGATCTGCGCGTTGAACGAGAGCAGGCGGGTGCGGTGATTGACGGTGCCGATCTCGCGCAAGGCGCGCTCGAGCTGGCCAGCCAGGGCCGTCGAGTACGACGTTAGCTTCTCGGGTGAGACGTCGGTGGTGGCGGTTGCGTCGATGATCATGGGGTGATTGTTCGCGCCGGGGTTTGGTCCTTGGGGACTCCGGGACCAGTCTCCCGATAACCCCCTATCGGCTCTGTAATTACCCTTCTTTAACGCCAGTTGTATCGGGGATACTGGAGTATTTTCAGATGATACTCCTGGAGCAGCCCCGATGGCATAGCGGTATTCCCAGATCCTGATCGCAGCGGGGCGCTCAAGATTCTCGCCTTCGGGTTCGATTTCCCGGAGCGATGGCCAGGGCGAGAACGCGGGCCAGGAGTACTGCCGCGAGTGGGGACGGCGGGGCCGTCCGCGCCCGGCAACGGCGAGATGAGCCCCTCGGGATCGCGCCCAAGGCCGGCGTGTCGGCCAAGGGGCGGCAGTCCGAGAACGATTCGCCCGGCTCATCTCGCCCGGCGCGGGTGGCGACCTGCTCTGGCCGCTCGCTCCTCGCCACTCCGGGTGGTGCGGCCGAACTCGGGCGAGCGATCGGCGACCCGCCGGTAGTCGAGGCGTTGGCGACGTCCGAGCGGGGTGGTGCGGCCGAACTCGGGCGAGCGATCGGCGACCCGCCGGTAGTCGAGGCGTTGGCGACGTCCGAGCGGGGCGGTGCAGCCGAACTCTGGCGTGCGATCGGCGTGCTCGGCAACGGCGCTCTCGCCGGGCTGCCCCCCGAGGCTCTCGCGGGCCTGCAGCGCGCGCTCGCGACGAGCGGATTCGTGCGGGAAGCGCTCGTGCCGGCAGGCCGATTATGGGAGGACGCTTACGCGCGGGCGTGGCACGGCCTGCGTGCGGATGCCCGGTGGCAGTGTCGGGCGATCGAGGTCCTGCTCGAGAACCGCCGAGGCGAGGCGGTCCGGGCCGCATTGCGGAATCATCTCGTGGTCGAGCGGCTGCGCATCGCTTTTGACGCGGCTCTCGCGCCGCCCACGGAACGCGCGCCGCTCCACCAGTACTCGGCCCTGATCGAAGGCTTGCTGTGCGCGGTGTGGGGTTTTGCTCGAGATCAGTTCCTGCGCCAGCGATCGGCGTTGATGGGCCGGCGCAATCTCCCGCGCGCTTCATTGCTTGCGTTCGGTTCGCTGGCGCGCGGCTCGCTCGCACCCGACGAGGCTCCGCGGGTCGCTTACGTCTACGACGAGGCGGCGCAGCCTTCGGGCGCGCGGCGCACGCCGCGCGCCGAAACGATGGAACTCGCCGAGACCGTGGCTGCACTGCTGGCCGAGGTGGGCATCGCACTCCTGGGCCCGGGCGTGCGGCCTCTGGGGCCGGGCAAGGCGACGGGCCCGGCGGTCGTCTCGTTTGGAGCGCTCCTGCTCTCCTGCGAATCGTTCGGCGAGGCGGAGGGCCGCGTCGCCTTGATGGCGTCGCGGCCCATCGCGGGAGATCGGGAACTGCCGCAGGCCCTGTGCCGGGAGACCGAGGCGATGCTCTTCCCGCGCGCTCTCGACACGGGGTTGCTCCACGATCTGACGCGCCTCGCCCGGCGCGAACTGGCGCGCCTCGAGGCCGTAGCCAGCGCGGCTCCAGCGCGCGCCTCGGCCAGCGCGGCGCGATCTGCGTTCGAGACACTTCTGGCCGTGCGCCAGGTGGTGGACGGGGGGCAGCGGCCCGAGCGGCGCTGTGTCGCGATCGAAGATATGCTTGTGGGCTTCACCTCCGATCCGGCGCTGGTTGACGCGTGGACTCTGCTGGCGCGCGCCGCGACGCTGCTGCCCGCAGCCCCGCCTGCGCCGACGCTTGTCGCCGAGCCTGCTGCGGCCGAGCCACTCCTGCCTCGGTTCGGCAGCGTATTCGCCACGCTGACGCGCACCCTCTCGCCCACCGGTGCGCAGGATGCGGCGTCGCGGGTGGAGGGTGACGCCGACGCCGAGCGTATTCTTGCGGCGATTGATGCCGAGCAGGGCGGGGTACCCGGGCTCGCGGCGCTCGGTCTGCGCGACCTCGAAGGCAGCGCTCGTCTGCTGTGCCGACTCTGCGGCGGTGGGCCCGGATTCGGGTGGGGTCGAGAGCGTCGCGCGCTCCGTGCGGTCGCCCCTCTGCTCTTCTCCGAACTCGCGCGGACGCCCGATCCCGACGGTGCGCTGCGCGGTCTTGCGAGTTGGCTCGAGGCCAGCCAGGCGCCGGTGGCCTATCTCCGCCTCTTCCACGATCGGCCCGAAGCGCTGCGCATCGTGCTGCATGTGTTCGGCACGAGTGCTCGCCTCGGCGAGGTGCTCTTGCGCGGCCCAGGCCTGCTCGAAGAGATTCTGGCTCACGGCGCTACCTCCGAGCGGGGCGTGGCCGAGATCGAAGCCGAGATGCGGGCCGAGTCGAGTCGGGCCGACTCCACGGCGGCGGGGCTTGCCGGCGTGCGCCGGGTGCGCGCGCGCGAGCTGCTCTCGATCGGCCTGGCCCAGCTCTGCGACCCGGCCGCGCGACCACGCCTGGGCGGCAGTGCCTGGCTCGCGGCATTGGCCGTGGCCGATGTCCGGGTGGCCCTGGATCTTGCCACGGCTCATGTCTGCGGGGTGCGCCAGACCGCGGCCATTCCTCATGACTTGACGGTGGTGGCCCTGGGTCGGCTCGGCTCCGGCGAACTCGATTTCGGCTCTGATCTCGATCTTATATTTGTGGCTGCGGGCACGAGCAACGATTCCCAGACCATCGATTTTCTGACGGCGGTGGCCCAGCGCACCATCGCCATCCTCCAGGACGGCGCTGCCGAGGCTGTCGCCTGGCGCGTCGATACCCGCCTGCGGCCGCACGGCGAACAAGGCCCGCTGGTGACCTCGCTCGCGACTCTGGAGCGTCACCATCGGCAGGGCGCCGAAATCTGGGAGCGTCAAGCCATCCTGAAGGCGCGGCCGATCGCCGGCGATCCGGAGCTTGCGCGGCGGGTGGCACTAGCGTTCGAGGGGATCGCCTACGGGCGACCCGTGCGCGGCGAGGAGGTCCGGGAGATGGACCGTGTCCGGCGGCGCTACGAGCACGAACTCGTGGACGAGAGTTCTGGCCGGCTCGATCTCAAGCGCGGGCCGGGTGGGCTGCTTGACGTCGAGTTCGCGGTGCAGGCCCTGCAGATGCGCCATGGCAGCGCGACCCCCGAGGTCCGCCGACGCGCGATCGTGCCGGCCATCGAGGCACTGGCCGCCGCCGGAGTGCTGGCAACGGATGACGCCCAGCGTTTGCGCGCGGGCTACGTGCTGCTGCGCAGGTTCGAGGCCGCTCGCCGAGGTGGCGCGGGGCAGCAGGCGGCAGAGGTCGACGCGGGCGATCCGCAGCTCGAGGCCGAGGCGGTGGCGCGCCGGCTGGGTCGTGACGGACCGGACGCGGCCCGGCAACTCCTCGATCGCTGTCAAGAGCAGCGTCTGCTGATCCGCGAGTGCTACGAGCGGCTGATCCGTCTCGCGAGTGATCCGTCGGTGGAAGCGGGCGCGCTGCCCGATCCTCCGGCATCGCGCTGACGCCCGGCGGCGGCCGCCCGGACTCGCGCCAACGGGTCGAGGCGCCGCTCCCCCCGGCCCCCTTGGCACCGCGCCGTCGTCAGGGAACGAGTTCCGCCGCGCGCCGCGCAGTGTCCGGGTTGCGGTCGCGGCCCCGGCCGCCAGGGCACCGCGTCGTCGTCAGAGGACAAGTTCGGCGGCCAGCCGCAGGGTGTCCGGGTTGCGGTCGCCGATCAGCAGTGTCGTGACGCGGCTTTCCTTCCATGCCGCCAGCCGGTCGCGGATCCGCTCGCGCGAGCCGCAGAGTGAGATCTCGTCGGCGAAGGCGCTCGGCACCGCCGCTGCAGCCTCTTCGCGCTTGCCCTCGAAGAAGAGATCCTGGATGCGGTCGACCTCCTTCTCGAAGCCAAAGCGTCGCACCAGATTGGCGTGGAAGTTCTGCTGGCGGGCGCCCATGCCGCCGATGTAGAAGGCGAGCATATACTTGATGGGCTGGAGCGCGGTCTCGACGTCGTCGTGCACGCTGACGGTGACCGGGCAGCAGATCTCGAAATCCGCTGGCGCGCCGGCAAGCGCTTCGTCGTAGATCTCGGGTCGGTAGGGCGAGTACCAGAGCGGCAGCCAGCCATCGCAGAGTTCGGTCGCGAGCCGGATGTTCTTGGGGCCCTCGGCACCGAGGAAGAGTGGGATGCGCGAGCGCAGGGGTTTGTTGATCAGCTTGAGTGGCTTGCCCAGCCCGGCGCCGCCGCGCAGCGGCAGTTGGTAGTGCTGGCCGTCGAAGCTCACCGGTCCCTGGCGCTCGAGCATCATGCGAAAGAGGGTGATCCACTCGCGCGTGCGGCCCAGCGGTTTCGGGAAGGGCTGGCCATACCAGCCCTCGACGACCTGTGGCCCCGAGACGCCGATGCCGATCTGGACACGGCCAAAGCTGAGATGATCGAGCGTCATCGCGGTCATGGCGACGCAGGCCGGCGTGCGTGCCGAGAGCTGCACGATGCCGGTGCCGAGCTTGATGCGCGTGGTCTGAGCCGCGATCCACGCCAGCGGCGAGATCGCGTCGGACCCGTAAGCCTCGGCCGTCCACACCGAGTCGTAGCCGAGCCGCTCGGCCTCTTGCGCCAGTGGCGCGGGGTTCTCCGGGCCGAACATCCAGTAGCCGACCATCAATCCGAGCTTCATGCAGTCATGCGCTACGAGGAGAAGCGGCCCGGCGCAATCCCTCGCGGTGCCAAGGGTCCGGCGCGAGACCGCGGCCGCTGTCGGCTGCGTCAGGCTCGCGCGTGGCGGTCCTCCGGGAGAGAGGCAGGGCCGGCTCGCTCGCGAGCTGGCGGGCGCCGTCGCGCGTGCCGCTACCGCTGGCGCGGTCTCGTTCCGCGGCAAGCGCCGGGCGGTGGCGATGCCCCTCGCCGTAGACCACGACGCTGTGGATCGAGGTCGTGTGTCGGCGAGCCGTACGCCGGGGCGTGCCTCTAACCGTAGAGCACGACGCTGCGGATCGACTCGCCGCGGTGCATCAGCTCGAAACCATGGTTGATGTCTTCGAGCCGCAGGGTGTGCGTGACCAGCGGGTCGATCTCGATCCGCCCTTCCATGTAGGCGTCGACGATCTTCGGCACGTCGCGGCGGCCGCGTCCAGATCGGCATTGGCGGGTCCGGGCCGCAGGTCGTCGAGGGCTGGTATGGCCAGCCTTTCCCGAAACCGCTGGGCCGCACGCGCGAGTGGATCACGCTCTTCCGCATGATGCTCGAACGTCAGGGG
>SXLG01000096.1 GCA_005777805.1 Pseudomonadota bacterium
CGCACGATTGAGGGCTCAGGCGGGCTCTCGTCTCACGCTTTCACCCGTGAAACCTGAAGTGGCAGCTGCCTCCGGGATTGCGGCGCCCTCGAGAGGGGCGACCGCCATGCCTGGCCGACATCCCTTCAGACAAGAACTCATGTGGGCCAACTCCAGGCGACAGCCAAACCCCGAGCCCCACGGTGCGCACCCGGTTCGGCACGTACCGCCGGGGTGCTCAGGGACTGATCCGTGCGCGACGGGTCAGCGGCGAACGGCGGCTGTGAACCGTGGCGCCGCGGAGCGAGTCAGGGCACCACGGAAGTTGTCCGAGACGGTCATAAAATTGATGAACTCGTCGGGCGCGGCTGGGTCCACGAGGTCGCAGTGGGGCGTCGCCGGATTGCAGCCGACATCGAAGCTGAAGGTGTGGTTGCCGTTCAGAGTGCAGACAGCCAGGTCCAGCTGATAGACCAGGTCCCAATACTGGTTACAGAAGTTGCCTTCCTCTCCCAGGGTGGGAATGCCCGCTGGGCAGTTGCGAGCGGCAACGTCCTCGCTTGCCGAGAGGAGGTTCCAGCCAGCGGGCAGGGCGATGTTCGCGATCGACACCAGGTAATACTCCTGGGACTCGGACATATTGACGGCAGAAGGATCGTTGTCGCACAATCCCGCGAGTCATGTCAAGCAGTTTCTTTGCAGGATAGGGCCTCGGAGCCCTGGGCGTCTTCCCCTTCCAGTGGAGCGACGGGTAGGCGGCTCCGCCGACGGCGACGGATCACCCACCCCGCTCGACGAGGTTGGTGTCGAGCGGGATGCGCGCGGGCGGGCGCTCTACGTGGTCCCTGCCGGCACGAAGGCGACCTCGGGGTCGGCGTCCGCGAGCCTTGCGATCTCGCCGGGCACCGACGACGGCTCGCGCTCCGGGCCAAAACAGAGCAGGACAATCTCGGGGCCTGTGCCGCGCAACGCCTCGGGCAGCGCGAAGGTCTGCTCCAGCCCGGTTCCGACCAACGCCGTGTAGGGACCCACCTGCCAGCGCCCCGTCGAGCCTGCCGGGCGCGCGGCGACCGCACAGCCCGATCCCGGCGCGGAGCCCGCGATCACGAACACCGGAGCGCCGTCGCGACAAGGACTGCCGTCGGCGCTGCAGGGCTCGGTTGTCGGCAGTGGCCCGGGCTCGTGCACCGGCGGCTCGGCCGGCCCCGCCTCGACCACGACCCCGTCGGCGGTCGTCAATCCCACCGGACAGTACTCGATCGCCTCGACTTCGATGCAAACGTGCTCGTTGCGGACCCGCGTCAGGATCACGCTGTCGGCCGCGCCGGCGGGGCCGAGTCCGGTCGAGCCACTGCCACCGCACCCGAGGAGATCTGCCGCAAGGACAAGGGCAAGGCCGGCAAGTGCGAACGTCTTCCCGATCCGATTCTTCACGCGGCTCTCCTCATGATGGCGTCACCGTCGCCAGCACGTTCATGAACTCGGTGTCCTTCGAGGCCGTCTCCGCGAACCGCTCGACCAGCGCTTGCAGGGCGGCATCGAGCGCAGTCTGGAACTCGGCGATCCGGGCGCGTTCGATGTTGAGGTAGTGGTTGCGCAAATGACTGCCGGTCGCGGCCTCGGGCAACGCCACGCGGTCGATCAACCCCTTGGCGAAGAGACCTGCAAATTGTTGCGCTACGACGCGCCGCTCGTCGCGTCCCAGAGCTTGAAGATGACGGCCGAGACGGCGCACCCAGCCCTCGCGGATCTCGATCAGGCCGTGCTGCAGCAGTGCCTGGACAGCCTGGGTGTCGAGTGCGGCCTCCTCCTCGCCGCTGCGCTGGCGACGCTTGCCATCGCGCCGCAGCTCTCGCCGCCAGCGCGACTCCGCGATCCATTTGCCGTCGTCGGGCAGCGCCGCCATGGCGCGCGCGGTCCGTACCGCCAGCGCACCGTCCTGGACCTCGCCGGGAGGGGCCTCGACCAGAAACGCGCGGTCCAGTTCCCGGGTCATGGCGCGCGTCATGCGGTCCCGCCAGAGGATCGCGAGCAGCGGTTGGGGATCCTCGCCGCGCACGGCGGCAAGCTGGCGGACCAGATCCTCGCTCGGAAAGCGCTCGCCTTTTTCGATGTAGCTCAACATCACGGGCTCGACGCGACCGTCGAGGGCCTCGGCGGTGAAGCGCCGCAGCGAGCGCCGCTGGCCGCGGGCTTGGCGCGTCTCGTAGAAGACGTCGCCGATGGTCCGGGGCTTCAAGGCCGCTTCCCCACGGCCCGAGTAAGGCGACATCGCCCCAACGGGCGACCGGGACCCCACCGCGCCTCTCCCCCTGGCTGGGCCGCACTCTCTGCCGCCAGCCTCTCGGAGACCTCGACCCAGGCCCGCTGCCGGGTCCGGGATCGGCCGCTAGTTTTCTCAAAGGGGGCCATTGTGTTCACTCTGTCTGTGATTTAGTTACACTCTATTAGTGAACAAAACAAGCCTACGCAAGACGATTTGGCGAGGCGAGTCGGGAGCTTCCGCGACTCCGGCGCGCGACTTCGTCTGCGGGGGCAGCCTGCAGACATGTCTTGACGAGGCCTCGCACGACGCCCTCGTCGGGCATAGGGTCTGAACGGAAGAGAGACGAATGGACCATCCGATGAACGACAAGTTTTCACGACGGGAACGAGAGGGCCTACAGCCCGAGGCCTCCAGGATCGCTTGGCGGCATCTCGCCGCTACAGCCGCGTTGGCCGCGTTGGTCGCGCTCGGCACGGCAGGCTGCACGTCCTCGGGCTCGGGCGGAGCGCCGCCGCCGGGCCAGCCCAACGGCCGGCTCGCGCGCTTCGAGGACTGCGACGACCTCCTCGCCACGGTCCGCCAGGATGCCCGGCTCAAGGTCTCGATCCAGGCCGACCAACTCCGGGAGCAGAGCGTCTATGTTCGCGAAGGCGGCGGGGGGCCACCCATCTTTGCCCCGGCCCCCGAGCCACAGCCGGTCGATGACGGCGCTCCCGATGACTTCACCGACACCAACGTGCAGGTTCCCGGCGTGGACGAGGCCGATATCCTCGAAACCGACGGCCAGCGAATCTTTCTGCTACACGGCAACGAGTTGATGGTGCTGGCGGCCTGGCCGCCGGCGGCACTCGCGGTGTCGAGCCGACTCACCATCGAAGGTTCGCCCACGGGTCTCTTCGTTACCGGCGACCGGGCTGCGGTCGTCTCGAGCATCTGGGACGACGGCCGGCTGGGTGGCGACGACAGTTGTCGCGGCCTCGGTGGTCCGCTGCCCGGGCCCATGCTGATCGACGGTGGCATAGGAGCGCCGATCGCCTGCGGCACTCCCTTTACCAAACTTACGCTTGCCGATCTCTCGAGCGGCACGCCGCGCGTGACCCGCGAAGTCTACATCGAGGGTTACTATTCAGGCGCCCGGCGCCACGGCGACGCCGTCCGCGTGATCACGCAACGCGGCTGGGGCAGCCCGATCACGGTGCCGGAGCCGTGGGTGACGATCTGGGGAGCCGAGCCACCGATCGACGAGGCCGCCTTCAAGGCGCGGGTCGATCTCTGGGAGGAACAGGCACTGGCGGCGATCGATCAGAGTTCGCTCGATGGCTGGCTGCCGGCGATCGGTGAATCGAGTCCGGGGGGTGGCCTCGGCGAGAGCGCGCTCGCCTGCGCCGACGTCCACATCCCGGCCGCGGGCGTGGGCGAGGACGGCTCGTCCACGATCGTCACGGTCGATCTCGACGACCCCGCAGCCGAGATCCGCTCGACACTCGTGATGGGTGGCGCGAACACCATCTTCGCGGGCCTAGACACGCTGGTGCTGGCGAGCCCGCAGTGGGGCGCCTTCGCGCAAGGCGAGGAATCGGACCGCTCGGCGCTGCACCTCTTTGCGCTTGCAGGCTTCGAGACGAACTATCTGGCGTCGGGCTTTGTGGCGGGGCAGACCCCCTCGTCGTTCGCCCTCGACACGGCGGGAGGCATCCTGCGGGTCGCCACCACCGTCACCTCACTCGAAAACTCGGGCACGAGCACCCAGACCTCGAACCGGATCACCACGCTGCGCCCCGCGGGAGAGAGCCTCGAAGTCGCCGGCGCCACGCCCGACCTCGCTCCCGGCGAGCGAATCTTTGGAGTACGATTCCTCGGCGACCTCGGCTATCTCGTGACCTTCCGTCAGGTCGATCCGCTCTTCGTGATCGACCTCGCCGATCCGGCGGCACCAACCGTGCTGGGCGAGGTCGAGCTGCCCGGCTTCAGCGAATACATCCACCCGCTGGGCGACGGCCACCTACTGACGATCGGGCGCGACGCCGACGAGACCGGCCGCACCCGCGGTGTCGCTCTTCGGATTTTCGATGTGACGGACCCAACCGCGCCGCGGCTCGACCATCTCGAACTCCTTCCCGGCGAAGGCTGGACGCCGGCCGAGACGGATCATCTCGCCTTCACCTACGACAGCCGTCTCGGACTGCTGGCCCTGCCCTTCAACCGCTGGCACCCGAACTGGGCGGCCTCGCTGCTCGTCTACGACGTCGATCCGGACGCAGGCTTCCGGCAGGTCGCCGAGATCCTCGATCCGGGACCGGTGGACGGTCCCGAGTGCATCACGTCCGCTGTCGTCGTGTGTGGCGCTCAGGCCGAGATGCGGCGCGGCCTCTTCATCGAGGACCATGTCTACGCCTGGAGCACGGCCAGCCTGCGCACCCACGCGCTCGCGGATCCCACAGCACCGGTCGCGGTGGTGCCGCTGCCGGACCTCTACGGTGGCGGCCCCGAGCCCGCCGTCTTCTGATCGGGCGCGATCCCCCGGGGCGCCAGCGCGCAGGTCGGCACCCACCTCGTGCTGGCCTGCGCGAGGAGCCGCGGGCGGAGTGGAGCCTGGCTGTCAACTACATTATGTTCAGCATTCGGATCGCGCAGGAATTCGCTGTGGACCGGCACCTCTCCTGCGGCCGGATCGAACCCACGGGACCCCATCCGCGAGGGCACCTGTGGGGCGCGCCCGCGAGGTGGACGACCGCCGTCATCGACATTCGCACCCGGGCCGGGTGGCCGGTCGATCTGCGGCGACTTCGGCAGACGAGCGCCGTGCCTGCCGCTCTGGCCGCCCCTGAATCTCACGACGGATCGCGACCCAGCAGCCTTTCGAGACCGTGGTGGATCGCCAGGATCTCCCGGCGAAGCTCGTCGCGGTGGGTCTCCGGGCGGTGGGCGAGTTCTTCGAGAGCGTCAAGCGCCTCGCCGAAGGTACGAATCTCCGCAGCCGCCGCGGCGTGCGCCGGAGCGCCCGCCCCCCGCGCAGGGCCAGCCTTCAGCCGCCGCAAGGAATCGACCACGATCCCCGAAACGCCGGCAAAGAGCCCGATTCCGACGAACATCAGCAGCACGGCCGAGAGACGCCCGCCGACGGTACGTGGCGAGAAATCGCCGTATCCGACCGTCGTCACCGTGACGAGCGCCCACCACAGGGCATCCGGGGCACTCCGGATAGTCGCATCGGGGTGGCTGCTCTCGAAGTAGAGCACGCTGACACAGGCAAAAATCACCGAGACCATGACCACCAGAAGTGCAACGACAAAGAGGCCCTCGCGACGGTTCTCGCGGATCTCTTCGCCGATCAAGGCGATCGACTTGAGCGCCTTGGCCACTCGGGCGACCCGTGCCAGACGAGCGAGGCGCACGACTCCAACGGCATCGGGGATCGACGAGAGGAGGTCGATCAACCCGAAGGGCATGAGATAGAAAGCGGCGCTTGTCCCGTATTCGGCCCGAACCGGACGCCAGTGACGCTCGCGCCAGCCGCGCCACGATCCCGCCTCGATCAGATCGAAGAGAGCGTCGGAGAACAGGTAGCGGCCGATTCGCCTCTGACGGCTGGCGGCGCCGAGCTGCCCCACGAAGTCGAGTGCAAACACAAAGCAGACAAAGTCATCGAAGAACCCGAGCAGGATGGCGGGCTCGCCGTCTGGTCTGAGCAGGAGCAGACGGCCCATCATCATCGCCAGCGACAGGATCGCCAGAACTGTGAGACCGTGCTCGACCAACCGCGGGCGCGCTGCCCAGCCCGGTGCGCTATGGGACATCGGCACGTGGCGCCGATAGCAGAGAGCCCCGCCAGCGACACGCGCGCGGGCTTGTCACTGGGGACCCCAGGCGACGTCTCCCGCCGCGGCCCGGCACCACCCGCCACGTCGGGCCGACCCGATCGGCAACGCTCGTGGCGTTTTCTGCGCCATCTCATCGTCCTGACCCTGCTCACCCTGCCCTTCTGGATGACCGACCTCGATCTCCGGGCGGCGCGGCTCTTCCACGACTCCGCACTGCCGGGATCACCCTGGCGCGGTGAACACAGCCGCCTCGTCCTTGCGCTCTACGCTGCCGCCCCCTCCCTCGGCGTGGCCTTTGCGGCACTGGGCATCGGCTGGATCGCGCTGGGACTCGCACGCCCCGAACGTCGGCTACGCACCTGGCAAGGACTGGCCCTGTTGCTGATCCTCGCAACGGGACCGGGCCTTCTCGTCAATGATATTTTAAAGGAAACCGTGGGGCGACCACGGCCGCGCGATATCGTCGATTTTGGCGGACGGGAGACCTATCTCCCGCCACTCCTGCCGGGCGAGACACTGGCGGGCACGTCGTTTCCCTCGGGTCATGCGGCTGCCGGGTTCGTCTGGCTCGGCCTCTACCGCGTCCTGCGCCGCCGCGAGGTGATCCGGGCCCGGCTGGCGCTCGGCTTCGGGCTGGCGGCGGGAACCCTGATCGGATGGGTGCGCGCCTCGATGGGCGGTCATTTTCTATCCGACGTACTCTGGTCGGCAGCCTGCGTCTGGGTGAGCGCGTGGCTCATCTGCGACGTGCTGCTCGAATTGCCGGCCCGCGAGCAAACCCCGGACCCCGTCCCACTGGCGCGCACGGGCAGGCGGCTCGCCGCATTCGCGGTCGTCGCGCTCGGCCTCCTCGTCGTCGAGCCGCGCCACAAGGAAGTCCGGCTCGAACTTTTCACCGACGCGACCGCACCCACGCGACGCCTACGCTTGCACAGCGTCGGTGCCGATCTGGTGCTGCACCCGGTGGCTCCGCGCAGCGGGGCGGCGGCGTGGATCTACGGTTTCGTCGAGGGCGTGACGTGGGCCGGTGGCCGTTTCGAGTTGACGCAGAGCCGCGGCAGCGAGCCCGCGGGCGAACTCCACGTCGAGGTCTCGGCACGCGGCCTGATCGGCCCGGCGCACGGGAGGGTTGATCTGCGGATAGACCCGCGCGCCTTCGACCGGATCGAGATCCAGACCGCCAACGGCTGTGTCCGGCTGCTCTCGACGCCCTGCGCCACGCCACCGGGCGCCGCGAGGGAGCACTGCCAGACGATGTCCCCGGAGTTCGCTCTCACAGGCACGGCATCCTGCGGCGAAACGGGCTGAGCCCGCTGACGCGGCGGCCGCAACCCAACCTCCCGCCGCTGCGGTACCGCGCCCTGCCAAGAGACGGAATAAGCCCACACCCCCGCCCAGCCTTGACCGCGCACCGCACTCCCGGCAGGCAGGATAGGATGAAGAAGCACCCTCGAAGGATGCCTGTCCCCGCCACTCCGACCGGTCAGATAGACCGCCGCACGGTCCTGCGCGGCGCGCTGGCAGGGGCGGGCGCGCTGATCGCCGGTCACGTCGTGACCGCCTGCGGCTCGGTCGCGCCGGGGCGCCCCCTATTCAACTTTGACGCACTCGGCCCGCTCGGCGAACCCGATGCCAACGGCGTCCGCCTGCCGCCGGGCCTGACCTCGCGCATCGTCGCACGCTCGGGTGAGGCGCCGCTCGTCGGCGGCAATTACGTCTGGCACGGCTCGCCCGATGGTGGTGCCACCTTCGCCACGCCCGACGGCGGCTGGATCTACGTCTCGAACAGCGAACGCTTCGACGTCGGCGGCGTGGGTGCGCTGCGCTTTGGCCGCGACGGCACGCTGCTCGACGCCTACCCCATCCTGACCGGCTCAACGTTCAACTGCGCCGGTGGCCCGACGCCGTGGGGCACCTGGCTCAGTTGCGAAGAGGATTTTATCCAGCAACGCGGGCGCGTGATCGAATGCGATCCCTTCGGCGTCGAAGCACCGATCGAGCGGCCTGCGCTCGGGCTCTTCGTTCACGAAGCCGCTTGCGTGGATCCACGTTCGGGACAGGTGTACCTGACCGAGGACGCGCGCAACGGACGTTTCTATCGCTTTACATCGGCGGCGCCCGACGCTGGGCCCGATAGCACAGCGGCGGGCAAGCTCGAGGTGGCTCGCGTCGAACGGGTGGATGGTGTGCCCGAGGGTGCGGTGGAGTGGCTCGAGGTGCCCGACCCGCAGGCCAGCACGACGCTGACCCGGTTGCAGGTCCCCGAGGCCACGGCCTTCGACGGTGGCGAGGGCATCTGGATCGAGAGTGGGCTCGTCTACTTCGCGACCAAGGGCGACAACCGGATCTGGATCTACGACCCGGAGACGGCAACACTCGGGCGCCTCTACGACGCCTCATCCTTCGGGACAGCGGTCCTGACCGGTGTCGACAACGTCACGGGCAGCGGCGCCGGCGATATTCTGGTAGCCGAGGATGGCGGCGACATGCAGATCGTTGTCCTGACGAAGCGGGGTGCGGTGATCCCCCTGCTGCAGGTCGTCGATCAGCCGGCGTCGGAGATCGCGGGTCCGTCCTTCGACCCCTCCGGCACGCGGCTCTATTTCAGCTCGCAGCGCGGTGCGACGGGCGTGATCTCTGGCGCGACAGGCGGCATCACCTACGAAATATCTGGTTTCTGAAATGACAAAAAACTCCCCCCCTCCCTGGACGCCGCAGCAGGAACGCTTCGGCTCCGTCGTCGTGCGCTGGATGACGCGCATCAACGTCTGGCTCTTCCGCGCCAGCGGTGGCCGCCTCGGCAGCAGCTTCCGCTACGGTGCCCCGGTCTGTCTCGTCACCACGATCGGCCGCCGCTCTGGCCAGCCGCGGACGATCGCGCTGATCTATCTTGCCGAGGGCGACGACATCGTGCTGGTCGCCTCCAAGGGCGGCATGTCGCACCACCCGATGTGGTACTTGAACATGGAGGCCAACCCCGCCTGCGAGGTGCAGATCGGCCCGGAGACGCGCAAGATGCACGCCAAACGCGCCACGGGTGACGAGAAGCAAGCTCTCTGGCCGCGCCTCAACGCCCTCTACCCGGAGTACGACGACTATCAGGCCCGCACCACGCGCGACATCCCGGTGCTGATCCTGAGCCCGCGCTGAGCCTGCATCCGCTCGACGACCCGCGTCAGGCTCGAAATTAGCTGCGGGTCGCCTCTCGCGGCGCGCGGGAACCCGCAGCGCCCTCGCCCAACCGGCGCGGCCAGAGCTGGAGCACCGCCGGCAGCAGCACGATCGTCCCGAGCACACAGAGCGCCATCGTCGCCGCGGTGAGCACACCGAGATCGCGCACCGGACCGAAGCCCGAAATGACCAGAGCCCCGAAGGCCACCGCCAGCACCACCGAGGTCAGCACGATCGGTCGCCCGACGTCGAGCAGGGCAGAACCCACGGCGTCGTCGGCCCCACGTGCTTCGGCATCGCGCACAGCAAGCAGGAAGTGGATCGTGTCGTCGGTCGCGATCCCGAGCGAGATGCAGGCGACCAGCGCAGTGCCCATGTTGAGCGGCACCGAGAGCCAGCCCATCGCGCCGAAGAGCACGACCAGCGGCAGCAGATTCGGCAGTGCCGCCGCAATCGCAAAGCGCGGCGACCGCACCAGAGCCACCAGAATGGCCCCGATCACCAGGAGTGCGGTCAGGAGACTGCGCAGTTGGCCCCGCGCGATCTCGTCCGAACTACGGAAGAGCGAGAGGACGGTACCGGTGACGCGAGGTGAGAGATCGCCGATGGTCGCGTCGAGTTGGGTCTGGAGAGCCTGCGAGACCTTCGCGGCCTCGGCCGATGCAAAGACATCCGTGCGAACCCAGATCGCGGCCCGGTCCCGTTCCGGCGTCACGAGCCGCGTCAGGTCCTCGGCGAAGTTGCTCGATTCGTAGAGCAGGAGGAGCTGTGCTGCGGCAGCGGTGCTTGCGGGCAGCGCGGCCGGCAGGCTCTGGCGCGGCTTGTCCTCACCGAGCCAGGCGCGATTCATCTCGGCGATCAGATCGGCCACCGAGAGCGTCGCACGCACACCCGGCTGGGTCAGAGCAAATTCCTCAATGGCGGCCATGTGTCGCAGGACCTCGGGAGAAAGCACCCCGTCGGGGCGTCCCGCATCGAGCGTGACGACGAGCGGGATCGGTCCCGCCACCCGCTCCACCACTTCCAGCCGATCCCGGTTCGCCGGATGATCGGGCGCGAGGAAGGCCACGAAACTGGTGTCGACAGCGAGGCGGGTCAACCCTGCACCGAAGACCACTACCGCGAGCACGCTGCCCGCCACCAGAAGACGCGGCCGCGCCCGTGCGAGAGCGCAACAGGATTCGAGGAAACGATCGACCCCGTCCGGTCGGCGGAGGCCCGTCGACCGGGGTGGCCACCAGGCGTAGACCGCCGCCGGCACGAGCAGGGCGAAGAGACCCGTCAGGCCGACCGCGAGTGCGGCCACCACACCGAACTCGCGAATGGCGGCGATCTGGCTCGTGGCGAGCGAAGCGAAGCCCGCCATGTTGGTCGCGGCGGTGAGCAGCGTGGGCCGCGCCACCGCGCGCAACGCGCGGGCTGCGCTGCCGCCCGGGCGCTCGACCTGCACCAGAAAGTGCATCGAGTAAGCGGTGCCGATCGCCAGCACCATCGACGGCACGATGGTCGAGAGCACCGACACGCTGTGCCCGAGCAAGCTCATGGCACCGAGCACCACGACCACCGCCCCACCGGCCGAAAGCAGCGGCAGCACGACCGGCAAGGGCCGGCGGAAGATCCGCAGCAGAAGGAGCGCCAGCAATACCAGCGTCACGCCCGTGAAGAGGCGCTGTTCCTTCTCCATCTCGCGGCCGACGTCAACCGTGAAAGCCGGATTGCCGCTGAGAACCAGCCGCTCGGGGCCGGGCGTCGTGCGAATGATCTCGCGCACCGCATCGACCACCGACTGCTGGAAGAGCGGGTCGCCCGGGCGATCCTCGAGAAAGACCACGAGTGCTGCCGTGCGGCCGTCACTGCTCAGCAGATGCGCACGGTGGAGCGGGGAAGCACCGATCTCGGAGCGGAGGCGCGCCAGGGCCGGCCCTGGCGCCGGGGTCTCTTCCGCGAGGTCGAGCACCTCGACCGCGTCGCCCGAGCCATCAATCCAGCCGGCCTGCGCGATCGACCAGACCCGCACCACGCCCGGCACATGCTCGATCCGTTCACCCAGGTCTCGCAGCCGCCGCAAGCGGCCACGTTCAACCGCGTGCTCCGCGCCGATCTGGACCAGCACCAGGACATCGTCGCTGCCAAAAGTCGCGCGCGTCTCGGAGAGCACGCGCCCTTCGGGCGAACCGATATCGGTGAAGCGCTCGATCGAGGCCTCGAAGCGCAGCTGGCCGAGGCCCGGAGCCGCCGCGAGGACGAGCAGGGCGAGTCCGAGCAGCACCCATCCAGGCCTTGCTACGAGCCGCTCGGCCCAGTCGCCCGCGCGGGGGGACTCGCGGGGCGCTGGTCGCGGCGCGTCCGCCATCAGCTTCCGGCTGCCGCCGCCACGGCGGTGTGCGGCAACCAGTGCCGAGCGCGCCGTCGGGCAACCAAATCTTCGAGATTCGCAACCACCCGCCGCGCCACGTCCGGAGCGCGCCGCTCGAGCCCGTCGAGGAAATCGCCGGGGATGCTGAGCGCCTGCGCCGCCCCCGTGGCCACGATGGTCGCGTCCCGACGACCGCGCCAGAGCGCATCGCCGAGGCCGAAAGGTTCGCCCGGGCATACGGGAGGAGCGCCCTCGGCCTCCCCGATCGGCAAACCCTCGCCCGACGCCATCACCAGCAGGGATTGCGCCGGCTCGCCGCGACGCACGATGCGATCGCCCTCACGCACGCGGAAGAGGGTTGCGCGCGAGAGGAGAAGATCGATCTCGTTGCTGGTCAAGCCGGTGAACACCGCGGAGACCGACGCGGGTTCCCCGCCGAGCGCGCGCCGCAGCGTCAGGCGCAGCCGGTCGACGCCCTGGGTCGCCGCCGTCTCGGCATAGGGCGACCGTGCCCACACCCGCCCGAACCACTCGCGTACCGCGGGGTCATCGGGATGGGCTGCGGCCACGCGCGCCAGTGGCGAACGGCGCGCCGCAAACCCCTCGCGGTCGCCCACCAGCATGACCAGCGGCAGCTTGAAGCCGTAGGCCGGGTCGTTGAAGCCCGCCTCGTAACTGCGAAAGCCGAGGTGCTCGTAGAACGGGAGCTGGTGGGCCGTGCAGTCGCCGAAGTTGAAACGCACGCCACGCGCACGTGCCCAATCAAAGGCGGCCCGCATCAGAACGAAGACGGCACGACTCTGCCGGACGCGGGAATGCAGCATGAACCGACTGGTCGTGGCGATGGCACTACTCCCGAATCGGAGCTGCACCGGCAACGCATGCAATTTGCGCAGTACGGGCACCGGATCCGGCAGATCGGAGAGCAGCACCACGCGGAGACACCCGAGCGCCTCGTCGCCCTCCCAGACGACAAACGATAGTCCGTGCTCGTCGAGCGGATCGGTGAGCCGCCGCCAGCGGTGATCCGCTTCCGGCGTGAGAAGCTCGAGCTCCCGAACGTAGATCTCGTAGCGCAGGCGGTAGACGCGTTCGCGTTCGGCGGGAGTCTCGGCGGGGGCGACTCTCAGGCCCACGACGGGCGCTCGCCGCCGATCTGTCGGAACATCGCCAGGTAAAGATCCGCCACGACACGGGCCGCGTCCAGGACGGCCGCGGCATCGTCGCCGTCGGTGATGTTGCGCATGATCTGCTCCTCGATCTCGACGGTGTGATCTGTGTCGGCGGCACCGTGTCCGGCAACGAAGCGCACCGCCTCGGGTGTCGCCGCGAAGCCGGAACGAAGCTTCTCGCCCGCGAGCGTGCCGAGATCGGCGCCGACAGCCTCGAGAATGTACATCCAGCCGAAGACGCCGACCGGGTTGCCGTGCGTCGCGATGTTGCGGACGTAGCCCACCAGCGCCGCACAGGCCGGAACGGGCAAGGTCGCACGCACGTCCTCGGGGGCGATGCCCAACTCGCCCAGGTCGCGCAGTGCCCACTCGTCATGACCATGCTCGTCGCGCGCGTGCGAGAGCAGGTAAAGCGCAAGCTCTGGATGCGTCATCGAGAGACGTGACCCGGCCTGCGCCATGATGACGGGGCTGAAACCGGCGTAGTGCCAAACGTTCGTGAGATACGCGGCGTAATGCTCGCGCACCGCTTGTCCTTCGAGAACTCCGCGCAGAATGCGCGTCGTTTGAAGTTCCGCGCGCACCAGGGCGCGCAACTCCCGCAACCGGGGCATCGCTGCGGCGCCAGAGGCCGCCTCCCGTACCCGGACCACTCCACCTGCCACTCCCATCCACCCCTCCTCGCGAGTCCCTTCCAGGGGCCCGCTGGTCGGCGTCGAGCCTAGCCGAGGGCAACCCCCATCGGCAACAAGAATTGCCACCAAGGGAGCCCTTAGGGGTTTTCCCGAAGGTCGGACCTGCGCGGGGGGAGATGACCCCGGCCGCGATCCCCGGAACCATGGGCACGAGCCACCCCGGTACCCTCAGGGTACGGGCCACGACACTCGAGCGGGCCGGCTACCGGAACCGGGGGCACGGACCACCCGCAGAAGCGCCGGCGGAGTGAATCGGGATTGACTGCACCCTCCCCGCGGCGCGCAGGGGCGGGCGCCAACGGCTGGCGGTGCCGAGGCGAGGTTGCTTTGAGCGGGACCGGGGAGGTCCACCATGGCAGGAATCGAAGGCTACGGCGCACTGGTCACGGGAGGCGGCACGGGAATCGGGTACGCCTGCGCGGCCCGGCTCGCCGCCGATGGCGCTCGGGTGCTGATCTGCGGCCGCACCGAGGCAAAGCTCATCGAGTCCGCCGAACGCGGCAACCGGCTGGCCAGCCGTGGCGGACGGATCGAATGGATGGCCGCCGACGTCACCGACGAAGCGCAGGTCAAGGCCGTCCTCGATCGCGCCCAGGAGCTTTCCGGCGGGCGCCTCGACATCGTGGTCGCCAACGCCGGCGGCGGCGGCCTGCCGGCGCCTTACCACCTGCAGGACACCGCCGAGTTCGTGCGCGTGCTCAACCTCAACGTCCTCGGCACTTTCTTCTGCGTCAAACATGCCGTGCCGAAAATGGCCGAGCGCGGCGGCTCGTTCATCGGCATGTCGTCAATCGCCGGCCACGTCACGCACGTCATGTTCGGCGCCTACCCCGTCGCCAAGGCGGGCATCGAGCAGATGATGCGCAACGCGGCCGACGAGTACGGCGTACGCCGGATTCGCTTCAATGCCATCCGGCCGGGCTTCATCGCCACCGAGATGATGGACGTGGTCCCACGCGACAGCGCGACCTATGCGAGCTACATCGACAACACGCCGCTGGGCGACGTCGGGCAACCCGAAGATGTGGGCGAGCTCTGTCGCTTCCTCGCGGGGCCCGAGTCACGCTGGATCACGGGCCAGTGCATCAACGTCGACGGCGGCCACAGCCTGCGCGCCGGGCCCGACTTCTCGCACTTCCTGCGGCCTCATTTTGCGCCGGAGGTCTTGACCGGGCAACTGCCCTGAGGAACTCTGCGTGTCTTTATGGGACCACTGGCCGGCATCCGCGTTCTCGACCTCTCGGCGGTGGTCTCGGGACCGCTCGCCACCGTCCACCTCGCCGATCAGGGCGCCGCAGTCGTCAAGGTCGAACCGCGCGGAATCGGTGACATCCTGCGCTGGCTCGGCAGCAGCCGCGGCGGGATGTCGGGGTTCTTCCACGTCTGCAACCGCGGCAAGCGCTCGATCACCCTCGACCTCAGGCAGGAGACGGGCAAGGACGTGCTGCGGCGACTCGTCACGCAAAGCGACGTCTTCGTGCAGAACTTCCGGCCGGGAGTCACCGAGAAGATGGGCCTCGGCTGGGAGGACCTGAAACTCGTCAATCCCAACCTGATCTACGTCTCGATCAGCGGCTTTGGTCCGACCGGCCCGTGGGCCCACGACCGGGTCTACGACAATGTGATCCAGGTGACCTCGGGCATCGCGGCCTCGCAGGCGGATCAGGCAACCGGCGCGCCACAGCTCATCCGGCAGATCATCTGCGACAAACTGACCGCCCTCAGCGTGGCGCAAGCGGTGTCGGCCGCGCTCTTCGCGCGCGAGCGGGGCCATGGCGGCCAGCATATCCAGATCTCCATGCTCGACGTTGCGATCCACTTTTTGTGGCCCGACATGACCGACGACATCCTGCTCGGCGACGGTGTCGAACACCGGCCGACCCTCGCATCGGCCTATCAGATGCTGCCCGTGGCCGATGGCTGGGGCACCGTGACCGTCATCTCGGATTCGGAGTTCCGTGGACTCTGCCGGGCCTTCGGGCATGAGGAGGTCGCCGACGATCCCCGCTTCGCGACGCTGACGAGCCGTGCTGCCCACACGCCCGAGCTGCTCTCGACTCTGCTCGCCACGATCGTCCCCGTGGCCATGGGTCTCACCCGCGCCGAAGTCGAGGGCCGCTTGCGCGAACACGAGGTGCCCGGCGCCACCGTGCGGACGATCGCCGAGCTGCCGCAAGTGCCGCAGGTGCGCCACAACGGCATCTTCGTCGAGAACGAGCACCCGCTCGCGGGCCGCCTGCGCGAGACGCGCCCCCCTCCTCTCTTCGGCGCCACGCCCGCCGCCTGTGGCGGGCCGGCCCCAACGCTCGGCCAGCACACCGACGAAATCTTGCGGGAACTCGGGCTCGGCGAACAGATCGGGGCACTGCGCGCGGCCGGTGTGATCTAGTTCCGGCGCCCGAGACCGCAGCTCCCGCGCGGCGGCCGTGCGACAGGCGAACTCCTGCGGCCAGCCCGAAAGGAAGAGCCACCAGATGAGACCAGAGAGCTGCTCACCACCAGCGGAACGACCGCGGGGTTTCTTCGCGCAGTTCGGCAAGCCGACGGGCACTCTCGGCGCCGTGGTCGGCCAGCTCATGGCCTTGAAGAACGGCCCACGCAGCCGCTTCGTCCTCTCGCTCCTCGATCTGGCGCCGCACCATCGGGCCCTCGAAATCGGGTTTGGCCCGGGTGTCGACCTGGCCCGGGTGGCAGCACTGGTGCCCGAAGGTTCGGTCGCGGGCGTCGACCACTCCGACGTCATGCTCCGCCAGGCGCGGCGGCGCCTGAAGCGCACGGGTCATCTCGCCCGGGCCGACCTCCGCCTCGCCGGCGTGGCACCACTGCCCTTCGCCGATGCAGTCTTCGAGCGTCTGTTCTCGATCAACTGCGTGCAATCTTGGGACAACCTCGACGCCGCCACGCGCGAGATCTCGCGCGTGCTTGCGCCCACCGGCCGTGTGGCCATCGCCTTCCAGCCGATGTCGCGGGGTGCCACCGACGACAGCGCGCGCCGCAAGGCCGCAGAAATCGCCGATTCACTCGGGCGCGCCGGGCTGCGCGAGATCTCGATCTCGGAGCGCGCGCTCCGACCCGTGCTCTGCTGTTGCGTACTTGCCACACGCTGAGAGTCGTCGCAGCATGCAAAATCAATAAAGCTCGCGGGGTGCTCTGCTGTTGCGTACTTGCCCCGCGCTGCGAGGCCGAGGCGACGGCCCCGCTCATCCCGTGCTCCGCGGTGGCGTCCTCGCCACGCGCCGCAGGCGACCCGCCGGGGCGGACGTGCCCTCCCCCGCTCAGCCGGTGCGCTGCTGCGGCGTCCTCGCCACGCGCCGAAGGCGGCCAGGCGGGGATGCCCTGCTCGGCCGGTGCGCTACTGCGCCGTCCTCGCCACGCGCGGAAGGGTCCCAGGTGCCTCGATCAGCGCCCCGTCCACTTCGGCTCGCGCTTCTCGGCGAAGGCGCGTGGGCCCTCCTTGGCGTCCTCGCTCAGGAAGACCTGACCAAGGAGCGGGCCCTGCATCTTCCAGGCGGCGGCTTCGTCCATGCCGCGGCTCGAACGGATGATCTGCTTGCTGGCGGCGACGCCGAGCGGAGCATTCCTTGCGATCCGTGCGGCCATCTCGAGAGCCACCTCCGCGGCGTGGCCCGGCTCGGCGAGTCGCGCCACCAACCCCAGCGCGTGCGCATGATCGGAAGTGATCGGATCCGATGTCAATGCCATTTCCATCGCCACGCCGTAGGGGATCCGGTTCGGCAGGCGGAAGAGTCCGCCGCCCGCGGCAAAGAGGCCCTTGTTGACCTCGGGAATGCCCATCTTCACGCCGCGCGCCGCGACGATGAGGTCACAGGTGAGCGCGATTTCGAGACCGCCGGCCAGCGCGAAACCCTCGACTGCGGCGATCAGTGGTTTATTGCTGCCGTTGCGCAGGAATTGGTCGAAGCCCTTCGGCGGCCCCTCGGTCGCAAACGCCTTGAGGTCCATGCCCGCGCTGAAACCACCACCGGCACCCGTCAGCACGATCGCCGTGACCAGGGGGTCGGCGTCGGCCTCTTCGATCGCCGCGACCAACGCCGTGCCCAGCGCACTGTTGATCGAGTTTCGCGCCTCGGGCCGGGTCAGCGTGATCAGCCGGACGCGGCCATGAGTTTCCTGCAAGAGCACGTCGGACATTTCGTCCCTCCGCTCACTTCGGCGGCATGCGAATGCCGCCATCGACACGCAGCACGGCCGCATTCATGTAGTCGTTGGTGATGAGCTCGACGACTATCGAGGCGAGCTCGCCTGCGCTGCCGAGGCGATTCGGGAAGAGCACGTTGCGGCCGAGGTTCGCCTTGAAGGCCTCCGACGCCTCGCCCTGACCGTAGATCGGCGTGTCGATCAGGCCAGGCGCGATGGTGTTGACGCGAATCCCGACGGCCGCGAGGTCACGCGCCACGGGCAGCGTCAATCCAACCACGCCGCCC
>SXLG01000017.1 GCA_005777805.1 Pseudomonadota bacterium
CGTGGGCGTCACGCGGGCGGGGTCGGTGTCCTGGAAGGTCGCGAAGGAGCCGCCGCTCAGACCGTTGTTGCCGGTCAGCGTGGCGATGTTGACCCACTCGCCAGCGCTGCCGATTGTGACCAGTGCTTCTCCGGTGGCGACGGCGAGCGCCCCGAGATCATTGACGCCGGCGGTGCCCCCCAGTGCCGCGAGGCCGCCGACGAGCGTCACCGCGAAATTGGCGGTCAGGTCGCCTGGGGTCGCCGTATCGTCCGTCAAGAGCACGTCGAACAGCGGCTCGGAGCCCGAGTTCTCGATCCGTTAGCAGTCTTGACCTGGCTGCCCCCGCTCCCGGTATCGCCGCCCAGGATCGTCTGCCGATCATCCGAGATCGCTGCATCGAGTCCGAAGACACCGACGCCGGGGTTGGTGCCGCTGCCGCCGTCGCCGTTCTCGACGAGTCCATAATTGATCTGCGTGCGCAGCACATCGACGAACGTCGCGGCGTTCTGGCCGGTGGTCTGTGCCGTGAAGCGGAACACCAGTTCGACGGTCTGGTTCTGGTCGGTGGGCTCAGCGACGACCCCGAGATGAGTCAGGAAGCTGACGGTATCGCTGCAGCCGAGATCCGAGCCTTCCAGCGACTCGACCGTATCCAGCGCCCGCCCAGCCGAGCCGTCGTTGTAGGCACCGCCGCCGGCGTCGTGGCTGTAGGTGAGTGGCGCCGAAGCCGCGAAGTCAGGGCTCGACAGATCCCCGGCGTTTGCGGTCGCTTGGCGCGGCGTGGCTGCGACGAGGAGGGCGAGAGCCCCGAATCCGGCCAACGCACGCCGGCCGATCCGCGCGCGTCGCGTCCGGCGAGCGGACAGGGCAGCACGATCTTCATGGCCGGCGGGATGACGGCGATCTTGGGTGCGAGCGGGGTGTTCCTCCTTGTCGAGAGATCAAGACTTGAAACCAAGAACGGAGACTCGGCACAGCTTGTGAAGGCGGGAGATGGGGGTGGTTCCGCCGAACGACTTTGACACCGAACAGGTCCAAAGTTCCAGCCATTTTCTATGGTGATGGACTTTCTTGCGATTCCAAACGGGCGAATGCCGGGTCTGACCGGTCCGCTGCGGCGGGAACGGGGCCGAGAATATGGCAGGTGACATGGGGAGTGCCCGAGTGCTTTCTCGGGCGGAGCCAGGGGGCATGCCCGGCCCTCTGCGCCTGGGTCGCGCGGCCACGGCCTGGCTCATCGCGATCGCACGCCGCCCGGAGCAGGTAGATTACGCCGCTTGACCGTCGCGTGGGCAGGCGGTGCCGATCCGGCGCATCGTCTCCCAGAGGTAGAAGATCTCGGGATAGACCAGCGGCTTGCCGCTCGTGAGGAGTGCCCCGCTTACATCGCGAGCCGGATCGGCCCAGACGATGATGTTGGACAGTCCGAGATGGCCGAAAGCCTCGGTCGTGTGCGGACCGTAGAGGCTGAACCACTCGGCGCCGAGCATGAAGCCCATCGAATAGCGGAAGGGCAGGATCAGGGTCAGGTCGGGTTCGAACCCACCCTGTTCGCCGATCGCGCGCATCACCGTGCGCCGGTCAAGCACTCGTGTGCCATCGAGTTCGCCATGCCGGCGCAGCATCTCGAAGAACGCACACGCCTCGTCGGCGGTGGCGATGACGTTGGCCGAGGGAAAGATCGAGCATAGGAAACGCGGATCGTTGGAGAATCGCGTGACGGTCTCGAGGTCGAGCCCGAGCGCGCGCCGGACCAGGGTCGATGCCGGTGGCAGTGCGGCCGGGCCCGTGACCGCATTCTCGGCGACCAGCGCCACGTCGGCCGGAGCCACGCCGAAGTTCATCCAGCGGAAGCCGAGCGGGTCGAGGATCTCCCGCGCGAGCACGGTGCGGATGTCGTCACCCGTCACCCGCCGGACGATCTCGGCCAACAGAAAACCTGCTGTGACGGCGTGGTAGGCGAGGCGGTGGCCGGGGCGCCACAGGGGTTCGAGGTCGCAAAGAACCTCGATGATCGTGCGCGGATCGCGCAGCACGTCGAGATCGTCCAGGGTTCCGGGCGCCGGATTCGGCACTCCGGCGCGGTGGTTCAGCATGTGCCGGATCGTGATGGTGTGCTTGCCGTGGCGCGCGAATTCGGGAATATACTCGGCCACCGGGTCGTCAGCGTGCAGGCGGCCCTGTTCCTCGAGCAGGTGGAGGACGATCGCCGTCACCGGCTTCGACGCCGAGAAGAGGCAGATCGGCGTTTCGACGGTGGCCGGGATCAGCGGGCCACCGGGCGGATCACCCGGCGCGTTGCCCGCCGCGTGGCCGAGCGTGCGGTCAAGCAGCACGCGGCCGCGTCGGCGCACGCAGAGGGAGACAGCGGGATGGGCACCGCTCGCGTAGAGCTGCTCGGCGGCCTGCCAGATCCAATCCGGCGCGAGCGGATCGATGCCCACCTGAGAGGGATCGCACTCGGCCCCGGCGCGGATACTCAGGACCTCGTTCAGGTCGCGCGGCACGCGGCAGAGGGGCCAGAGGCTCTCGAACACACGGCTGCGCTAGCACGGGTGATCCGCGCATCTAAAGAGGAACTTCGCTCCGCGTCCGTCGGGAGATTCGCCGGCTGGCCCCGAGCACCCCGGTGCATCCCAGCACCGCGGGCAAGGTCGCTCCGTGTCTGCCGGACGATTCGCCCGCTGGGCCGGCATCAGACCTGGCGCGTCTCGGGTGGCGGAGATTCGCTCACCGCGCCGGGCCACCTTGGGATGTCACGGGACCCGGCCCTGCGGGCAGCCGGCGCAGAGGTGCGGGCCGGCCGGGATTCAGTGTCGCAGCTTGAACCAGGCCGCCCCCGCAGCGGTCAGGATCTCGAACACGATCGCGAAGCCGGTGTAGACGGAGAGTCCGCCATCGGCCGAGAGACCGTAGAGCCTTGCTGTGGCGAGCCCCGTCGCGAGAAAGAGGAGAGTCGTCAATGCTGGGTTACGCATCCCCTCCAGACCGAGGGCCGTGGCGCACAGGGCGCCGAGGGCGACTTGCAGGCCGCCGTACATCGCGCGCAGCTCGGTCATGCCGGTCGGAGTTGCCGCGCTGATCGTGGCGATCTCCGCGAGCGCTCCGGGTGCGAGGAGCAGATAGATGCCGTAGGGCAGCCAAACCAAAGTTTCGGCGAGGAAGAACCAACGGATCGGGGTCATGGGAGGAGCGTGCTCTCTTGCGCCGGGCTTTGCCACCACGGCACGCCGGGTATGCCGGATTTTCGGGGCACGCCGCCTCCCGCCCCGCATGCGCGAAGGCAGCAAAGAGGCGATCAACGCGCTGCGTCGAACGAGTCCGGAGGGAGTGCCGGCGCGGGACCTTTCAAGGACGACCGCGAGGCCGCTCCATCAGCAGGGCCACGGGCGGCGGGAAGAGTGGGCGGCCAGGGAACGTGGTGCCTGTCGTCGCGCTGTCAAGCTCAAGCCTCCTCCATCTGCGGGAGAAGGCGCGGGGAGAGAGGGTGTCCTCTCCGGTGCCTTCGCGCATGCGGTCTACTCCGCCGGACGCGCAGGCGGTGCTCGGTGGCACCTACGATGTCCTCTCCCGTGCGTTCGCGCACGCGGCCTACTGGCAGAGCAGAGTCGAGCCCGAGCCGTTGAAGGCGCACCCGCCGCCCGGCGCAGTCCAGCTTGCCACGCCACAGCGTCCGCTCAGCGCTCCCGGATCGAGTCGCACCTCGGCCCGGAGCGGCAGGTCGGCCGCCGTCGCCGGCAGCGAGAGGTCCTTGCCCTTGAGATCGAAGCTGCCCTGTCCAGTGGCGTTGTCCCATGCGAGCTTGACCTTGGTCACGCCGGCGATTCCGGTCTTGCTCTGCCACTGCGCACTGCCGCCGCCCGCACGGGGCTTCCAGCCCTCGCCGGTGGCTGGCGAGTACGCGCCCGCCGGCAACGTGACCTGGTAGAGCGGTGTGTCTCCGGCCGAGAAGATCACCAGTTCGAAGCCGCTCCTCGTCGGGTCGATGCCACCGGTCGCCTGCGCGCCCATATCGAACTCGCCCTTGACCTTGAGTCCCTGCGTGCCGGCGGGTTGGTCCATCCGGGTGGCGATGACCCGCCCTGTCGCAGTACCCGCGCAGCTCAGGTCGGCAAGGGCGTAGGCCGAGAAGTGGTTGACCTCGAAGCAATAGACGTTGTCCGAGGCCGAGCAGCACGCATCCAGCGTCGAATCGCCAGGCGTCCCGGGGGGCGTAACCGGCAGGCCGTCGGGGCCGAGAGGTCCGCATGCAATCTGCGCTCTGCAGCTTCGCTCCAGGATGACCTCGGTGTAGGGCGTGTCTTTGTGCAGGGTCGGGCGGATGTTGGCCTCATTGACCCCGTCGACGTTGTCGACGAAGCCGTCATTGTCGGCGTCCAGCCACGCCATGCAAATGAGCAGCGGCGGGTCGAACGTCGTCCCCGCCGGCTCCATGATCGCCTCGGTCACGAACCTCCCGGCCCCCGCGTTGAGGACGAAATCGCTGCCGCCCTGGGTCATCGGCGTGACCGAGATCGAGGTCGGGCCGTCTACCGCGCCCGAGGGTATTTTGACGGTGACGGTGGTGCCGGTGTGGGGATCGGGCGGAGTCTGGAAGGTGACGTCGCTGGCTGCGCTGCACGCAGGGCCGTCGGCATCGACCGAGACTCCCTCGGCGGCGCCGTCGCGGCAGCAGGCGAGGAATGTGTTGTGGGCGGCGCTCGCACACTCGGCCGGCTCGCCGGCCTCGTCGATCGCCGGGCAGACATCACACACGTCGCCACCGCCTGCGTCGCCGTCAGAATTTCCCTGATCGGGGTTGCAGGTCGCGGGGCAGTTGTCGCAGGCGTCACCGACCTCGTCCGAATCCGTGTCCACCTGGTCGGGGTTGGCGACGCTCGCACAGTTGTCGGTGGCATCCGCCGTGCCGTCGCCGTCCAGATCGTCTGCGCCACACGAGAAACCGCTGACGGCTCCGGGCGTGAGCTGATTTGTGTTGATACCGCCGTTTCCGAGCTGGCCGAATTCGTCGGAGCCCCAGCACAGGACGGCGCAAGCACCGGTAGTGAGGGCGCAGGTGTGGTTGCCGCCCGCGGCGATGGCGGCGACGCCCGAGGAGAGGCCGCTGACGGCGCTGGGGGTGGATTGATCCGGTCGCCGTTGCCGAGCATGCCTGCTTCGTCGCTGCCCCAGCACAGGACGGCGCCGGTGTTTGTGAGGGCGCAGGTGTGGAGCTGGCCTGCGGCGGTGGCGGTTGCCGTGGCGACGGTCGCCGTGGCTGGGCGCGCGAGCGAGGCGAGGAGGACGGCCGCGAGCAGCAGGGCGGTACGCTGGACGGGATGGACTCGCATGATCATCGACTCCTGTCAGGGGATGGCGGGATCAGGTCCAAGGCGGGGTCGCCCGCGGGGCGGCCGGGTTGCACACTTCGGCCGAGCTGCGCCGCCACCAAATATGGCCTGATGCAGAGATCTCAGGCCGCCCCCTTTCTACGCCAGATCAGTCTCGCCGGGCCGGCGGTCGGAGCTGAATCCGCAGCGCGCCGTCCTCGCCGCTGCGGTCGAGGTCGCGTTCGAGGCTCGCGATCCGCTCATTGGCGTGCTGCTCGATCCAGTCCGGCACGGCGCGACGCAACACGCCCACGCCGCCGGGCGAGCCATGGCCTTTGCCGTAGATGATGCGCACGGCGGGCTCGCCCGCCGCCTGGGCGTCGCGCAGGAAGGCGTCGGTGGCCGCCAGGGCTTCGGGGACGCGAAATCCATGCAGGTCGAGTGTCGGCACGAGGCCGAGCGAGTGGCGCAACCAGCGCCAGAGCCGTGCGGCACGGGGCCGCGTCAAGCGCCGAGCTCCGGGCCGGCGGCCGGCGGCTCGTCTGTCGCGGCGTGCAGTGGGGCCGGGTCGCGCACGTGCGCGGCGCAGGCCGTGGCAAAGAGCCCCAACGCGCCGAGCGAGGCCCCGCCGGCGGCGACGAACATGGGCCGGTGCCCGAAGCGGGCCACCACCGGCCCGAAGCCGAGCGCACCCAGCGTGATACCGACGTTGAACGCGCCATTGAAGATCGACTGGATGCGGCCGATCTGTTCGAGTGCGCCGAGGCCGACGGTCCAGGCGTTGAGCGTCGGAAAGACCACGCCCTGTGACAAACCGAACCAGATTCCGACCGCGACGAGCTGCCAGGTGGACTCGACCGTCGCCAGTGCGGCGATCGAGAGCGCGAGCATGAACATTCCGGGCAGGATGACTCGCGCGTGACCGACGCGATCGGCGAGCGAGCCGGCAAAGAAGCGCGACCCGATCGCGGCAGATGTGTAGGAGAGAAAAAAAGTGGCCACCGGTCCGAGCCCTGCCAGCATCGTGAAGGTGGGCACGAAGGTCATGACCGAACCGAAACTGACCCCACAGAGTGCGGTCGCGGCGATGGTTGTCACAAGCGTGGTCGAGACCGGCAGAGGCGCGGACCGCCGGCCGATATGACGCGGAGTCGGGCCGGCCAGCGACCAGGTGAGCGCCAGTCCCAGCGCGGAGAAGGCCGCGACGACGCCGAAGAGCACCCGGAAGCCGACCAGGGCGGCGACCTGTTCGCCGATCGCTGGCGCGAGAGCGTGGGTCGTCAGCGTCGAGATGCCGAAGAAGCCGAGTGCTGCGGCCCGCCGTTCGGGTGGCGCCAGCATCACCACAAGTGTCGAATTTCCGTTGAAGCCGCAGGCGAACACCAGACCCTGCACGACGCGCAGGGCGAAGAGCTCGGGCCCGAGGTGGTCGATCGTGCTGAAGGCCAGCGCTACCAGCGCCATCCCCGCGAATCCGATGCGCGAGAAGAGCCGCGCCCCGACGCGGTCGATCAGTGCCGCCACCACGAACACGCCGACGAGGCTCGACGCGCCGCTGATGCCCATCACCAGCCCCACGGTCTGATCGTTGCCGCCGAGCTGGTGGATGTAGATCGGCAGCAAGAAGAAAGTCGCGAAGGTCATGAAGTAGAGGAAGTTGCCGACCAGCAGGCGCAGGAAGACCGGCGTGAGCACGCGCGGCAGCGCCGTGCTCACGCCCATGTCGGGCGGTGGCTGGCGCGAGTTGTGGGCAGGGGGCGCGGCACGCGGCGGGTCTGGTCGAGTTGGCGGGGCAGGCGGCGTCATGAGCTTCACCTCCGGGGTCGCAGAGGCGCGAGCCCCCGGCAAGCCGGGGATCTCCCCGGGCGGGCGGTTCGGGGCCAAGCCGCCTGCCCGCGTTCTGGTAGGGTCGCGCCGATGTCGAACCTGGACGGGACGAATGCCGGCGTCGCGAGCACTTCGGCGAGCGGGGCCGAGCTTCTCGATGTGGCGCGCGCCCGCGCCGGTCTCCGCGCGCTCTGGAGTGGTGCTGCGCGCGACGCCCTGGTCGAATACATTGCTATCCCGGCGCGTTCGCCGGCGTTCGATTCGGCCTGGGCCGAGCACGGCCATATCGAACGGGCCGTCGCTCTGGCCGAGAGGTTCGCCCGCGAGCATCTGCCGCCCGGTGCTGCGGTCGAGGTTCTCCGCATGCCCGGTCGTACACCGCTCTTGACCATCGAGATGCCGGCCCGCAGCGCAGCGTCCCCGGCCGCGGTCGTGCCCGCCGAGGCAGCAACCGGAGAGCGCACGATCCTGCTCTATGGACACCTCGACAAGCAGCCCGAGATGACCGGCTGGCACGAAGGCCTTGGCCCGTGGACGCCGGTCCTGCGTGACGATCGACTCTACGGCCGCGGCGGTGCCGACGACGGTTACGCCGTGTTCGCGATCGTGGCCGCGTTGCGGGCGCTGGCCGAACAAGCGCTCCCGCACGCCCGATGTCTGGCCTTGATCGAATGCTCGGAGGAGAGCGGCAGCCCGGATCTCCCGGCCTGGGTGGAGGCGCTGGGCGAGCGGCTCGGTGCGGTCGAACTGGTGGTCGCGCTCGATTCGGGCTGCGGCGATTATGAGCGCCTGTGGACGACGACCTCGCTGCGCGGCATCGCGATGGGCAATCTCGAGGTCGAGGTGCTCACCGAGGGCGTGCACTCGGGGGACGCGAGTGGCATCGTGCCTTCGAGTTTTCGGCTCTTGCGTGGCCTGCTCGATCGCCTCGAGGACGTCGCGACGGGTGCGATCCGCCTGCCGATTCTGAACCCCGAGATCCCGCTGCTGCGGGTGGAGCAGGCGCGGCGCACGGCGGAGATCCTCGGCGCGGCGGTCTGGGACCGTTTTCCGTGGGCCGGCGCGACGCGTCCGGTCGTGACCAGTCCCGAGGCCTGCGTGCTGGCGCGCACCTGGCGTCCGGCGCTCTCGGTCATCGCCGGAGACGGCCTGCCAGCGCCCGGCGACGCCGGCAGCGTGCTGCGGCCCCGGACTCTGCTGCGTCTCTCGATGCGCCTCCCGCCGAGCGTCGACGCTTCCTCCGCCATCAAGGAAATGCAGCGCGTGCTCGAGGCGGATCCGCCGCAGGGTGCCATGGTCCGCTTCCACGGTCATGGCCAGCCGGGCTGGCACGCGCCGCCGGAGGCGCCCTGGCTTGCCACGGCGCTGGCTGTCGCGTCAAAAGAATGGTTCGGGCGGGACGGGGCGGCCATGGGCGAGGGCGGCACGATCCCGTTCATGGGGATGCTGGGCGAGCGTTTCCCGGATGCCCAGTTTGTCATCACCGGCGTGCTCGGCCCGGGATCGAACGCCCACGGCCCGAACGAATTTCTCCACTTGCCAACGGCGGAGCGGCTCTCCGGTGCCGTCGCCTCGTTGGTCGCAAGGCACGCCGCGTTCAAGAGGAAGCCGACGGGTGCCGACGAACCGGAGTTGGTGCCGACGCCTCGTGGGTAGAAAGTCATCCCCCGGCACGGCCGGTGGGGGCGGCGGGTCAGCCGAGTCGTTCTAGCCGGTGAGAGAACTGCTGCAGGGACTCGGCGAGGGAACGCGGTGGGGCGAGGTAGCCCCGCTCCATGCGGTCCACGGCGAGCACGGATACGCCGAGGAGGCGGGCGAGTTCCTCCTGGGCGAGGCCGAGGCGGCGTCGGACGACGCTCAGCGATTCAGTGGCGGTGAGGGGTGAGGTGGGCATGGCGACTCTCTCGGGCCTCGGCCTACGCAACCGGGGTGCCAGCGTTGTCGCGAGGCGCACATGCGGAAATGCAGCGCACTCGGCCCGCGGGGCGCCAGTGACTTGCCATTGCGCCGATCGGGTGGCGCTTCTCCGGGCCGTTCTGTGCGGCCGTGTGCGTCAGGCGAATCGGCGGGCGGTCGGGTTTCACTGCGGGAGCTTCCACCCGAAGGTGCGGGGTGCTTAGGCGCTTGCCGTCGATGTTTGTCCTCGATTCGAGCCTGACCGATCTCGCTGTCCGCTGCTGGCCGGACGGCTGCCCGCGTGCCTTTACCTGCTGCGAGGAGCTGGCGGTCGAGGTCTCGCCTCGCGAGGTGCGGGCCATCGACGGTCTGATGGATGAACTCGCCTGCCGCCTGCCCGCACTGCGTCTCGGAAACGGGCGCTACGCCAACGTTTTCGTCGATGAGGATCCACCCGACCTCCTGATCGAGCCGCGCGAGGACGGTTCGTGTCCCTTTCTGAAGCGGACTGCCGAGCGTTCGCTTTGCACGATTCACCAGCTTGCGCTCGAGACCAATCGTGCCGTGCCCGCGGTCAAGCCGGCCGCCTGCCGCCACTGGCCGGTGACGCTCGAGCAGGAGGGGCCACGGGTGCGCGTTCTGGTCCAGCCGGCGGCCGGGCGGATCGGCTGTGTTGCCCCACGCGGCGAGTTGCCCGGACAGCCGAGCGTGCTCGCGGCGTACCGCGAAGAGATCGTGGAAATCTGTGGCGATGCGGTGCGGCCGCTGCTCGAGAGGAAGCTCCGGGCGGACGCCCGCAGAGTGCGATCGGCCGCGGTGACGGGTCCTGCGCTGGCCCCCTCGCCGGGGCGTCGGCGCGGGAGCGCCCGGTCGTGACGACGGCGCGCGACTCCGGGATGGCTGGTGGCGGCGGCTGCTGCTGCTGGCGGAACCACCGCATGACGACGGCGTACGCTTCCGCGCGGGGCGCTGCTACGTCCCGGTGGCCTGAAATAGTATCATGACGATGGTGCGCGACTCCGCGCGGGCTGCTGCTGCCGGTCGCAGTAAACCACAGCATGACGATGGTCCGCGACTCCGGGCGGGGTGCTGCTGCAGCAGTGGACGTCAGGAAACAATCACATGACGCCGGCATCCCCGCTCGTCCCGGCACGGCATTCGGCCGGTGCGGCGGCGGGCATCGTGCGACCCGCGCGTCGGCCCCCCGGCTGGCAGGCTCCGGGACCACGGCCGGCTGGCGATTGCGGCGATCCCGCGTTGCTTCCCGCTCCGGGCGAAGACCTCTGTCACCTCGCCGGCGACTTCCGGATCTTCCAGCGACTCGGTGGCCATCGCTGGTCGCTCGACGATCTGGTCACGGCCCAGCTCGCGGTCGAGCCCGGTTGCGCCACGCCCGGCGCACCGCCGACGAGCTTCCTCGACCTCGGCTGCGGCATCGGCTCGATCCTGATGTTGCTGGCGTGGCGGCTCGAGGAGAGCACCGGCACGGGCATCGAGATCCAGCCCGAGAGCGTTGCGCTCGCGCGGCGCTCGCTGCGCTGGAACGGTCTGGAGGAGCGGGTCGGGGTGGTCGAGGGTGATCTGGCGTGCGCGTCCGAACTCGTTGCGGACCGTCGCTTCGAGTTGGTGACGGGCTCGCCGCCCTACTTCCCGGAGGGTCGGGCGCTGGCCTCGCCCGACGAACAGCGCCGCCGCTGTCGCATCGAAACTCGCGGCGGCATCGAGAGCTACTGCCTTGCGGCGGCCAGCGTGCTGGCCCTGCGTGGTCGATTCGTTGCCTGCCTGCCGGGCGGTCCCGGCGGTCGGATCGAGAGCGCGGCCCGGGCGGCGGGACTCGTCCTGCGCGCGACGCGTCCGGTCGTGCCGCGCGCCGGCAAGGCACCGCTCTTCTGGGTGCATGTGCTTGTCTGGCCGGAGGAAGAGGCACGGGCGGGCGCCGGGGCGGACAGTGTCGACGGAGCTGCCGGAGGCGTCGAGTTGCCCCCACTCGTGGTGCGCGACGAGGCCGGGCGCTGGACCGAGGAATTTTGTGCCCTGCGGATCTCGATGGGGTTGCCGGTCTGAGCGAGGGGCGGGTCATGCACTGGATCGTGGTCGTGGCCTGTCTCGTCTGTCAGATCGGCATGGGTCTCGGCGGCTATGTCTTCCCGGTCTTCCTCAAACCCGTGGCGGACGACCTCGGCTGGTCGCGCGCCACCTACGCCGCCGCCCAGCCGGTGATGAGCACCGCGGTGGCGCTCGCCGGTCCCCTGGTCGGCCGGCTCGCCGACGGCGCGGCACGGCCGGTCCTTGTGCTGGGCAGTATTCTCATGAGCTTCGCCTTGTGGCTTGCCGGCCACATGGAGACGCCCGCGGAATTCTATGTGATCGCGGTTGGAATCGGGCTTGCGGTGGCCTGTCTGGGAGATCTTCCGACTTCGGCGGTGATCGCCTCCCGCTTCGAGCGCAATCCGGGCCTGGCTCTGGGCATCGTCTTTGTCGGCTCGAACATCGGCGGCGCACTCGGCCCGCTCATCGCAACCGAGCTGGCGGCCGGTACGTCGTGGCGCGCCGGCTTCTCCGGGATCGGTGCCGGGCTCTGGCTCGTGCTGCTGCCGGCCGCCCTCGCGGTCGGGCGACCGTCGCGGCGGAGCGAACCCGAACGGCTGGCGACCCGACCTTCGCCGCAAGCCACCACGCTGCCAGTCGCGTCTGCGCTTCGGGCATCCGGCACGGCGGTGGAAGAGCGAGAGCAGGCTGTTCAACCCGGCGAGTCTGTCGCGCCTGCGCTGCTGGTGCCCGCCACGGCAGTCACGGCACGGCAGGCTCTGGCCACTCGTGATTTTTGGTTGATCGCGTGGGCGCTCTTTGCCTTCTACCTCTACCGGATCGGCGTCAATACCCATATGGTGGCGTGGCTCTCCGACATCGGCCATTCCGATGCCGAGGCTGCCACTCGCTTCAGCGCCATGATCGGGGTGGGGCTGGTGGGCAAGCTTGTCGCAGGAGCGCTCTCCGATCGCGTGGGCGTGCGCGTCGCGGCGGTGGGCAACTTTACGCTCCTCGTCGCCGCTGGCCTGCTGCTCCTCTGGCCGCGGCTGCCCGGCGCGATCCCGGGATTCCTGCTCCTGCACGGTGTGGCGACCGCCGCTGAGGACGTGGTGGTGCCGCTGCTGGTGGTGCGCTGCTTCGGAGCGGCGCATCTCGGCGCGATCTACGGACTGCTCTTGCTGGCACTGGTGCCCGGTGGCAGCGCCGGGCCGCTGCTGGCGGGGTGGATTTACGACAAGGTCGGCAGCTACACGCCGGTGTTCATGGCTTTTGTTGTGACCAATTTGAGTGCCGTGGTGGCGCTGGCCCTCGTGCGGGGCGGCCACGCCGACGCACCCGCCACCGGCGGCTCGCTGCGCGCGGCGGCCGGCGGCAAAGAGGCGCGATGAGCCGTGCCAGCGGATGGACGCTAGCGGGTCTTGCTCTGCTGGCAGCACTCCTCGTCTGGTTCACCCTCTCGGTGGGCCAGGTCGAATGCGCGGTCTGCATGGAATTCGGCGGCGGCCGCAACTGCGCCACCGCGGCGGCCGAGGACGAGGCGACCGCGTTTCGCAGCGCCCGCTCGACCGCTTGCGGGACGCTCACGCACGGCATCCGCGATGCGTTTGCTTGCGATAGTGCGGCGCCGGCGAGCCGCACGTGCAACGGGGGCCCGACCGCGGCCCCTTGACCCACCGGGGGTGGTAGATTCGGCGACGGCGCCGAACGTGCGCCTTCGGCGGGCCGACCGCGGCCCCTTGATCCGGGGGAAGCGGTTCCCGTGGTCGCTCAGCTGTGCTGCAATCGAGACGAGAAGCGTTGGTCCGGCGCGTGGCCGGAGCAGGTGCGGGTGCTGCGATGGGAGACAAACGAATGATGGTCGGACGGGCGCGGTTCGGGTGGGTCCTCGTGAGTGCCGTGCTCTTGCAGCCTGTCTGCTCCCGGGCCGACGAGGTCCCGGGGCAGGTGATGCGCGAGCAGAGCGCGGCCGAGAAGCGGCGCACCGCCGAGGATGCCGAAGCCCGCCGAGGGTTCTTCGAGCACGGCGCCGAGGGTTTAGATCGACAGGGCAGCGGTACGTTGCGTGGCGCGCGCTACCAGGGCGACCTGAACGGGACTCTCTCGGACGACGACACGATCCTCGGCGTGCTGGGGCGCGGCGCGCGTGGTGAAGCGCCGGTCAAGACCGAAGCCGAGGAGCATCGGGCCACGCTCGAGGTCATGGAGGGCGCGGGCGGGGCTCGCTGAACGCGCCCGGGCAGCGCCGTGGCCGTGTGGGCGCCGCGCCGCGAAGGCCTGCGCGAGAGGCAGGCCCAGTGCACGAGGTCGGTCGTGTCGTCGGGCGCCGACGCCGACAGCGCGGCTCAGTGCACCAGGTCGGTCGTGTCGAAGTGGAGGGTCGTGCTCTCGTCGCACTCCTGACAGACGAGTCGCGCGACCCGGAGCCGGCGACCGCCCTCCTCGCGTGAGCTCTCGCCCTGCGGCTCGAGGATCCCGCCGCAGCCGCACCAACTCCGGCGCAGGTGTTCGTCGATCTCGTCGAAGGAGCGCACCCAGATCGCCGTGTCGGGCGTGGCCCCCGGCCGGCTTGCCGCAGCGCGCCTTTGACGATTCCGGCGCTGACGGCGCAGCCCCATCGCCACCAGCGCGGCCGCGACCGCGAGCACGAAGAGGACAGCGGTCACTCTCCTGGGACTAGCGTCCGGGACTGTGATAGGCGAGGCGAATGCCAGACCGGCCCGACCAGGTTTCCGCAGCGCATCTGCCCGGACTCTATCGTCGCCACCCCTGGCATGGTGTCGCGCTCGGCGACGACGCGCCGCGCAGTTTGATGGCATTCATCGAGATCGTTCCGAGCGACACCGTGAAGTACGAACTCGACAAGGAGAGTGGTCTCCTGAAGATCGACCGGCCGCAGAAGTTCTCCAACGTCTACCCGACTCTCTACGGTTTCATCCCGCGGACCTACTGTGCCGAGGAGTGCGGCGCGCTCTGCTCCGCGCGGGTCGGGCGGCCGGGGATCCAGGGCGATGGCGACCCGCTCGATATCTGTGTTCTCACGGAGCGCGACATCCCGCGCGGCGACATTCTCGTGCGCGCCATGCCGATTGGTGGCTTGCGCATGATCGACGGCAATGAGGCCGACGACAAGATCATCGCGGTGCTCGAGGGCGACGCGATCTATGGCGGTTGGACCGAACTCGAACACGTGCCGGCGCAGGTCATCGAACGCCTGCGGCATTATTTTCTGACCTACAAGCAGATTCCCGGGACGGCCCCGGTCCGGGTCGAGATCCCGCACGTGTACGGGCGTGAAGAGGCCTACGAGGTCATCCGTCGCACGGTGCAGGACTACGAGCGACATTTTGGCCATTTGCGGGGGGCAGATGCGGAGCGGCTCGGGCGGACTTGAGGGGACGCTGGGAGCAGGAAAACGGCGCCTGGCGCCGGACACCGCGGCGCGTGCCGCGTTCAGGGGCGAGAGCTGGAGGCGGAGATGGACAGAGGAATGTCGGCAGGGGTGGGGCGGGCATGGCGCGCGGTGGCGGTGATCGCGGTGCTTGCCGCGGCGGTGGCCTCGGCCACGGCCGCGGAGATTCCGGCGTCGGGTGACTTCAACCGCGAGGGCGGCTTCCTCGGCGCCAACGCCACTGCGTTCGTGCCGGCCTTCCAGGACGCGGCGGGCGAGGCCGACTTCGGCGCCAGTGCCGGCTTCGGCTTGCGTGGGGGCTATCGCTACGACGAAATCTTCGCCACCGAGGCCCTCTACGAGTTTGCTGCGGATTTTGGAGCAGACAAAGCCGGTGCGTCGGCGCGCTACCGCAGCCAGTCCTTCACCGTGAGCGGTCGTCTGATCGTGCCCTGGTCGACCTGCCAGCCCTGGCTCTCGGGCGGCATTGGCTTTGCCCACGGCAATCTTCGCGTGCATGGCGTGCCGGGGCTCGGTGAAGCGGCGGCGACCAGTTTCGCGGGCCGTGTCGCGACGGGAATCGACGTGCCGTTGACGGACGACCTCGGTCTCTTCGTCGAGGCGGCCTATCTGATGCCGACCCGCGATCTCGGAGACTTCCAGACCTTCGCCGCCGGCGCGGGCCTCAAGGTCGTTTTCTGAGCCCCACGCGCTGCGCGCAGGCGTCCGCGTGCCGGGTTCACCACCGGCGAGTTGGGATCGACGCCCCACGAGCGGGCGGCTTCGCTGTGAGCAGGTGTCAGCGGGGCGGCCCACCACCGGCGAGCGCCCGAAGAAGGGCCTGCCGAAGTGTGGCCATCTCTTCGCGCATCCGGACAATGATCGCGACGCCGGCGAGGTCGATTTCGAGTTCGTGCACCAGCGAATCGGCGACCCGTACGCGCTCGAGCATGCGTTCGGAGTAGGTCTGCGGCGTGGCCTCGGGCTCGTCGACGAAGACGATCTCCTCTTCTTCGAGCAATGCCACGAAACCCTCGTCGACGTGCAGCAGTTCGACGATCTGGGTTCGGGTGTAGCTTGTCATCGCCCTGCCCCAAGCCCCCGGCGGACGTCCTGGCCCGCGTAGAGGGCGTCGAGTTCGAGGGCGACCTTCTCGATCGAGCTCTGGTCGCCGCCCTCGGGCAACGTGGCGACGAGCTCGGCGTAGAGATCCCCCTGGGGTGCCGTGTTGTCGGCCGTCGGATGTCGGGTGGCCCCCTTGCCGCGCACCCTGAGCTTGCGGCCATTGGGTGATCGGGCTGGAATTTTGAGATCGACAGCACCGTCGGGCGTCGGCAGGCGGACGGTGGCGCCGCGCAGCAGCTCGGACACCGTCACCGGCAAGGCAAGATGGATGTCGTCGCCCTCGCGGCGGAAGAAGGGATGGGGCCGGAGTCGGACAGTCAAGTAGAGGTCACCCGGGGGCGCCTTGCCCGGGCCGGTGCCACCCTGGCCGGCCAGGCGGATCCGGGTCCCGTCGACCGTCCCTGGAGGCAGCGTCACCTTGATCTGGCCGCGTCCGTCGACGCTGAGCGCTACCTGGCGGCCGCGCACCGCATCTAGAAAATCGACGGTGATCGAGCCCTCGGTATCCGCCCCCCGGCGTGGGCCGCGGGCTCTGCGGCCGAGTCCGCCGAAGAAAGCGCTGTCCTCGTCGCTGGCCCTCCGGCCCGGCCCGGAGAAGCCCGAGAGCAGATCCTCCAGATCGATGCCCGAGTCCACCTGGCTGCCGTAGGGACTGCGCTGGCGGCCGTCTTGCCAGCGCTTCCACGCACGGGCCTGATCGGCGTCGAAACCGCTGGCGAGGCCGGACTCGCCAAACTCGTCATAGAGCTTTCGCTTCTCGTCGTCGGAGAGGACGTCGTTGGCAAACGAGACGTCCTTGAAGCGTTCGGCCGCCTTGGGGTCATTTTGATTGACGTCGGGGTGATGCTTGCGCGCGAGACGTCGATACGCTTTGCGGATGTCGTCGCGCGAAGCAGAACGTTCGATGTCGAGGATCTTGTAGAGGTCTCGCTCGGCCACGCGCCGATCCTAGACCCTCGGCCGGGGGATGCCACTCCCGCGGCCTGCCGCCGGCCGTGAGCGTTGACGGTTCCCCCTGCCGCGCAACCGGAAGACCCTCCCGCCTTGCATGTGGCGCGCGCCGCGCGGGTCAGTCCTTCTTCTGGGCGGTGTCGTCTGCTTTGCGGGCGTGTTTCTCGGGGATGGCAAGCCCGCCGGTCCGCATCGCGAGCCAGTAGAGGTCACCGTCGGCTTCGGTGAGATCGCCCTGACGGAAGCCGGCCCGCAGCCCACGCACGACCGACTTGGTCATCGCCACCGGTAGGGCCGGTTGGCGCAGGATGCGCGCGGCAAGCTCGCGTGCCGTTGCCAGTGCCGGCCCCGTGCCGACTTGATTGACGAGGCCCCAGCGCAGGGCGTCGGCGGATTCGATGCGCTCGCAGGTGGTGACCAACTCGATCGTGCGGGCGGGGCCGATCTCGCGCATCAGGAGGGGCAGGGCGCCCCAGGTGAGCGGCATGCCGAGTTCGATCTCGGGCAGGCGCAACCAGGCGTCCTCCGACATGACGCGCATATCACAGGCGAGCGCCAGCACGGCACCGCCCCCGATGCAGTGGCCGTCGATGGCGGCGATCGTGATCTGGTCGAGGGCATCGAGTGCTGCCACCGTGCGATCGCCGATGCGCGCGCGGTGGCGGCGCTCGAGATCGTTGCGCGGCGGCCCGGCCTCGCGCGGGCTGGAGAGATCGGCACCGGCCGAGAAGACGCCGCCCGCGCCGGTCAGGATCACGACCCGGGTCTCGAAGTCCGAGCGCAGCGCGGCGCAGAGGTCCTGCAGCAAATGGTGTTCCCGCGGCGAGAGCGCGTTGCGACGCTCCGGGCGGTCGAGCGTGATGATCGCCAGGCCGTTCTCTTCGTTGACCAGCCGAACGCTCATCGCGGGGCCTGCGGGGCCGGAGCAGAGCCTGGGGCTGTACCCGACGCGGTGCTTGGCGCGGACTCGAGGCCGGGGAGTGGCCCCACCACCGTCCCGAGGACGAGTGCCGCGACGACAAAGATAGCGAAGCCTCCGGTGAACGCGGCCACAGCACGGCCGGTGCCCAGCCCGAGCGCCTGGCGAATCGCCACGACATGCGCGATCAATGTCATGCAGAATATACCGAGAGCCAGGACGATCTCGGCCGAACCGAGGGGCAGGGCGGCCGCGATCCACAGGAACTGCGGCGAAGCCGCAAACGCCATCGTGCGCAGCAGCCGGGCGAGCTCGCCACTCCCGCCGAGCAGGCGCGTCCCGATGAGCCACACCAGCAGCGACGAGCAGAGCCAGCCGAGGTAGGCCGAGCCGAGCGAGAGCACGACGCCGGCCCGGCCGAACTCGGCAAAGCTGCCGATCCCCTGCGCCAGCCCGACCGCCAGCAGCACCACCAGTCCGAGTCGCGTGGCGGCGGGGTCCCGCGCGATTTCGGCGTAGGTCTCGGGCGCCAGGCGAATCGCCCCGATCATTCTCTCCACGAGATGTTCGAGCGATCCCGGCTCGGTCTTGGCCCGGCTGGCGTCCGGTGCGCGCCCCGGGCTCATTCGCCCTCGCGCCGATCGGTGCGGAGGATGACCTCGTGGATCTCGAGTACGTTCTTGCCGGCGAACATCTCGGCGGGCGGCCGGTTGGAATGCGCGGCGCGGAAGGAATCGCTGCGTGTCCAATTCCAGAAATCGGCCTCGCTCTGCCACCAGGTCTGGACCAGGTAGTAGCCCTGTTCGCTGCTCTCGACCCAGGCACCCGTCGCGTGGTCGAAGCGTCGGGTGACGGGGCGCAGGACATAGTTGTTGATGAAGCCCGGCGACTGGTCGATCAGCTGGGCTCTCTTGCGGAAGCGCTCCTCGAAATCCGCTTCGTGTCCAGCCGCGACCGGAATGCGATTAGTCACTACAAACATTTGTTATTCTCCCGTGTTGCGGGCCGCTTGCGCCGGGAACCGTGGCTCTGGGCGTGGCCACCGGGCGTACTACCGGGTCGGTGCTAGCACGCGCTCTGTCTTGCGCTCGGGCCGCCTGCGGCATCGGCGGCGCGCAGGGCCTCGGCGAGGTAGGGCAGCGCCGCATCGCTCAGCGAGACCTCGGGCGCGAGCCGGCGGGCGAGACCCTCGACCGTCATCAGCGCGATGTTGACCATCGTCATGTGGCTGCGTGCCTGGATGCGGTGGCGGCGCAGAATGTCGAAGATCTTGCCGATCTCGAGGGTGAGCTGGATGTTGGCGAGGCCGCGGTGCTGGAGGCTCGTGACGAACCGGCAGATGTCCGCCTCGTAGGCGGCGTAGTCGGGTGGTGCCGCGTGGGGCGAGTTCTCGTGGAAGAGGCGGGCGACCGTCGGGCCGTCGCCGGTCGCGAACGCAAACAGCGTGCGCGCCACCGTGACCCGGTCCGCGTCGCTCAATGTGCCGACCAGGCCGAGGTCAAGCAGGTAGACAGTGGAGGGTGGCGCAAAGCGGAGATTGCCCGGATGGAGGTCGGCGTGGGTGAAGCCGTGCAGGAAGATCATCCGGCAGACGCAGCGCAATCCGGCCTCGACGATTGCGCGCTGGTCGCAGCCGGCCTGGGCGAGTTGGTTCTCGTGCACGCCCTCGACAAAGTCCATGGTCAGGACCGAATCCGAGCAAGCGTCGGGATACAGGTGTGGGAAGCGGATCTGCGGATCGTCCGCAAAATTGCGCTGGAAGCGTCGATTATTCTGCGCTTCCAGCATGAGGTGGATCTGCGCCCGGACGGCATCGCAGAAAGCACCGAGCGCGTCCTCGAGCGCGATCAAGCGCAGCGAGGGGACGAGCTTCTCGAGCCAGCGTCCCGCCGCGAGCAGAAACCGCCGGTCGACCTCGACTTTCTCGAGCAGTCCGGGCCGGCGGATCTTGACGGCCACCGCGATACCCCCCGTGCGCAGCACCGCCCGGTGCACCTGGGCCACCGAAGCGGCCGCAACCGGTACGGGATCGAAGCTCGCGAAGATCGCCTCGAGCTTCTGTCCAAGGTCGTTTTCGATGATCGTGCGGACCTGCGCGAAGGGGAAGGGTGGCACCTGATCCTGCAGGGCCGCGAGTTCCTCGACGAGGGGGCCGGGCAGGAGATCGGTGCGCGTCGACGCGATCTGGCCGACCTTGATGTAGGTGGCACCGGCGCGGCTGCAGAAGACGGCCAGCGCCCGCCCGAGCGCACGCTGGGCCCGCTCGCCCGGCGGGATACCGCGCCGGCCGAGCGCGGCGACGAAGGTTACGGCACTTGTCGCCGCCGCAGCAAGCACACCGAACGCCCGCAGGACGGGGCGCGGCAGGACGGCGAGGGCGCGGTGCATCCGGGCGAAGCTAGCAACCTCGCGCGCGGGCCCGCCATCCACCACCGCGGTCCCAGCGTGACGATCGCCCCCGCACGAACGGAGTGCGCGAACGCGGGCCGGGCGCGCGCGCGGTGCTGTTCTCCGCTGCTTCGAACACGACCGGTGGTCTCGGTTGACAGGCCGCGCCGCGACGCGCGCGCGTGGATCGGCCGCAGCGGCCGGTGGTCTCGGTTGACACGAGGGCGCGCGCAGCCGAAGGGAGACACTCATGTCACCCTTTTTGCCGCGCGTACGCGCCCTTGGATTCGTCGTTCTTCTGCTCGCGCCTGCGGGCTGTGGCTGGTTCGCCGCCGGCGTTGCTGGCACGATCTATGCGGGCGGGGATCACGGGCCGACAGGCACGGATCTGGCTCTCCTGCGCCAGCAGTCGGCGCCCTACGGACAGCCGGGAACGGCGAGAATCCAGGGGCAAATCCGGCTGCCGGTCGGCGGTGGCCTGATCGTCGTGCCGCCCGCAACGCCAGTCTTCCTGACGCCCGCAACGACCTGGATGCAGGCTCAGGTCCGCCAGCAGGTGGTCGGGGCGGACCGGCTGCCCAAGCGGGTCGACGCTGGCGAAATCTGGTGGGTCAAGAATACCGACACGGGCGGACGGTTCTCCTTCAGTGAGCTGCCTGCGGGCGATTATTTCGTCCTCTGCTCGGTTGCCTGGACGACGGCATCGGGCAAGGCAGAGACCCAGGTCGCCTGGGCGCAGCTGACTCTGGCCGCAGGCGGAGACGCTCGCCTGATCGTCGGCCGCCCGGGCCCCGGCGGCGCCTGAGCCCAAACACAACGGTGGGGACAGTGTCGGGACGGGTGCGCTGTTGCCGGGCGCCGACCATCACCCGCCCCTGAGCCCAAACACAACGGTCGGGACAGTGTCGGGACGGGAAGGCTGCCCAGGGGCGCGAGATCCCAAGCACGGGCTCTTTCGAGAAGCTCTCCCATTGAGCCAGCGCCCGCCGCAAGCGAATCACGAGCTTGCCGAGGAACTTCTCCGGTACCGCACGGCGCGTGCGCGTGTGTGGCGTGGCCATGCGGGGACCGACGCCCGACCGATCTCCCCTCGTCAAGGTACGACGGGCGGGCCCGGATCGAGACGCGGATCCCAGGGCGAGGTGCGTACCGGCCAGTCCTGCTCGCGTGCCCTCTCGAGCGCCGGGCGTTCTCCGGCGGGGGCATGCCCGGCGAGCCACCCGAGCATGCTGCCCTGCGCCCCGGGGGATGCTGCAAAATCGTTGGCGTACTCGCCGAAGATGGCAGAGACCAGCACCTCGTGTCGTACCAGGTCGATATGGAGAGCATCCTCCCTGCCCAGGAAAATCTGCGTGTCGGCGTCGAGGCGAGCGTCGAGATCGGCCGCACGGAAGCTCCGGCGGGGGAATCGCGGTGAGGCCCGGGTGGTGGTGGAGAGAGCGAAATGCACGCGGGGGTCGGCGAACCGATCGCCGATCACGTCGTCGCGCAAATATTGCAAGCTGAGCGGCTCGCCGCCGAGCACGAACTGGTTGACGCGGAAGAAGCCTGCGGTGTCCGAGACGAGGCCGATCAGGCGGGGGGAGGGTACCTCGGCCACGCTGGCGATCGGCCAGTGCCGTGACACCGAGATCAGCACGAGCGCGTTGTAGGCGTTGATCCAGTAGGCGAGCGCGTCGGCCCGGCTCGGAAAGGCCTCGGGCGTGGCGTCGGGACTGGTGTGCGCGAGCCAGAGGTAGAGGCGCTCGAGCGCGCGCGGGTCGCGCGCCAGCGCGGCATGGTTCACCCGGCCGTGCTCGTCGACATGGACGTCCAGAATGCGGTCCAGGAGATCCCAGGCCTGCTCGGGTGTCGCCGGGGCCGGTTCGGCGTGGGCGACCACGCGGGCCGGAGACACGACCGCATGGCAGGCCGCGACAAGCGTGAGTGCAAGTGTGCAAGCACCGAGTTGCCAGAGGCGCGGGCGCCCCGGCGCGATGCGACGCCTCATCGCGCTGTCCCGGATCGCGCCGGGGCCGGCGTCGGTGCGCTGCCTCGCCCCGAGAGGTGGATGAGAAAGGGGCCGCCCGAGCGCTGCGGCGTTGGTGCGCTGGCCGGCGTGGCGGTGCTTGCCGGCGGAGGCGGTTCATCCGCTGACGCGAACTCGTGAGCAAGCTCGGTCGCGGCGTCGCGCAGCCGGGCCAGCGGGTGCCCGGGCCCGATCTGGAGAGGCTGCGTCTCCTCGGGATCGCGGCTGAGGTCCCAGCATTGGGTCACCGCGGGGGGAGGCGCGGCGATACATTTGGCGGTTGACGAGCGCACCCCGACCGCCCGGCCAGGTCCTTCGAAGACCACGAATTCGCGCTCGGCGGGTGCCTCACGAGTCGGGTCGAGCAGGCCGGCAAGACTCCTCCCGTCGCGCGCTGTCGTGTCGCTCCGACCGGTGAGATCGAGCAGGGTCGGCGCGAGATCCGCGACCGAGGTCGGAGTCGTGATGCGCTGGCCCGGCGGAAGGGTGCCCGGCCAGTGGATGACCAGGGGCACGCGCAGCATCGCGTCGGACAGCGCTGACCGCGCCTTCACCCCCTGGCGTCCCGGCGCTTGACTCGGGTCGGCGACCGCGGCCAGGAGGAGGCCGCTCTGGCCGGCATCGCGGGGCAGGTCCTTCACGAAATCGAGGAGATCGCGATCGGTCGCGCGGGTGCGGACGAAGACGAGCCACGGGCCGGCAGCCGGCGTGTGCTCGACCCATGCCCGCGCCGCGGCGAGCGCGTCGGCAGAACCCTCGCCGTCGGTCGGCAGGGCATTGTGGTCCATCCAAAGTTCAAAGCCCTCGGCGAAACCCGCGCTGGCCTCCAGGTTCGGGTCGCTGCTGAAGCCGGCCGTCCGGTAGCCGGCCTCGCGGAGCGTTTGGGCGAGCAGGGGGAGGGGGTGCGCCAGGGTCTCGAAGCGGTTTCGGCCGATGACGCCGGTGCGGTGGGGCAGAAGACCGGTGAACAGGCTCGCGTGTGTTCCGCTCGGGGTGGTGGAGTTGCGCAAGGCCAGGTCGAAGGCCGCTCCCTCCCTGGCCAGGGTGTCGAGGGCCGCCGTCGGGGCGGGCGGGGCGAGCGAGAGAACGAGCAGGTTGGGGCCTGGCGGTCGCTCGGCCGGAGCGAAGAGCGTGGCGTCGCCCCAGAGCGGCAGCGAGGGGCGGAGATCGTGCGCATTCTCCGGTCGGGTCGAAAATTTGAAATGGACCGTCTGACCGGCGAGCTCCGCCAGCGACACCTCGAAGTCCCGCCACGCCCGATCGGTCGGCACGCGCGCCGGGTCGAGCGTGGCCTCGAAGAGGTCGAGGTCGAGGCCTTCGCGCCCCGCCGTAATGCCGAAGCGTACGGGGGCTGTGTCGGCCCGCCACGCCGGTTCCTCGACGCCGATCGAGAAGCGCAGCGTCGCTTCGGGCGGCACGTTCACCTCGGCGGTCCGCAGAGCGCGATGCGGGAGTGTCGGAGCGCGGAAGAGTCGGTACGCGCGGCCGAGCGGGCCGCGGCTGCTCTCGACCGAGAAACGCGCCCGCCCGGTGTCGACCGGCAGAGCAAGAGCCGTGCGCTCTCCGCTGGCCGGATCGTACGGACCGACGAGGGCGATGCCGCCGACCGGAGCGGGTGGGCGGGCCGGCGGGACCACGGCTTCGCACGCGAGACGCGCGTCCGGCGCCGCCGCGTCAGGGGTGCATTCCGCCAGCGCGCCGTTCTGCCGAGCCGAAGTGAAAGCCGGGCGATGCACGCCGGCGAGTCCAACCGGATGGCGAACCCGGACTCCGGTGGCGGGCCGGAGCTCGAAGCGCCCATCGGCCAGCCGGGCCACGGGCCGTGACACCCGCGGCGTGTCGTCGCCCGGCGTACGCGAGCAGGCCGCAAGCAGGAGGACGACGAAACCAAGCTGGCGCAGGCAACGGGGGCGCAACACGCCGACACGCCTAGCAGATCAGCGCGGCCCCGAGCTTGTGTCGCTGCCGCGGCGTCTCGCCGCGAGCGACGGGCAGCATTGAGCGAAGCGCGGCTCTGGAACCTGCGGCCGCGGCGCTGCGCAGGCCGCTCGCCGCGATCGGCGGGGATTCGCGCCCCTCGCGCGGGACTTCGCGGCGTGACGATGGTGGCCTCGCTCCGGGCCGCAGGCCCGCGTCGTCTATGCCGCGCGGTGCACGCGGCCGCGGGCACGACTGATCTGAGGTCAGCCTCCGCCACAGCGCCGCCGCCCGCCATAGGCCAGATCGCGCCACTCGGTGTAGGCTCGGGTGCGATGCCGCAGGCCCTGAACCGGCTCTGGCCGCTGTATCAGGCGAGTTCGTCGCTCGTCTTCCACAACGCGATCTTCTTTGTCTTCTACCAGCAGCAGGCCGGTCTCTCGCCCGCAACAATTTTTTTGGTGACGGCCTACGCGACCGCGCTGCGCGCCGTGCTCGATCTGCCCTTCGGCGCCCTGGCGGACCGCCAGTCGCGTCGGCTCTGTCTGGTTGTGGGTGCGCTGGGAGTGTTCGCGGGTTCGCTGCTGCTCCTGATCCATCCCGCGCTGCCCACGGTTCTCATTGCCGAGACGCTCTTCGCGACCGCGACGGCGCTGCGCTCGGGGGCCGACTCGGCGCTGCTCTATGACGCTCTCCGTGCTGCCGGTGCCCTCGCCGAGTATCCGCGCAACGAGGGCCGTGGCCACGCTTTCTCGTCCATCGGTTCGGGGGCAGCAGCGATCGGCGGTGGGTTTCTCGCTGCGATCGACCTGCGGCTGGCCTACGCGGCAAGCGTGCTGGCCGCGGCCGCGGCGGCAATCCTGGCGAGTCGGCTTCCGGAGGCGCGGGAGCACTCATCGGTCGCGTCGCGGCGCTTCGATTTCGGCCTTCTGCGGGAGGCGTCGCGGCGCGCACTCGAGACCCCCGGAGTTCGCTGGACGGTCGCTCTGGCCACGTTCGCCGTCGTTGTGTCACACATCTATTATTACCTGCAACAGCCCTACCTGCAGACGATCCACGTGCCCATCTGGGCGTTCGGGCTGGTCTTCGCCGCGACCAAGGGGCTGACCGCGATGGTCGCGTCGGTGGCGCACCGGATCGACGCCGCGCTCGGCGAGCGTGGCACTGCCGCGCTGATGGGAGCCGTGCCGGCGGCGGGGCTCGGGGCGATGGCAGTGGTGGCAGGCCCGGCGGGGGCGCTCCCGATCTTGACGCGAGGACTGCTCGACGGGCTGTGGATGCCGCTGGTCAACGTCTACATGAACCGTCGCGCCGAGTCGCACGTGCGTGCCACGACACTCTCGCTGATGAATGTCGTCTCGCGGCTCGCTCTCGCGGCGGCACTCGCGGTGATCGGGTTTGCCGTGAGTGTGCTCGGTCTCCGCGCGACCCTGTCCGTGTGTGCCGGGCTTGCCGCGCTCGCCGGCGCGGGACTCACGCTGGCGGCGCCGCGCCGTAGCGGGCCAGATTAGACGACCGCGCCCGCGCCGAGCTGACGCGACAGGCGAGGCCGCAATCTCCCCGATTGCGGACCAAATCGCGACGTCCTACTGTCGCCGCCGACGGCTTCGGCGACATCTGCGGCGACGACGACGACGATCAGATCTGCGATGTCGGCGGGCCGCTGGCGGCCGGCACACCCGGAGCGGCGGTGCTTTGCAACCCGAACCCCGTCTTGTCGCGGGATAACTGCCGATTCGCCCCGAATACCGACCAGGCCGACGGCAACGGCGATGAGATCGGCGACGCCTGCCAGGACAGCGACGGCGACGGACGCAACGAGGCATCGGACAACTGTCCCACGATGGTGACATCGGTGGTCACCGATTTATATTCTGACGGTATCGGCGATGCCTGCGATCTCGATCGGGACGGAGACTACATCTGCGACCAAGGCGGCCCCATCTCGGGCACCTCAGGGGTACCCAGCTTCTGCCCGGCATCGGATTTCGGCGCCGACAACTGCCCGAGCCGGTACAACCGCAATCAGCGCGACACAGATGGAGACTCGCTGGAGTGCGCGGATGGGCTGGCGCCGCTGCACCCGAACCACGGCTGCGGCGACGAATGCGACAATTGCGCGGGATGCTCCAACCCCGACCAGCGCGATCTCGACCGCGACGGTAGGGGCGATGCATGCGACGACGACCGCGACGGCGATTCAGTGCCCGACGGCAAGGACAACTGCCCCGACGTTCGCAACCGCGATCAGGCCCGCCCTCGCAGGCTTGACAAGGAGCACCGATGGTACCGTCCGCCCCGCGGATGCCGAGGTCGCCAACGCGCGCTGGCAGGCGGCGGAACTTCTCAAGCGCAGCGACATCCTCAGGTAGGCGGCGGCCGAAGGCAAGCTCGAGATCATCCTCGCGATGTACGACGTCGAGACCGGTAGAGTGCGCTTCCTCGATTGAACCGCGAAGCAGCGCCCACACGCCTGGATCGGCAGCGCGAGGCTCACGCTGACCACACCACGCGGGCCCGTCGCAGATCAAGTTCGGTGACGACGGCCACGCCGAGTTGACGCGACAGCAGCGCGACTACGGAGCCGCGGTGGGTTCGACCGCCCCCGCGAGCGTCCGGCGGAGGGGACGGCGCACGAGCGATCCGGCCCGATCGCCTGGAGGGCCGGCGCGCGGCCTTTGGCGCGAAGACACGCGCCTCATCCGCGGGGAGGAGCCCTGCGACGGCGCCGCTCTCGCGTGGCCGCGTCCGGCTTGCGCTACCGCCCGGCGGGATGGCAGGGCCTGCGCGCATGACGCTGCGGCGCAAGCTCCTCTGGGTCGGGCTCCTCTATTTCGCCGAGGGGCTGCCGCTCGGCATCGCGATCGACGTGCTGCCGGTCTACTTCCGCGTGCACGGGCTCTCGCTCGAGGCCGTGGGCTTCCTGAGCCTGCTCGGTCTGCCGTGGACGCTCAAGGTGTTGTGGGCACCGCTGGTCGATCGCATCGGCCAGCGCCGCCACTGGATCGCCGCGGCGGCGGGCAGCATGGCACTGCTGCTCGCTTTGCTGCCGCTTCTGCCGCCGGCCGAGCCGACTCTACTTCTGTGGGTGACGCTGCTCGCCTTCACTACGTTATCGGCGACGCAGGACATTGCGATTGACGCCTGGACGATCGGGGTGCTCGATCCGGGCGAGGAGGGGCCGGGCAACGGCGTGCGGGTCATGGCGTACCGCGCGGCCCTGATCGCCGCGGGGGGCGGGCTCGTCGTGCTGGCCGGCCGAGAGCGCTGGCCGCTTGCGTTCGGACTCGGAGCGGCGTTGATGGCGACTCTCGCCGTGGCGGCGCTACGGGCGCCTTCCGACGCCGCCACGAGAGCATCGGCGGCGCAACCGCCCCACGTCTTCGGACCGCTCGCCGCCTGGCTCGCCCGGCCCGCCGGCGTGGCTCTGGTCATTTTTGTCGTGACGTTCAAAATGGGCGACGCCGCCCTCGGGCCGATGGTGAAGCCGTTCTGGCTCGACCGCGGACTCTCGGTCGAGGAGATCGGCCTCGTCTCGACGACGCTCGGCACGCTTGCGACGGTTCTGGGGGCGCTCGCGGGCGGCGGGCTCGTGCGGCGCTGGGGCATCGTCCCGGCGCTCTGGCGGCTCGGCGCGCTCCAGGCCCTCTCCAATCTCGGCTACGCCGCGGTCGCCCTCAGCGACATCGGCCGCGAGGCGATCTGGGCGGCCTCGCTGGTCGAGAGCGCGACTGGTGGTCTCGGCACGGCGTCGTTCCTGGCCTTTCTGATGAGCGTCTGCGAGCGCGAGCGCGCGGCGACGGAGTACGCCCTGCTGAGTGCGCTCTTCGGCCTCGGCCGAACTCTGGCCGGTACGTTGAGCGGGCTGGCGGCGGCGCGGTTTGGATACGCCGCATTTTTTGCAGCGACGTTTCTGCTGGCCCTCCCGGCCTTCGCGCTGATTCCGGCGGTGTCCGGGCTCCTCCGACAGACGGGGTTGGGCGCGTCGGCGGCACCGGCCGGGCCCCCGGCGACGGGCGAGAAGAGCTCCTGAGCTACCGTCCCGCGGCCGGTCTCAGCCGGCCCGATCCCGGGCCTCGGGCGAGGCGCGAGACGAACCCCGGGGCGGCTGTCCCGCGCAGGAATTCGCGCCGGACCTCGAGCGCGCGGCCTGGCGCGAAGCATCGGGCCCGAGCAGGAACTCCCGCGGAGGGATCATCGCCGGACCTTCGGCCGGCACAGACGACGCTCCATCTTCCAGGCCGAGCACGAGTCTGCCAACGCCGTCTCTCGCCAACCTCTCGATCGCGCAGACGAGCCGGCACCCCCAGGCCGACCACGAGTTCCTTGACGCTGTCTATCGCGTGGCCCTCGACCGCGCGGTCGATGTGAAATCCTGCTCCGGTTCGGGTCGCCGTCGGCGACTCCTGGCGCTGCCTGCTCGCTCGAATTTTCCTTTCTCTCCGTTAAAACGAGATGCGGTGGCGGTTTCCGGGATCAGCTGCGAGCGGGGCGCGGATGGCCTCCTGCTGGTGCGGCTCACGGGCACGTTCCGGCTCGCGGGGCATTTGCCCGACTTCGAGGGCGTCCGCCGGCAGCTCGCGAGCGCGCCACCGCGCCGGCTGGCCTACGATGCCTCGGCGGTCGAGGACTGGGACGGGGCGCTTGTCGCCCGGCTGCTCACCTTCGAGGAAACCTGCACGGCGGCACGGGTCGAGGTCGATCGTGCCGGCTTGCCCGAGGGCCTGCGCCGGCTGCTCGAACTTGCCCAGGCCGTGCCCGAGAAGGAAGGCGCGCGCCGCAGCGCCCGGCACGTTCCCCTCCTCGAGCGGGTGGGCTCGGCCACGTTGCGGCTGCGCGATGGCACGACCGTCTTCATCGGTTTCGTCGGCGAAGCCGGGCTGAGCGTCGGCCGCATGGTGCGTGGGCAGGCGCGCTTTCGTCGCTCTGATTTCTTTCTGCTGCTCGAGCAGTGCGGCGGGCAGGCTCTGCCGATCGTCACGTTGATCAGCTTTCTGGTCGGGCTGATTCTCGCCTTTGTCGGAGCGATCCAGCTCGAGCAGTTCGGTGCCGAGATCTACGTCGCCAACCTCGTCGGAATCGCCATGGTGCGCGAGATGGGGGCGATGATGGGGGCCATCATCATGGCGGGCCGTACCGGGGCGGCGTTCGCGGCTCAGCTCGGCACGATGCGGGTCACCCAGGAGATCGACGCGCTCGAGACCCTTGGTCTCGCCCCTTTTGATTTTCTGGTCCTGCCGCGGATGCTGGCGCTCTCGCTCATGATGCCGCTGCTCACGCTCTATGCCGACTTCGTCGGCATCGCGGGCGGCGCCTTCGTGTCCGTGACAATGCTTGACATCGGACCTCAGCAGTACTGGGACCAGACGGCCAGTGCGATCGGGCTCGACGACTTCGTGGTTGGCCTGGTCAAGAGTTCGGTCTTCGGCGTGCTGGTCGCGATCGCCGGCTGTCTGCGCGGAAGTCAGTGCGGCAACAGCTCGGCCGCGGTCGGGCAGGCCGCGACGTCTGCAGTGGTGACCGGAATCGTGCTGGTGATCGTCGCCGACGCGATCTTCACGGTCATCTTCAACGCGATCGGCGTATGAGAGTGTCGGTCCCGGCGGCGATCAGTGTGCGCGGCCTCACGATGGCCTACGGCGACTACGTCGTGATGCGCGACCTCGACTTCGACATCCATCCCGGCGACATTTTCATCATCATGGGAGGCAGCGGCTGCGGCAAGAGCACACTCATGCGCAACATGGTCGGTCTCGAGGAACCGGCGGCGGGTGAGGTCTTCCACGGTGGCAAGAGCTTCACTCGCGCCGACGAGATCGAGCGCCGACGCATGTTGCGGAGCTTTGGCGTCATGTACCAGGGCGGTGCGCTGTGGACGGCGATGACCCTCGCCGAAAATGTCGGCCTCCCGCTCGGGGAGTACACTGAACTCTCGGCGGCCGAAATTCGCGAGGTTGCCGTGCTCAAGCTGGCGCTGGTTGGATTGCGCGGCTTCGAGGATCACCTGCCCTCCGAGATCAGCGGCGGGATGCAGAAGCGGGCGGCGATCGCCCGCGCGATGGCGCTCGATCCGGCGATCCTCTTTCTCGACGAACCGTCGGCCGGCCTCGATCCGATCAGTGCCCGACTGCTCGACGATCTCATCCTCGAGTTGCGGGCCTCGCTGGGTACGACCGTGGTCATCGTGACGCACGAACTGGCGAGCATCTTCACGGTGGCAGATGACTCCGTTTTCCTCGACCCGGCTTCAAAGACAATGCTTGCAGTGGGCAATCCGCGCGAGCTTCGCGATCACGGCGACCCGCGTGTGCGGCGCTTTCTCACCCGCGGTGAGGACACTTCGGAAGGGAGGGCTCTCGCTTGAGCCAGAAGGCAAATCCGGCGCGTATCGGTGGCTTCGTGATCGGGGCCGTGGTCCTGGCCGCGATCGGGGTCGTGACGTTCGGCTCCGGCAAGTTCTTCGACGATAGCGAGAGCTTCGTCTGCTACTTCGAGAACTCCGTCAATGGTCTCATGGTCGGCGCCCCGGTCAAATTCAAGGGCGTGCCCGTTGGCCAGGTCGCGGACATCCGGCTGCGCTTTGCCAAGGCCGACGACTCGGCCGACATTCCGGTCGTGCTCGCGATCAACCGCAATGTCATCGTCGATTCGCTCGGCGGACAGATCGATTTCGACGACAAGAAGACGCTGGTTGCGATGATCGAGGCCGGTCTCCGGGCCAAGCTCGAGAGCCAGAGCATGGTCACCGGGCTGCTCTTCGTCGGGCTCGACTACTATCCGGAAACGCCAGTGCGTCTCGTGGCGACGTCCAGCAAGATCGCGGAGATCCCGACTTTGCCCTCTACGCTGCAGCAGTTCCAGAACGCGCTGACGGACGTTTTGAATCAGGTTCAGCACGTCAACTTTGAGCAGATCATGGCGCATCTCGAGAAGACCAGCGCGGGGATGGACCGACTGGTGAACTCGCCGAAGGTCGATGCCACGTTGGCCGCACTCGAAGAGACGATCGCGAGTCTGCGCGACGCGTCGCGCACGATCGACGGCAAGGTCGGCCCGATCGCCGACGACATCCACCAGGTGGCGGGCGAGGCGCGCGACGCTCTGGCCAGGATGAACGAGGTGCTGGCCCACGCCGATCAACTGGTGTCGCCGGATTCACCGGTCACCTGGGAGCTTAGCCGGGCACTCAAGCAGGTCGCGGGGGCTGCGAACTCGGTCGATCTGCTGGCGGGGTACCTTCAGGAGAATCCGCGTGCGCTGCTCTTCGGGCGCGAGGGAGACACGGAATGAGCGCTGGATCTGGGCGGGCGATGCGGCGGGTAGGGGCGGGTGGCGCTTGCGGCTTGATGGCCTGTTTGACCCTGACGGGTTGCAGTCTGCTCTTTGGCCAGCAGCCACCGACGAATTTGTTCGTTCTGACGCAGAACGGCACCTCTCCGGTGGTATCGAGCGAGCGGGCATTGCGCGTCGGAGTCGGGCCGCTGCGTATGCCCGGATATCTCGATCGGCCGGAGATGGTCGTGCGGATCGAGGCAAATCGGGTGGCGCCGGTGCCTGGCGCGCGCTGGGCCGAGCCGCTTTCGACGAGTATGCTCTCGATTATTGGAGATGACCTCGGTCTTCGGCTCGGCGCGGGCGAGATACTGCTGTTTCCGTGGTGGGCGAACCAGCGCATCGACTACAAGATCAGCGTCGATGTGATCCGTTTCGAGGCGGAAGCGGGTGCAAGCACTCCGGTAACCGACGCCGCTACGGGCACCGGCAGCGTGCGGCTCTGGGCGCGCTGGTGGGTGGATCTGAGCGCCAGTGGATTCTCGGACTTCGGCGCCGAGTTCGATCGTCGGCGGCCCGTCGTCGTGACCGATGGCGAGGCCATCGCGCGCACGATGAGTGATCTGCTGGATGACCTCGCCACGGAGATCGCGTCGACGGTCGATCGCCACGCCGCCGGGGGCTCGCCGGCACCCGCCGGGGGTTCCTGACGAGCGGGCAGCGCGGGGCATCGTCATATGGCAGCGTCGGACTCAACGCGGATGGCGAGAATCGCCCGGCGCGGCACTCTCGGTGTCGGCATCTTCCTGCTGGTGGCGCTCGCCGCCGCGACGCTGCCGAGCGGCTGCTCCTACATCGAATTGCCCGGCGGAATCGTAGTCAATTTCCCCGGTTTCAGCGGCAAGCCGATGGCAGATGCGGACATCGGACAGCGTGTCCGCGTGCCCGAGGGCTTTTCGATCAGGGTGTGGGCCAGTGGCATCGAGAGCGCCAGAATATTGCGTTTCACGGCCGCGGGCGACCTGCTGGTGTCGTCGCCGGGCGAGGGCAAGGTCTTCCTGCTCGAAGGCGACACCACGGGCGCGGGCCACTCGGGTGGCACCCGTGTCCTGCTCGAGGGCCTGAATCTGCCGCACGGTCTCTGGATCGATGGCGACACACTCTGGGTCGCCGAGACCGGCGCCGTTGCGCGGGTGCCCTTCGATGTGAAGGCGCGGCGGGTCACAGGTCCGCTCGACCGGGTCGTGCGCGGGCTCCCCACGGGTGGCAATCATTACACGCGCACGATTGCGATCGGCCCCGACCGCCGGCTCTATGTTGCGCTCGGCTCGAGCTGCAACGTCTGCATGGAGGAGGACGCGCGTCGTGCTGGGGTGCTCTCCTACGCTCTCGACGGCTCCGACGAGCGAATTTTCGCCGCGGGCCTGCGTAACCCGGTTGGGATCGCCTTCCGCCCCGGCGCGGACGAATTGTGGGCCACCGACAACGGCCGCGATCTGCTCGGCGACGATTTCCCGCCCTGCGAGCTGAACCGCGTCGTCGCCGGCGGGCACTATGGCTGGCCCTTCGCCAACGGCGCGCGTGTGCCCGATCCGGATTTTGGAGCCGACAACGCCGCCGCGGTGGCGCGTTCGCTCCCGCCGATGCATTCCTTCGGCGCTCACACAGCTCCGCTCGGCCTGACCTTCGGCGACCAGCTCGCCTTTCCGGAACCGTGGCGCGGCGCGATCTTCGTCGCCCTGCATGGCTCGTGGAACCGGCGCGCCAAGCAAGGCTACCAGGTCGTGGCGCTGCTCCCTTCTGGCAAGGATAAATTCAGAGAAGAGCCCTTCGTGACCGGCTTCGAGAGCGACAACGAGGTCGTCGGCCGCCCGGTGGACGTCGCTCCCGGTCCTGACGGTGCGCTCTACGTCTCGGACGATTTCACGGGCCAGATCTATCGCGTCGCCTGGGGCGAGGGCGGCCGGACTGTGCTCGATCCCGGACGGCCCGGCGCCGGGTCGGGAGCCGCGGCGTCGGCGGGTGGCTCGGGTGTTTCGGCCCCGGCCGATCCCTTCGCGGGTGCGTCGGTCAAGGAGAGGCAGCAGGCGCGAGTCACGGGCGCGCGGCTTTGGGCCGAATCGGGCTGTGCGGCGTGCCATCAGCCAGCTGCGCCCGGGGCGCCGTACCGGCCGCTGGTCTTACTGCGCGCGAAATGGGACGTCACCCGGCTGACAAAGTGGCTCGCCGCGCCAAAGCCGCCGATGCCGCGTTACGCCTTCGACGATGCTCAGCGCCGCGCGCTCGCGCTCTGGCTGCTCGAGAGCTTCTGAGCCTCGGCAGGCAGGAGCACATTCCGGTCGAACAGGCCGAGTGCGCACTCGGGTCGGTCGAGAGTTTCTGTGGCGCGACGTGCGACAGTCAAACGGGCCCCGCCGATCCTGTCGCCGCCCGGTGATGTGATCTCGCGTGGCCTCGATGGTACCCGCAGCGGCCGGAAGGGTCCCGGATGCCGACGACTCGACTTGAACCGAAGCTGATCGCCGTCTTGCGCGAGGGGGTCTCGGCGCGTCAGTTGCTCGCCGATCTGGCCGCTGGCCTGGTGGTCGGGATTGTCGCTCTGCCACTGGCGCTCGCCTTTGGCATTGCCTCGGGAGTGCAGCCCGCGCAGGGGCTCTACACCGCCATCGTCGCGGGCTTCCTGATGTCGATTCTGAGCGGCAGTCGGGTGCAGATCGGCGGCCCCACCGGCGCCTTCGTGGTGATCGTCTCGGGGATCGTCGGTCGGTACGGCTACGACGGGCTGGCAACCGCAACTTTCCTCGCCGGCATCATGCTCGTGCTGATGGGCATCGCTCGGCTGGGAGCGGTGATCAAGTACATCCCCTATCCGGTGACGGTGGGCTTCACCAGCGGGATCGCGCTGATCATCGCGGTCGGGCAGGTACGGGATTTCGCCGGGCTTGCGATGACGAGCGTCCCCGATGGTTTCGTCGAGAAGGTTGCGGCCTTCGCGACCCGTGCTGGCACGGCCAATCCCTGGGCGCTCGCGGTCGGCGCGCTCACGGTGGGGATCGTGCTGCTCTGGCCGCGCGTCACGCATCGGGTCCCCGGATCGTTGGTCGCGCTCATCGCCGCGACGGCAGTGATTCAGGGGCTTGATCTCCCGGTCGAGACCATCTCGAGCCGGTTCGGGCCCGTCCCCGATTCGTTTCCGGCACCGCGGTTGCCACTCGTCTCCTGGGAACTCACGCGAATGATGTTCGGCCCGGCGCTCACGATCGCCCTCCTGGCCGGCATCGAGTCGCTGCTCTCGGCCGTTGTTGCCGCCGGCATGACCGGCCGCCGTCATCGCTCGAACATGGAACTCGTTTCGGTCGGCATCGCGAATCTGGCCTCGCCGATCTTCGGTGGCATCCCGGCCACCGGCGCGATCGCCCGCACCGCCACCAACATCAAAAATGGCGGTCGCACGCCGTTTGCCGGCATGACCCATGCACTGGTGGTGCTGCTGATCCTGCTCTGCTGCGGCTCCTGGGCCGGGCTCATCCCGCTGGCCGCGTTGGCCGGGATCCTGATGGTCGTGGCCTGGAACATGAGCGAGTGGCGGCTCTTTCTTCGACTCTTCCGCGGCCCGAAGAGTGATGTCGCGGTGCTGCTGGCAACATTTAGCCTGACCATTCTGGTGGATCTCACCGTGGCGATCCAGGTCGGTATCGTGCTTGCCGCACTGCTCTTCATGCGACGCATGGCGGAAGTGACGCAGGTCGGAAACGTCACTCGCCTGCTCGAGGACGAAGACGAGGAGGAGGATGCCGCACCCATCCGGACCCGAACCCTCCCGGTGGGAGTGGAAGTCTTCGAGATCGATGGTCCTTTCTTCTTCGGCGCTGTCGAGCGCTTCAAGGACGCAATCACTGGCGTCGAACCGAGGCCGCGCGTCCTGATCCTGCGGATGCGCAAGGTTCTCTCGATCGATGCCACCGGCCTGACCGCACTCGACGAGGCCCGCGAGCGCACGCTGCGCGAGGGCGGTGCGCTGATTCTCTCCGGGGTCCACGCCCAGCCGCTCGTGGCGATGGACCGTGCCGGGATGCTCGACCGGATCGGCGAGGCGAATCTCGTCGCTGGAATCGACGCGGCCCTCGCTCGCGCCCGGGAACTCCTGGAGAGCCCCTTGCCGAATCCAGGCGCTGCCGACGCTCCGTCAGACTGAGCCGGGAAGCCACGTTGGTCCCGCAGCTCGCAGGTCGTCGCACTCCGATTTCTCGGTGTCGGGGCATCCAGGGCGGGATCAGCAAGGGCGAGGACGTCCGTGTCCGGGTGGCGTTCAAGCCGACGGCGACGATTCGCAAGGCGCAGGATTCAGCCTGGACGCGAAGCGAGCCGGCGATCATCGAAGGCAAGGGTCGGCACGACCTCTGTATATTGCCGTGCGCATCGTGCCGATGGTCGCGCTGGTCCTCTGCGACCACCTGCTGCGACCACGCAGCATCGCCTGAGCGAGCCGTGCCGACGCTGCTCCGGCGGGGGCGAAGGCCTGCGGACCTTTAGCCGCCCGCCGTGGTCGGGCACCGGCTGAGGCCTGCAATTCGGCGAAGTCATCCCGATTGCTGGGACAACAAAGCGGATTTGGAGCCGTGATGAGAAGATGGCACTTGCGCCCCCCCCCCCCCGAATGAGCATGGTCTGCCTTGAGATGGTGGACATCTCGTCCGGTACTCCGGCACCCACAACGCACCAGCAGAAGGAAACTTGAACATGGTTTGTACGTGGATCTCGAGACGGCGGCAGGCGATCTCTCGGCAACGAGTCTGGGCCGGCGCGCTCGTCCTCGGGGTGGTGATGGTAGGGATCGCGTTCGCGCCCCGGATGGCGAACGCCGGTTACGTCTGCGGAGATGGGTATATCGCCCCTCCCGGTCCCTGGGGCTTGGAGTCTTGTGACGACCAGAACAACGTCAATGGCGACGGCTGCACCGCTGGCTGCCTTATCGAGCCGGGCTGGAGCTGTGTTGGGGAGCCGTCCGTGTGCACGATTCTTCCGACCCCGACCCCCGCGCCGACGGCGACCCCGACCCCCGCGCCGACGGCCACCCCGGCACCCTCGCCGACACCGACCCCGGTCAGCGACTGCGGCGACGGTGCCCGCCAAACGGGCGGCTGCACTGACGTGAAGGGCCAGGGAATCGTCTTTAGTTGCGAGGAGTGCGACGACGGCAACACCGCCGCGGGCGACGGCTGCGACGCGACCTGCAACGTCGAGGCAGGCTGGAGCTGCACCGGGTACGAGCCCGACGAATGCACGCAGACGGCGACCCCGACCCCCGCGCCGACGCCGACGCCGACCCCGACTCCCGCGCCGACGGCGACCCCGACCCCCGCGCCGACGGCCACCACGGCACCCTCGCCGACACCGACCCCGGCCAGCGACTGCGGCGACGGTGCCCGCCAGACGGGCGGCTGCACTGACGTGAAGGGCCAGGGAATTGTCCTGAGTTGCGAGGAGTGCGACGACGGCAACACC
>SXLG01000097.1 GCA_005777805.1 Pseudomonadota bacterium
CTCGGGGTGACCGAAGAACCAGAAGAAATGCTGCCACAGCAGCGCCGACCCTCCGGCCTGGGTGTCGAAGAAATGCGCGCCGAGGAAGCGATCGAAGAGCAGCATGAACTGGGCCGCGGTAAGGGGCGTGACCGCGACCAGTACCAGGAAGAAATCGACCAGCATGATCCACACCAGGAGCGGCATCCGCGTGAGGGTCATGCCGGGGCAACGCGAGCAGAGGATCGTGGTCAGCAGATTGAGTGCTGTCATGGTGCTGCCGAAACCACTCACCATGATGCCGAGGATCCAGTAGTCCGTCGAGTTGCCGGGGGAGAACGCCGTGCCGGTGAGCGGCGCGTAGGCAAACCAGCCCACGTCGGGTGCGGTGCCGGCGCCGTAGAGTCCGTCACCACCAAGGAAGCTGAAGTAGAGGAGCAGGCCGCCGAAGAGAAAGAGCCAGAAGCCGAGCGAATTGAGGCGTGGGAAAGCGAGATCGCGCGCGCCGATCATGAGCGGCACGAGGTAGTTGGCGGTGCCGAAGAGGATCGGCATCCCGACCAGAAAGACCATGGTCGTGCCGTGCATGGTCATCATGCGGTTGAAGACTTCGGGGCCGAGGAAATCGTTGGCCGGGAACGCGAGCTGGATCCGCATCAACGCCGCCTCGATGCCCGCGATGGCGAAGAAGCAGAGTGCGGCGACGACGTACATCACGCCGAGCTTCTTGGGATCGCTGGTCGTGGCCCAGTCGTGGACCGTGAGCCACACCGTCCCGCGCGCGGGTGCTGCCGTGGTCGAGTTCACTCCCGAGGTGGCGGCCATGGTCACCCCAATGTCAGGAGGTAGGCCACGACGGCGTCCACCTCGGGTTCGGAGAGCTTCATGTCAGGCATATTGCATCCCGGCTTGAGGGTCTGCGGATCGCGCACCCAGGCGCGCAAATTGACGGGCGTGTTGGCCGCCGCGCCGGCGCCGAGCGTGGCCCGGCTCATCAGATGGCTCAGATCGGGTCCGAAGCGGCCATCGCCGCCCGCGCCTTCGAGCGTGTGGCAATTCACGCACGACGTCGTGCTGAAGATGTCGCGCCCGCGGGCAGCCGCACTCGCCGTCGCCGGTACTGCGGGGGAGGCGCGTTGTGCCGTGAGCCAGCGTTCGAACTCGGCCGGTTCCTCCACCACCACCCGCAGCCCCATGCGCGCGTGCTGCGTGCCGCAGAACTCGGCGCACTGGCCGAGAAAGACTCCGGTGCGGTCGGGTTCGAGCCACATCCGGTTGTCGTGGCCGGGAATCAGGTCCGTCTTGCCGGCGAGCTGGGGGATCCAAAAACTGTGGATGACATCGGCCGAGCGCAGGTCGATGAAGGTCGTGTGCGGGGCGGCCGCAGAGCTCCGCGGGACGTGCAGCTCGTTGGCGGTGACCACCCCGCGCCCCGGGTAGCGGATCTCCCACCACCACTGGTGCCCGACGACCAGAACCTCGAGGCTGCCCGGGCCGGGCTCGCGATCCTCGATCTCGCCGATCGTACGCGCGGTGGTCAGGAAGAGGACCAGCACGATGATCAGCGGCACGATGGTCCAGGCGAGCTCGACCTGGGTCGAGCCATACACCTGGGGCGGTTCGTGGCCCTCGTCCCCGGGCCGGGCGCGGAAGCGCACAATCACCCAGATCAGTCCGACCTGGGTCACCACGAAGATCCCGAGACAGATCCAGAGCACCAAACCCGAGAGGTCGCGGATCAGCGCCGCGCCGGACGACGCCGGATCGAAAATGCTCGAGATCTGCCCCACCATCCTGTGCACACCATGCAGGGGACGCTCGGTGCAAGTCGAACGACTCTTGCCGGAGGCCGCCACGCGCCAGGCGCGGCCCTGATGCGTCGGGGAACGGGGCGAGCGATCGCGGGACCTGTTGCCGTAGGTCCCGACAAGCCGGCAACGTCCCGCAACCCGCTGAGTGGGCCGATCCGACCGATCGCCCGCTCGTCGCTGGCTGCTCGAAGTCACGTCGGCTAGCGCTTGTAAGAATGTCCAAGACTCGCCTGCTCGTCGTCCTGTCGCTGCTCGCCGCTGCCTGCGGCGGCGTCCCCTCGGCCAACGTCCCGCTCACGGTCGATCCCGGCACGGCGGAGTGGGTGCCCGTCGCGCGCGACCAGGTTGCCGCGGAATGCGGGCTTGCCCCCGACCTCCTCGACGCCGCCGACCAGATCCTCGGCCATCCCTGGGCGGTGATCCGCCACGGCAAGCTCTGCCACGAGTACTCGCCGACCGGCGATGATCCGATTTCCCAGGTCTTCTCGGCCACCAAGACGCTCGGCGCCGTCGTGACCGGGATCGCCGCCTATCGCACGCGCGACCTCGAGCGCACCGGCCCCAAGACCGGACCCGTCGCCGTCGAGGACCGTGTCGATCACTGGCTTGACGAGGTAAGCTTCAACCCCGACGCGCAAATCGGCCATCTGCTCGGCATGGTCGCCTTCAACGACGACCTGAGCCCCGGCAACCGGAGCTACGTCTACGACCTCGACGGCAGCCGGGAGATCAACCGCCTGAGCGACATCCTCAACACCGCGATCGTCCAGGACACGACGGCGCTGGGCGCCAATCTCGACGAGTTCTCCAAGCGCTTCCTCTTCGAGCCGCTTGGGATGCGGGAGTCGACCTGGCTCGATGGCAACCCGCGCAAGATCTTTGGCTGGACATGGGCCAGCACGGTACGCGATATGGCGCGGCTCGGACTGATGCTGCTCAACGGCGGCGTGTGGAACGGCGAGCGCGTGCTCGGCGAGGACTGGGTGTACGCCATGACACACCCCTCGTTCGAGGACGCCAACGTCAACTACGGCTACCTGACCTGGCTCAAGGCGCGAACCAATCCCGTGCTCTTCGGCGAGTGCATGCCGGCGGCACTGTGGAATCGCTACCCGCACGGCAGCCTCTCGGGCGCCGCCGACTGCAACTACGCGGGCGGGGTCTCGTGCGACCAGCAGCATGACGTCGGCGCGTGGAGCGCCATCGGAATGTTCGGCCAGTACATCCACGGCCACCCTGCCCTCGACCTCGTGATCGTCGGCAAGGACATGGGTGACGGGCTGCGCCCGGCCGGCCTGTGGAACGCTGTACGTCCGGCGCTGGTGGCCCTCGACCCGCTCTACCGCGGCGACGACGACGCTTTCTGCGCGGCCTACGGCGCCAACGCTTACGCACCCGACGGGGCCCGGCCGCTGCAGGCCCCCTGATCGCGCACCCGGCTGGTGCGCGCGGATTCGACGCCGCGCCCGACGGTCGGTGCCCGGCCGCCGCAGGTGCAGGAGCGACCTCGCCCGCCGCGCGGACGCGCGGCACGAACACTCCGTCGTACCCGGCCGCCGCGCCGCGTCCCTATGTTTGAGCCGCGCTGATTCGCCCTTGGTGCGCGGCGGGTCCCGGCCGCTGCGCGCAAAGGGACGGCCTCGCCGGCGCGACCGGTCCTGCCCGCCGGCAGTGGCGCCGCCTCGGACACGGGTTCTCCTTGCCGGCGAGCCGCCTGGAGGCGAGGATCGCCGCTCGGGCTCCGGCCGTGGTGCACGCACGGACCGGCCCCGCGGAGGTATCGCAATGACCCGGGACGAAATGATCCTCGTGAGCGTGGACGATCACATCATCGAGCCACGCGAACTCTTCGCTCGTCATCTCGGCAGTCGCTGGGCCGGGCGCGCGCCCCGGCTTTGCTACGATCCGGCACGCAAGATGGAGACCTGGCGCTGGGAGTACGGCGCCTCGACCCAGACCTTCATCAACACCGTCGTTACCCTGCCCAACGAAGAGTGGGGCTTCGACCCCGGCACGCAAGCCGAAATCCGCCCCGGCTGTTACGACGTCGCTCAGCGCGTCCGCGACATGGACAGAAATGGTGTGCTGGCGTCGCTCTGCTTTCCGTCGTTTCCGGGGATGGCCGGCGGATTCTTCGCCAAGGCGAGCGACCGCGAACTCGGCCTCGCCTGTGTGCAGGCCTACAACGACTGGCACATCGACGAATGGTGCGCGGCTCATCCCGGCCGCTTCATCCCGCTCGCGATCTCGCCGATCTGGGACGGTGCGGTTGCGGCCGAGGAAGTGCGACGCGTCGCCCGCAAGGGTGCCACCGCCATCACTTTCACCGAGGACACCGAAGCGTTCGGCCTGCCGAGCATTCACTCGGGTGCCTACGATGCCTTCTTCGAGGCCTGCGCCGAGACCGACATGGTGGTCGCGATCCACATCGGCTCGGCGGCGCAGAGTTTCCCCGGCCGCGAGAGCGAGCCGCTGCACGTGCGCTACACGATGCCGACCTGGAACGCGCTGCCCTGCGCGGCAAATCTGCTCTGGAGTCACCTGCTACGCAAGTACCCGACGCTCAAGTTCGCACTCTCCGAAGGCGGCACCTCCTGGATCCCCGGCTTCCTCGACCGCATGGAGCGCCACTTCCATGTCCAGCGCTGGGCTCGACCTGATCTTGGTGGATTGACGCCGACCGAGGTCTTCCGGCGCAACTTCCTTGCCTGTTTCATCTGCGATCCGTCGGGCCTGCTCCTGCGCGAGCGTATCGGCGTGGACAACATCGCCTGGGAGGTGGACTACCCCCATTCCGACTGCACCTGGCCCGACTCGGCCGCCGAGCTGTGGGAGCACTTCGAGGCGGCCCGCTGCAGCGACGACGAGCGCCGCAAGATCAGTCACGGCAACGCGCTGCGCTGGTTGCGCTTCGATCCCTTCCGCCACGTGCCGCGGGAGCAGGCGACCGTCGGGGCGCTGCGGTCGAGTGCCGCCGACGTCGATGTGCGCACGCGCTCGCGCGCCGAGTACAAGGCCGCCTGGGAAGCCGCGCACGGCCCCCTCGCTTGAAGGCCCGCCGCCAGCGGCTTGCCCGCCTCCGGCGCGTGTCGGAGGCAAGCGTCAGAGGACACAACGCCCATGACCAGACCAGAATTTGACACACTCGACCAGGCTCTCCGCGCCCGGGAGGGCGACCCGAGCCCGGCTCTCCTCTTCGAGGACGAGCGCTGGAGCTGGGCCGAACATGTGCAGGCCTCGGCAGCACGGGCGGCTCTCGCCTGCGATCTGCGCCGCCCGGGCCCTTTCCACATCGGCTACCTGCTCGAGAATGTGCCCGAGACCTCGCTCTGGCTCGGTGCCGGCGCGGTGAGTGGGGCCACCATGGTCGGGATCAACCCGACCCGCCGCGGTGCCGAGCTGGCGCGCGACATCGCCCACACGGACTGCCAGCTCATCATCACCGATTCCGGGTCACGCGATCTGCTGCGCGAGAGCGCTCCAGCACTGGCACGCGAAGACCGGCTTCTGGTCATCGATTCGCCCGAATACAACGAGCGACTGGCGCCCTACGCCAACGCCAGCCTGCCGGCGCGCACGGTCGAACCCGGAACGATGGCGCTGTTGATCTTCACCTCGGGCACCTCTGGCGCGCCCAAGGCGGTGGTCACTTCGCACGCGCGCTGGTGCTTCATCGGCCGCATGTTGAGCCTGGTGCAGGGCCTCACCGCGGCCGACGTGTTCTACGAGGCGATGCCGCTCTTCCACTCCAACGCGCTCTTCGTCGGCTGGTCACCGTGCGTCTACGTCGGCGGCACGCTCGCACTGCGGCGCCGCTTCAGTGCCTCGGGCTTCCTGCCCGACATCCGCAAATTCGGCGCGACGTACATGAATTACGTCGGCAAGCCACTGACCTACATCCTCGCCACGGCCGAGACGCCGCACGATCGCGACCACGCGCTGCGCATCGTCTTCGGCAACGAGGCGGCCGAGCGCGACATCGAGCGCTTCCGCACGCGCTTCGGAGTGCCGGTGCAGGACGCCTACGGCTCGACCGAGACCGGCGCCAACGTCACCCGGCCCGCCGAGACCCCGCCCGGCGCACTCGGCCGCGCCCCGGAGGGCACGGTCGTGCTCGATCCCGAGACGCTGGCGGAGAAGCCGCGCGCCCGCTTCGACGCCCACGGCCGCCTGCTCAATGCCGAGGAATGCATCGGCGAGATCGTGAACAAGAACATCGGCGCCGGTTTCGAAGGCTACTACAAAAACGACGAGGCCAACCGCCAGCGTCTGCGCAACGGCTGGTACTGGACGGGCGACCTCGGCTACCGCGACGCGGAGGGCTGGTTCTACTTCGCCGGCCGCGACTTCGAGTGGCTGCGAGTGGATGGCGAGAACTTCTCCGCCGCACCGGTGGAAGCAATCCTCGCACGCTTCCCCGGCGTCCTGCTCTGCGGCGTCTACGCCGTGCCCGACGAGGATGTCGGCGACCAGGTGATGGCGGTCCTCCAGATGGAGGACGGGACCGCGTTCGACGCCGCGGCCTTTGACGCCTTCCTCGCCGCCCAGGCCGACCTCGGCACGAAATGGGAACCGCGCTACGTCCGCCTCGCCGCGACGCTGCCCCTCACCCCGACCGCCAAGCTCATCAAGCGCCAGCTTCGTGCCGAGCGCTGGGAATGTGCCGACCCGGTGTGGTTACGCCCGAGCCGCGGCCAGGCGCTGCGGCGGCTCACCGCCGCCGACGTCACCGATCTGCGCGCCCGTTTCGCTGCCCGCGGGCGCGAGAGCGAGCTCGAGCGGCGATGAGCCCGCCGCCCTCCACGGTTGAACTTCCCGAGCCGGGGCTCTAGCCAGAGGCGGTGCGGGGTGGGCCGGTCGCGGTGGCGGCACGCCACCCCACGGAGGTGCATCGATGCCCACTCGCAAGCTCTCGCGCGACGAGATTCGAAAGCGGCTTGCCGCCTTCAAACAGAACGACACGCCCTGGCAGGACGGCCGCACCTGGGCCTACGTCTACGATCCCGGCGACGAAGCGCTTGACGTCATCAAGGAAGCCTATTCGTTCTTTCTCTCCGAGAACGGCCTTGACCCGACGGCGTTCCCGAGCGCCATGCGGCTCGAGAACGAGGTCGTGGCGCTCTGCTGTCAGCACCTGAGAGCGGGCCCCGAGGTGGTCGGCAACTTCACCAGCGGTGGCACCGAGAGCATCCTGCTCGCCGTCAAGACCGCCCGCGACCACGCGCGCGCGAAACGGCCGGGAATCACCCGACCCAATATGGTGGCGCCGACGACGGCTCACGCCGCCTTCCACAAGGCCGGGCACTACCTCTCGGTCGACCTCCGCACAGTGCCGGTCGATCCCAAAAGCTTCCGCGCCGATCCAAACCTCCTGCGCGAGGCCATTGATGACAACACCATTCTGCTCGTCGGCTCGGCTGTCTCCTACGCCCACGGCGTGGTCGATCCGATTCCCGCGCTGGGCGAGCTGGCCCTCGAGAGAGGCCTCTTGCTGCACGTCGACGGCTGCATGGGCGGCTTCCTGCTGCCTTACTTCCGCCGTCTCGGCAGCTCGTTTCCGGAGTTCGACTGGACAGTGCCGGGAGTGAGTTCGATCTCGATGGATCTCCACAAATACGCCTTTGCCGCCAAGGGCGCCTCGGTGATCCTCTACCGCGACGCCGAGCTGCGCCGACACCAGATCTACACCTGCGCCGACTGGGCCGGCTATTCGGTGGTGAACCCGACCGTTCAGAGTTCCAAATCGGCCGGACCCATCGCCGGCGCCTGGGCCGCCCTCCATTTCATTGGCGACACGGGCTACCTCGAGCTGGCGCGAGTGATGCGCGACGCCACGCGCACTCTGTCTCGGGGCATCGAGTCGATCCCCGGCTGCCGGATCCTCGGCCGGCCCGATATGAACTTGATCGCTTTTGCCTGCGATACGGCGAGCGTCTTCCACATCGTCGACGAGATGAAGGAGCGAGGCTGGTTCGTGCAGGCACAGCTCGCCTACGGGCCCTCTCCCGCCAATATCCACCTTTCGGTCAATCCAAAGAGCTCCCCCTGGTGCGAGGACTTCCTGGCCGACCTCGCGGTTTGCGTGGAGCAGGCCGAAAGTCTGCCCGCGCCCGATCAGGCGTTGCACGAGCGGGCGCTCCGGATCGACCCGGCGACGTTCTCGGCGGAAACCTTCTTCGAACTGATCGCGGCGGCGGGTCTCGCCGGCACCGGACTGCCCGGGCGCATGGCAGGGATCAACGAACTGATGGACGCCCTGCCCGCGACAATGCGCGAGAAACTCCTCGGCGAGTACCTGAACCAGATCTATCGGCCGACCCCGCCGGAGTGAGCGCGCAGGCCGGATTCACGGCTGGCATCGTTGCCCGGCTCAAGCAGCCTTCGCGGCGTTGCGCGCTTTCACGAACTCGATCGCAATCGGCAAGACAGAGATGATGATGATCGCGATCACCACCAGCGAGAAGTTCTTCTTCACGATCTCGGCCTGCCCGAAGAAATAGCCTCCGTAGACAAAGGCCCCGACCCAGACGACGCCGCCGATCACGTTGTAGGCGAGGAAACGGCTGTAGGTCATCGCCCCCACGCCGGCCACGAAAGGGGCAAAGGTGCGGATGATCGGCACGAAGCGCGCCAGGATGATCGTCTTGCCACCGTGCTTCTCATAGAAGCGGTGCGTGCGTTCGAGGTATTCCGTCTTGAGAACGCGCGCGTCCGGGCTGAAGATACGTTCGCCGAGGAGATGTCCGAGCTGGTAGTTGACCGTGTCGCCCACGATCGCGGCCAGCGCCAAGCCGAAGAAGAGAAGGTGCGGACTCAGCACTCCACCTGCGGCCGCCTCGGGCGGAGCCGTCCCCATGAGCGCGGCCACGGCCAGCGGCGGAGCCAGCGCGCCCGGGGCCACCGCGCCAAGACCCGCCACCGCACCCGCCGCAAAGAGCAGCGAATCGCCGGGCAGGAAGGGTGCCACCACGAGCCCGGTCTCGCAGAAGATCACCGCGACGAGCAGCGCGTAGGTCCACTGGCCGTTCTCGGCGACGAACTGCACCAGATGGCGGTCGAGGTGGAGGAAAAGATCGACGACGTGCATGAGCGAATCCACGCCGGCCTCTCTAGACATCCCGGCGCCTGCCCGGAAGAGCCGAGGCCGGGCTCGCGCCTGCTCTGCCCGTCGTGCCGGTGCATCGGCGGGGGGAGAGGGCACGCACTCTCCCCCGCAGGGGAGAGCGGCACGCAAGCCAGCTCCTGTCGCGGGCCTGTCCACGGCCGTGCGTGGTCCATGCGAACGTCGGTGGGGCGTGACCTGCGAGCGTTCGGCAGCAAGCGGCGAAGCGCCACAGTCGAACGCGGCGCTGAAGCTCGCCTCCATCGAGACGGTCTTCCATGTGACGGTATATGCCACATATTGGCACACAATGGTCTGGCGGCCTACCCATGTTCTCATGAGAGCATCCATGAATGTCTCCCTTCCTCCGACGATGAAGGAATGGGTCGACAAGCAGGTCCAAACGGGCGGCTACGAGACCGCCAGCTTCTCCGCGAGGAGCAACGACGTCAATCACGGCAGCAGTTCGAGGATCTCCTCGTCGAGGGCATCGAGAGCGGCCCGACAACACCGATGACCCGCAAGGACTGGGACGATATCCGCCAGCAAGGGCGGCGACGTCTCGCTGCCGGCAAGCGGGCATGAGTCGGCGGATCAAGAAAACTCCGAGAGCCAAAGCCGATTTGATCGATCCGTTCGAGTTCATCGGAAGCGATGACCCGGACGCTGCCGAACGTTTCCTCGACGCGGCGGAAGCAGCCTTCGAGCTGCTCGCACGCACTCCAAAGCGGGCTGCCCTCCGGGAGTACCTGAACCCGAAGCTCACCAGGCTTCGGATGTGGCCCATCCGCAAGTTCCAGCGCCACCTGATCTTCTACCGGCCGATCGAAGACGGCATCGAAGTCGTCCGCATCCTGTACAGCTCTCGCGACATCGCCCCAGCCCTCGAGGACGAGCCCGCAGACAACGAGTGATCCATCCCCGTCGCAGTCAGCGACCTCTCCTCGGGCAGCACTGCCATCGCCGCAGGCGGGCGCCCGCCGACCCCTCGCGCGGCCGGGCATCCCCTTTCCGACTTTCCCTCCGGCCCCGCTTGAGGCACACTCGCGCTCGTTCGATCCCCTCTCGTTCAGCGTTCGTCCCCGGAGAATCCCCGATGAAGGTTACCCTGCTCGTCCCGAGCCTTGCCTCCAACGGCATCGCCCGCGCCTGGATCCTCGCCAAGCTGCTCGGGCGTCACCACGAGGTGGAGACGCTGGGCTTCCTGCGCCCCGGCGAGGAGGTATTCCCCTGGTTCGCCGACTACCCGTGGGGCCAGGTGGTCGCGCCGACCATGCGCGAGGGCATGCGCGCCATGGAGAAGCGCATCAGCGGCGACATCGTGGTGGCCTACAGCCTCTCCATGATGAGCTTTGGCGTCGGTCTGCGCGCCAAGATGCACCGCGGCCTGCCGCTGGTGCTCGACATGCCGGAGTGGGAGGTCCACGACCACTGGAAACGCCCGACCCGCTTTCACCGGGCCGCGATGATCCTGCGCGAGCTGGTCGGCCCCGGCTGGGATAACGCACACAGCTTCAAGTACCGCTGGGTGCTCGATCAGCTCACCCGCTTCGCCGACGAACGCTTCGTCTGCTGCCACTTCCTGGAGCAGCGCTATGGCGGAGCCTACCTGCCCCAAGGGCTCGACCCGACGGCCTTCGACCCCGCCCAGCACGACAAGATGGCGATCCGGCGCAAATGGGGCATCCCCGAGGACGCGACGATCCTCTTCTTCGGCGGCAACCCCCAGCCCAACAAGGGCATCGCCGAGACGATCAACGCCCTCAACGCACTCGAAGACCGCGTCAAGGCTAGACTCGTGATTGCCGGCCGCGACGCGAGCCACGCCTACACCAGGCAGATGATCGATCTCTCGCGCGGCAAGGTGTTGGCCCTCGGGCCGCAGCCCTTCACTCTCATGCCCGAACTCCTGGCCGCGGCCGATATCGTCGCCCTGCCCCAGACGCGCGAGCCAAAATCTCTCGGCTACGTACCGTGCAAGATGTACGAGGCGATGGCGATGGAGCTACCGGTGATCTCCTCGCGGCTCTGCGATATCCCCGAGATCCTGGAGGGCTGCGGCTACGTGGTCGAGCCCGAGGATGATCCGGCCCTCCAGGCGACCATCGAGCACGTGCTGCTCCACCCCGAGGAGGCCCGCGAGATGGGCCGGCGGGCGCGCCAGCGCGTGATCGAGCGCTACTCCTGGGACGTGATGGACCGCACCATCGAGCAGACGATCCAGACGGTCGCGGGCCGGGCGGGCGGACGCTCCCGGCGCGCGGCTTGAAGCATTGGGACTCGACGGCCGGATCTTGCACGACGACGGCCGGTTGATCGCCGTCGACAAGCCCGCCGGTCTCGCGACGACCGGACGCGATCTCGACGATCCCGATTGCCTGCAACACCTCATTGCCGTGCACGCCCGCCGCGGCGTGTGGGCGGTGCACCAGCTCGACCGCGAGACCTCGGGCGTGGTGCTCTTCGTCACGCGCAAAAGTGCGGTAGACGAGACGGCCCGCCGCCTGCACGGTCGCGGCGCGCTCAAGCTCTATCTGGCTTTCTGCCGGGGCCGGCCCGGGTTCGAGCACCTGGTCGTCGATCAGCCGCTCGCTTCGCTGGCACCACCGCCGCCAAGGCCACACGCGGCCAAGCGTGAGGGTTCCGCAGAGCCTCGCCCGACGCGCACTCCGGCCACAGGCGGAGAACTCTCGCGCCGCAGGTCGGGGGAACGCTCCCGCACGGCTCGTGCCGATTTCGCGCGCGTGCCGCCGCCAGAGGCCCTGCGCGGCCGGTCGGGAGAAAGCTCCGCCGCTCCTCGGCCGGCGCGCACGCGCATCGAGGTGCTCACCCACGGCAACGACGCAGCCCTCCTCGCCTGCCGCCTCGATACCGGTCGCACCCACCAGATTCGGCGCCATCTCGCGGCGATCGGCCACCCGCTGCTGGGCGAGAGCCGCTACGTCGAGCCCGCGTGCGCGCGCCACCCGCGCCAGGCCCTGCACGCCTTCCGACTCGCGCTGGCAGGGGCGGCCGCGCCGCGCTTCTTCGAGGCACCGCTACCTGCCGACCTGCTGGCGCTGGCCCGGGCGCTCGGGATCGAGCCCGGCGACGTTCTCCGCCGGCGCGGCCTGTTATGAGGTCACCACCATGAGCAAGCCCACGATCCTCGTCGACGTTTCAGACGGCGTCCGCACCGTCACGCTGAACCGCCCGGAGCGACGCAACGCCTTCAACGAGGAAATGTACCAGGCGCTGGCGCACTGCCTGCGCGAGGCCGCGCTGGACCGTGCCACCCGGGTGATCGTGCTCACGGGTGCGGGCGTGGCTTTCTCGGCCGGGCAGGACATCTCCGAGATGAGCCTCACGCCACCGCCGGGCGTCACGGCCGCAACGCCGGCCGAACGCGGCTTCCCGGCGTTGCTCGACACCCTGATCGAGATCGACAAGCCTATCTTCGCGGCGGTGAATGGCCTCGGCCTCGGCATTGGTCTCACCATCCTGCTGCATTGCGACTGCGCCTGGATCGCGCGGGGCGCGCGGCTACGGGCGCCCTTCACGACGCTGGGTGTGGTGCCCGAGGCCGCCTCCAGCCTGCTCTTGCCGCAACGCATCGGCTACATGCGCGCCGCCGAGATTCTCTTCAGCGCGCGCTGGATCGAGGCCGAGGAAGCGGCCCGGATCGGGCTCTGCCTCGAGGTCGTCGCACCCGAAGACCTCGCCCAGGTCGTGCGCGCCCATGCGCTCGAGGTCGCCCGGCGGCCGCCCGCCTCGGTTCGTCACTCCAAGGAATTGCTGAAGGTCTGGCAGAAGACCGCGATCCGCGAGGCTCTCGGTCGCGAGGCCGAGGCTTTCCAGATCCGCCTGCGCTCGGCCGAGAACGGCGAGGCCATCGCTGCCTTCTTCGAGAAACGCGAGCCCGACTTCTCGCGCTTGCCGGAGGAATGAGCCGTGTCGCTGACTCTGATCGCGCTCGTCACCCTGGCCTGCGCCACCGCATCTGCGGCGGCAGCACTCTACCGTCTGGTCTCACCCGCGCCGCTCGGAAGCGCGGCGCGCGGTGCCCTGATCGTGGGCGGCTTGCTTGCCGCGCTGGTGATGCTCGGCACCGCGATTTCACTCTCGACGCACGTCTTCTGCACCGTGCTCGACTGCGCGAGCGCGGCCCGCAGCGTGCCCGCGCCGACGCCGCCGGGGAACTAGGCCCCCCAGCTCACCCCTGCCGGCACCCACCGGCGCCGCCTGGGAACCAGCCCCCCGGCGCGCCGAAAGGATGCCCGGAGATCGAAGCAGCGTGAGGGCATCGCCGGAGCCTTACCCGGCGCAGGTCGGCAAGCCGAAGGGACGCCCCTGCCCGGCCTGCCGCCGGGCTTGCGCACGGACGACGCCCACCCGCAAAGTCCGTGCAGAAACGCGCGGCGCGGGGCCCATTCCCCGTCTCCTAGCGCAGGACGTAGTCGGCCGGGTCCGGGGCGCGCGTCTGCTGCCAGTACTCCAGCAGCGAGAAGGGCCAGTTCTGGGCGATCCGCCCAAATTCGTTGCGGTACCAGGTATTGACCGTCGCCGCCCCCCACGCCATGGCGCGGTTGCCCGCGTCGATGCGGCGGTTGTAGGCGTCGTGCACGTCGGCACGGCAGGTCATCGAGCCCTTCCTGCGCTCGAGCAGGAGCCGCACGCTCTCGACGATGTAGTTCGCCTCGCACTCCGAGAAGTAGATGATCGAACCGTTGATGACGATGTTGGTATTGGGACCGTACATCAGGAAGAGATTCGGGAAAACGGGCACCACGATGCCGAGATGGGCGCGGGCATCGCCGCCCCAGCGCTCGTGCAGATCGACGCCACCCTCGCCCTTGATCTGCATCGGCATGAGGAACTTCGAGGCCTCGAACCCCGTGCCATAGATGAGCACATCGAACTCGTGCAGGACGCCGTCCTGGGTCCGCACCCCCGTCTCGGTGATCTCGGCGATGCTGTCGGTGACGAGCGTGAGGTTCTCCCGGGCCAGAGTGCGCGGATAGACGCCGTTGTCGAGCACGATTCGCTTGGAGATCGGTGGGTATCGCGGCAGCACCCGGGCGCGCAGCTCCGGGTCGGGGAAAGCCGCGTCGTAGTAGGCCCCCATCAACTGGCGCATGCCGTCGTTGAGCGCACTCACCGAGCGTTCCTGATGCGGCCACGACGGATCGACCACCGCCGCCGGCAGGAGCCCCTCGTGCGTGCGCCAGAAGACCTGCAGCCGATCCCAGCGGCCGTATTCCGGGACGCAGCGCAGGAGCCCGCGCAACGCCTCGGGCAGCTCGTCCATGTAGTTTGGGATCGACAAGAGCCAGGGGGGCGTACGTTGAAAGACCGTGAGATGCGCTGCCACCTCGGCCACCGGCGGGATGAACTGTGCGGCGCTCGCTCCGGTACCGATGATCCCGACCCGGCGGCCGCCGAGTTCGACGTCATGCCGCCAGCGCGCCGAGTGGAACGACTCGCCGCGGAATCGGTCGATCCCCGGAATGGCGGGCATCTTCGGGCGGTTCAACTGGCCGACAGCCGAGACCAGGGCGTTGGCCTCGGCTGTCGTCTCGCGACCCGTGCTGTCGCGCAGACGCAGCACCCAGAGCCCGCGTGCCTCGTCCCAGGTAGCCCCCTGCACCTCGGTGCTGAAGCGAATGTGCTCGCGCAACCCGAAATCACGCGCACAAGCGCGGAAATAATCGAGCAACACGCCCTGGGGTGAGTAGAAGGACGACCAGTCGTTGGTCTGGGCAAACGAGTAGCTGTAAAAATGGTTGGCGATGTCGACCCGGCAACCGGGGTAGACGTTGTCGAACCAGGTGCCGCCGACGTCGGCGTTCTTCTCGAAGATCGTGAACTCGACCCCGGCCTGATGTAACCTGTGCGCGACGGCCAGGCCCGACATGCCCGAACCGATGATCGCCACCTTGAAGTCCGCATCGGGTGCCAGCTCGCGCTTGTGCCAGGCAGGCGCGCGCCGATCGCCCCCGAGCGCCAGTTCCTCCTCGAGCAGCGGCACGTAGGCCGGCTCGAGCGCACCGCCCGCAACCCAGGTGAGCAGGCGCTCGAGGGTGGGGCCCTCGGGCAGCGCCACCCGCACGCTGCCGCCGTCGCGAAAACGGATCAGGGCCGCGACGGCGAGAGCGCGGGCCTGGGCGATCTGGTTCTCGTCGAGTCCCCCGTTGGGATCGAGGATCTGCGACGGATCGGGGCGGAGGTCGTCGCGCAGGAGCGAAGGATCGCCGGTGATCTGCGCCAGCGCCGCCAGGAGCGGCACCGGCGACGCCACGGCAACGGCCGCGCGGATCGCCTCGTCGTCGGCCGTGATCGGAAGGGGTTCCGGGTTGAGCTTCATCCGCGAGGACTCCTGCGGCGACACCGCGCCGCCTCGGCCTTCCTATGGCAGTCCCGCGCGCCGGCCGCACGGCCCCGGGGCTTGTCCGGCCCACCCCGGTCGCGCATGATCCGGCCGCGCGACCGGCGTGGTCGCAGGTCAAATGGCCGAACCCCATATCGAAACCTTCGCGCTCGAGCCGGGCCGGGTGATCGGCGCCAAATACGTCGTCGAGGCCCGCCTGGGCGCTGGCTGGGAGGGCGAAGTCTACAAGGTCGTCGAGCGCACCACCGGGGCCGTGCGGGCCGTAAAGATCTTTTTCCCCAGACGCAACGAGCGCGGCGTTCGCCTGCGCCGCTACGCGCAGAAGCTCGAGAAGCTGCGGCGCTGCGCAATCGTCATCAAGTACCACCACTCCGAGGCGCTGCGGGTCGGCAAGCAGCAGCTCCAGTGTCTCGTGAGTGAATTCGTCGAGGGCGAGTTGCTCGGCGACTTCGTCAACCGTCAGCCGGGCCACCGGCTCGACCCCTTCCGCGCCATGCACGTGCTGCACTCGCTGGCCTCGGGACTGGCCGAGGTACATGCCGAGGGCGAATACCATGGTGACCTGCACGCCGGGAACGTGCTGGTCAGCCCGCGCGGCATCGGCCACGTCGTCAAGATCCTCGACTTCTTCCACTGGGGAGGGTCGACGCCGGCCAACCGCCGCGACGACATCGTCGACGTGATTCATCTCTTCCACTCCATTCTCGGCGGTCGCGAGCGCTACGCCCGCCAGCCGCGCGAGGTGAAGGCGATCGGCAAGGGGCTGCGGCGCGGCCTGATCCTGGCCGCGTTCCCGAGCATGCTCGACTTGAAGCAACACCTGGAGAGCTTCGAGTGGTCCACGCCGGGCTCGCCGGCCGCGGTGCGCGACCGCAGTCGCCACCTGCTGGCGCGCGGGCGCTGACTTCCGGGCATGTGCCGTGGCGACCCTTCGAGGCGCTCCCCACGCACCCGCCTGCTCGCGCGCGGGCCCTGAGTCGAGCGCAGCGCTCAGCGGCCGCGGGGCGAACCGGGCGGGCGCGGCACGAGCAGCGGCAATCCGACCGGCATGACGCGGCTCTCGGAGCCGGCACCCGCCGGAGCGACGGCGACGCTGACCACCTTGCTCAAACCGGCGCGCTCGACCTCATCGACCCGGATGATGGCGTGCATGGGGATCTGTGCTGCGGTCACGTCGGCGAATTCGTTGCGGAGCTCCTGCTCGGTCGGGTCGATGATGACCTCCGACTTCCGCCCCCACGCAAAGTCACCGATCTCGACAAAGCCGAAGAGCTCGCCCGGGATCACCCTCCGGCAGAAAACCTCGAACACGCGGCCGTCGTTGTGGAACCGCACGCGGTAGAGCTTCTTCTTCGCTGCCACGTGGGTACTCTCGCGATCGCACCGGGTGCTCTCAAGGCCGGGGCGTCACGCCCGCGCGCCTCCCTCGCGATCGGATCGGGTACTCCTCCCGGCCGGAGGGCGGCCTCGGACCTCGCAGCCGCAGAAGCGTCTGCGTCGAGCGGTACGATCCGGCTCCCGAACGGCCCGCGGAGATCGCCCAACCGCGGCGGGGGGCCGTTGACCGCATGGTTGGAGTCGGTAAGTCTCGAGGGAACGCCATCTCACGCGGCAGGAGTCGCGCCACCCGCAGGCGGGCTCCGTGGGAGCCTGCCCTAACGGGGCGCCTGGCCTCCTTCGCCCGAAAGGATCCCATGCATCGCTCCCGAACCACGCCTCTCTCGCTGGCGCGGCCACTCGCGCCCATCGTCGCCCTGGCGCTCGTCGCGGCCTGCGGCAATGTCGGCAGCGGCGGCCCCTCGACGTGGACACCGCCCGAGACCCCGGCCTCGTTCGAGACCCACGCCAGCGTCGAGCAGGTCTGGCTGATCGGTGCTGCGCCCGGTGCCGCCCTTGATCTGGTTGACGCAGAAGGTGCACCGCTCGCGAGCGGCACGGCCGACAACAATGGCGCGCTCGTCTTCCGCCAGGTGCCGCTCGGCACCGCCTACGTCCTCGGCGAAGAGAACGGCACCGCCGTGGCCTCGCCCGCCCTCGACGTACGCGCCGCCGACGCTCCACCCGATCCTTCGTTCTACGCGGCTCAGGAGCTTCACGACGGCTACCAGTACATCGAGACCCGCGACGGCACGCTGCTCGCGGTCCACGTGATCCTGCCCGGCCCCGAGGATGCCGGCCCCTACCCGACCGTGGTCGAGTACTCCGGCTACAGCCCCGCCGACCCCGACTCGCCGCAGCCGAGTTCGCTGATCGCGAGCGTGCTGGGTTACGCGGTGGTCGGCGTCAACATGCGTGGCACGGGTTGCTCGGGCGGCTCGTTCCAGTTCTTCGAGACCCTGCAATCGACCGACGGCTACGACGCGATCGAGATCGTGGCCGCGCAGCCCTGGGCCAAGTATGGAATGGTCGGCATGGTCGGACTCTCCTACCCCGGCATCAGCCAACTCTTCGTGGCCCAACTCCAACCGCCCCACCTCGCCGCGATCACCCCGCTCTCGGTGATCTCCGACGTCGGCCGCGGCGTGCTCTACCCCGGTGGCATCCTGAACAATGGCTTCGCGACCGAGTGGGCTGCGGGCCGCAAGGCCGACGCGCGCCCCGGCGGCCAGGCATGGTCGCAGCGGCGCATGGACGACGGCGATCAGGTCTGCATCGACAACCAGCAGCTGCGTGACCAGACTCCCGACATCCTCCAGACAATCGACGAAAACCGTTTTTGGAAGGACGAGATCGCGGGCCCGGCCTCGCCCTTCACCTTCGTCCACAACATCAACGTGCCGGTGTATCTCGCCTGCCAGTGGCAGGACGAACAGACCGGTGGCTACTGCGCGAACATGCTCGATCGATTCACCTCGGTGCCGAACCTGCACGCGACACTGAGCAACGGCGGCCACACCGAACCCTTCGGCCCGGCAATTTTCTCGCGCTGGATGGAGTTCCTCGACATCTACGTGGCGCGGCGCGCGCCCAGGCGGTCACCGATCTCCCAGCTCATCGTCGACACCATCGGCCAGGCCGCCTTCCAGACCTCGGCACCGCTCGTGCTCGAGCCCGAGCGCTTCCTCGACGTCACAACCTGGGAAGAAGCGCGCGCCCGCTGGGAAGCCGAGCCACGGATTCGCATTCTCTTCGAGAACGGCGCCGGCGCCGATCCCGGTCTGCCGCAACCGGCCTTCGAGATGGGCTTTGCCGCGTGGCCGATCCCCGGAACCGTGGCGCGCCCCTTTTATCTGGGCACGGGCGGAATCCTGAGCGACGCGCCGCCCATAGATTCTGGGGTGGACTCGTTCGCGTATGACAGCTCGCTGGCGCAGGTGACCACGCTGCCCAACGGCGGGCACGAATGGGCACCTCTCCCGCCCTGGGTCTGGCCCCAGCCGAATCCGGCCAGCTCGGGGACGTGGATCTCGGCAGAACTGGCCCAGGACAGCGTGATGGCCGGTCCGGGCAGCGTCGATCTCTGGCTCTCGTCGAGCGCCAGCGACGTCGACCTTCAGGTGACCCTCTCCGAGGTCCGGCCCGACGGCCAGGAGATGTACGTCCAGTCGGGATGGCTGCGCGCGAGCCGCCGCAAGCTCGACGAGACGGCGTCAAGCGATCTGCGTCCGGTCGCGACCCATCTCGAGGTCGATGCCGCACCGCTGCCGCCGGGGGGCACGGAACTCGTGCGGGTCGAACTCTTTCCCTTCGCGCACGTCTTCCGCGCTGGCTCGCGCGTCCGGCTGATCGTGGACGCGCCAGGCGGCACGCGGCCACGGTGGAAGTTCGAGGCCCTGGTGGGCGACGGCAGCGAGCAGATCGCGGTCGAGCACACCCCCGCCCATCCGTCGCGGATCGTCCTGCCGGTGCAGGAGGGTTTGTCGGCGCCAACCGCTCTGCCTCCATGCCCGAGCCTGCGCGGGCAGCCCTGCCGGCCCTACGCCGGCTGATCCGACGAGCAACACGCACGCCGTCCGCCGCACCCCTCTGACCGGTGCGGCGGACGGCGCAGCGCCGCCCTGCTGGCCGACATCCGCGACGAGTCCGTCGGGAGGTTCGGCGCCCGCGCCCACTCAGTGGGGCGCCGCTGCACCGCCGGGAGAACGGGCCGTTCCTGTCGCTGGCGAAACGCGGTGGACGTCGCGGCGACGCTGCATCTGCTTGACAGCCGCCCCGGCTCAACGAGGTGGACAGCAGCCCGGTGTGCAGGGCGTCGGGCGCGCGCCGAGCGCCCCCAGTGCTTGCAGCGGCAACTCGGGGTCGAATCTCTCCCGAACGAGTTCGCGCACCATCGCGACAAAGCGCGGGTCGCGGGCGGGCGTCGCCGTGCGCGCAAACCCGATCCCCGCCTCGCGCGCCCTGGCCGCCGCGCGCACATCGAGGTCGAACACCACCTCCATGTGGTCGAGCACAAAACCCAGTGGGGCCGCGAGGACGTGCTCGACGCCCTCTCCCGCGAGCCCCGCCATGCGCTCGGCGATGTCGGGCTCGAGCCAGGGTTCCTGCGCGGGGCCGCTGCGGCTCTGAAAGACCAGCTCCCAGGGCGGCGCATCCGGTATTCGTTGATGAACCAGTGCAGCCGCGGCGCGCAACTGGAGTTCGTAGTCGCAGACCCGCGCCATGGCGAGCGGCAGGCTGTGGGCCGAGAAGAGGATGCGCGTCCGCGCGCCGGGCGAGTGGCTTGCTCGCACCGCAGTGGCCAGAGCGTCGGCGACGGGCTCGATGAAGCCCGGATGGTTCCAGAACGGACGCAACTTCTCGACCACGGGCGCATCGGGTCCGATGGCTGTGCGTGCCTGTTCAATGTCGTCGAGGTACTGCCGGCAGCCGGGGTAGGACGAATAGGCCGAGGTGACGAACGCGAGCGCGTGGCGCACGCCATCGCGCGCCATGCGGCGCAGCGTGTCCTCGAGATGTGGCGCTGAGTGGCGCTGTCCGAGGTAGACCGGCAGGCGCGGCCCCTCGCGCAGGAGCAGGGCTTCGAGCGCGCCGCACAGGCGACGGCACTCGTCCCCGAGCGGGCTCACGCCACCGAAGAGCGCGTACTGACGTTCGACCTCGTCAAGGCGGCCCGGTGGAACGTTGCGCCCGCGCGTCACCTTCTCGAGGAAGGGCCGCACGTCTGCCGGGCCCTCGGGTCCGCCGAAGGACACCACCAGCAGGGCGTCGGGCGGTGGCGTCAAGACGTCATTCGTCACGAGTCCGATTTCCGCGCCGATCATGCCTCGCGCCGCAACGCGGCGCCACCGCAGAGCAGTCGCAACGCGCGCCCGCGATGCCCCGATCGCTCCACGGCGTAGCGCGACGCGACCACTCCGTTGTCGCAGGGCACGCCCGTGGTGCCGCCGTTCCTCCACGACGCAACGCAACGCCACCGCACAGCCGTCACGTCACGACGCGCGCCCGCGACGCCCCGGTCGCTCCCCGGCGTAGCGCGACGCGACCACTCCGTCGTCGCGACGCACGCCCGCGGTGCCACCATTCCTCCCCGACGCGACGGGTTTGGCTCGGCCGTCATGCAACGTCACGCTGTCGGCGGTCCGTGGGGTCCCCCGACGCGACGGGTTTGGCTCGGCGGGGCCGGGGCCAGTATGCAGCCGCTTCGATGAAACGCTTCGTCGTCGGCACGGGTCGCTGCGGCTCCACACTGCTCTCGCGGCTGCTCCACCAGAGCCCGGAGATGGCGAGCCTGTGCGAATACTTCAACGGACTCGACGGCGCGCGGCGTTTCGCGGCCGAGCCGATCACGGGCGCGGCGTTCTGGGAGTTGATCGCGCAGCCCCATCCCTTCGTCACGATCGTCGTGAGTCGGGGATACAAGGTCGAGGAGATCGTCTACCCCTACGACCGCCCCGGCGTCCGCGCCCGGCGCGACGATCACCTGCCGTGGATTCAGGTCTCGATGTTGCCGCGCCTCACCGACGATCCCGACCGACTCTTTGACCAGGCGCACGAGTTTGTGCTGGCGCAACCCGTGCGCCAGCCGCGCAATCATCACGTCGCTCTATTCGATTGGCTGGCAACGACATGCGGCAAACGGGTCTGGAACGAGCGCTCGGGCTCGTCGATCGACTATTTGGGAGACTTGCGCGACAACTACCCCGACGCGCGCTTCCTGCACATCCATCGCGCCGGCGAGGAGGCGGCCCTGTCGATGCGCGAGCACGCCGCCTTCCGGCTCGCGATCTCGCTCGTCTACCGGGTATATCCAGAACTTGACGCGGCGGCCGCCTTTGCCCATTCGACCCCGCCCACCGACGGCTCGCCCGACCCCTTCGCACCGATCCTCGAGGGCCGGCCACCGGTCGAGTACTTCGGCCGCTTCTGGAGCGATCAACTGATGCGCGGCTACCGAGCCATCGCCGGTCTCGATCGGAGTCAGTACGCCGAGGTCCGATTCGAGGATCTGGTGGCACGGCCGCACGAAACGCTTCGCTGGATCGCCGAGTTTTTCGAGATCGACCCCGCAGCCGGTGGCTGGATCGAACGGGCCGCCGCCCTCGTGCGCGGCGTTCCACCCGCGCGTGGAGGCGAGCTGCCCGCCGCCGACCGCGCCCGCCTCGCCGAGATCTGCCGCCCCGGCAATCAACTCCTCGGGCGCTAGCCCACCGCTACACGACCGGCGGGGATGGCGATCTCGTCGCCCTCGTTGCGCCCGTGCCCGCGCGGCTCGTACCCCGTAGGCCCTTGACGTTGCCCGAGAACGATCCGCGAGCGTCCTCGTTGCGCCCGTGCTCCATCGGCCCGTGACCCGCCGCTACGCGACCAGCGGGGCGACATCGCGACCGAAGGCGTGGATCTGGTCGATCAGTTCGTCAGGCGAGCGGCTGCGAAACCGCACACCGATGTGATTGACTCCGAGGGCACGCGCCGCACGCAGCGGTTCGGCGAGGCGCGCGGGCGGGCCGCTCAACGTGCCCTCGGGCAGCTCGAAGGCAGGCGTGCCGACGAACATCCACGGGGCGTTCATGCCGATCTCGATCGGGGCGCCGCCGCGCGTGCGCTGGCGCTGCTCGCGGATCAGCTCGATCGCCGCAGCCATGCCCATCTCGGGGACGCCCTGGGGCAACCAGCCGTCGCCACGCTCGGCGGCGCGCCGCAGCGCGGCCCGGGTCGACCCGCCGACCCAGATCGGTGGCCTGGGCTGCTGCACCGGACGCGGTGCCACGCCCAGATCGCGGAAGCTGTAGAAGCGCCCCTCGTGACACGGCCATTCGTCGCGGAAGGCCGCCCGCACCGCGTCAATTGCCTCATCCAAACGCGCACCACGTTCGGCAAACGGCACGCCCAGGGCGGCGAACTCGGCCTCGGCATGACCCGCGCCGACGCCGAGGATGAGTCGGCCGCCGGAGAGGGCGTCGAGTGTCAAGTAACTCTTGGCGGTAGCGAGCGGATGACGGTAGGGCAGCACGGCAACGTAGGAGAGCAAGCGGATGCGGCTCGTGGCCGCGGCCAGAAAGCCCAGCGTGGCGACGGCGTCGTACCACACCGTGGACATCGCCGGCGCCAGCAAGCGCGGAATCGCGATGTGGTCGCTCACGCCGAGATAGAAGAGCCCGGCTGTGTCGGCGGCCTCGGCGATGCGCCGCATCTCGGCGGCCCCGCAGCCCTGCTCCCAGCCCTGCGCGAAAGCCCGGCTCTGCGCCGCAATCGGCAGGTGCAGACCGAAGACCAGCCTGCCCTCGGGACAGACGCGCACCACCTCATGACCCTGGTCCATCCCCATGCCCCCTTGTCCTTACATGTCCCCGGACTGCCGACCGCCACGCCGCAGTCCCCCGCGAACACGACCGCCGTCTCACCTGCTCTCCCGCCCGGTACCGCCCCCGCCAAGCGAGCGCGACAACCACCGCAGCATCGACCGGGCGTGACGACGACAGGATAGGGCAGAACGAGCAGAGCGAGAAGCGAGCACGGCTTCGACCGCAACTTCTCCCGTGGTAGGCCAACGCGCGCCGACGCGCCGCGCGGCGGCGGAGCCCCGGCGTGGACCGAGAACCGATGTCGAACCCTGCAGGCCCCCCGCCCTCGCTCGCCGGCACGCCCGAGCGCTTGCGCCGCCGACCGCTCGACCTGGGACTCGCCCTGCTTCTCCTCGCTCAGTCCGCAGCCGGCCTGCTGGTCGATGCCCTGCCGCAGCTCGGGCTACCCGTTGCCACGGTCGAGGCGGCACTGCACGCGCACTACGGCGCGGCCGATCCGATGTTCATGGATCCGCCCGCTTTCTTCTTCGTCGCGATCCTGTGGTCGGGCTTCGTCTCGACACCGCTCTGCGCCTGGTTCGCGCTTGGCCTTGTGCGCGGCAGCAACAAGATTCGCATTCCGGTCCTGATGTGGGCACCCGCCACTGCGCTGGCAACAGCGATGGTCCTCGCCGAGGAAGTCCTCTCCACCGTGCCCGCCTGGCGCTCGCCCGCGCCGCTTTCGGTGGTCGGTCAATCCCTGTCCTGGCTGGTCGTGCCACTGCTGGTCGCCTGGCGCGTGCGCCAGCCCTTCCCCTTCGGCGGCGGCCTGCCCGAGGCCGAACGCCTGCTCGCGCTGGCGCTCGGGGAGGATTGACGCTCGCGAGCGCGCCCACGTCGCCCCGGCCGGGAGCCACGCTCCTGCGGGGCATGCCCGCATCGATCACGTCGCCGCCGCCACGCTCCACCTCAGGGCCGATCGACCGGCAGCACGCCAAGCCCGGTGGCGATCTCGCGCAGGACCGCCACATCCGAATCGGGCCGGCGCGGTGCAGCGACGGGAGTGGCGTCGTTCGTCAGCCAGCCTCGCAATCTCAAAAACTGAGCTGCGCTGTGGCGATAGGCCGGGACAGGGGAGCGGAAGGTAAAGGCGCCGAGGTACTGCAAACGATCGTTGAGCTCGAAGAAGCCGGCGTCACCGCGTGCCCACAGGCCGTCGCGACGCGCGAAGAGATCGGGCGCAAAGGTCGAGAGGCCGAGAAGGTAGTCGCTGCCCCACATCACCATATCGATCGCGAGGTCGTTCCCGCTGTAGAGACGAAAATCAGGGCGCCGGGCGTCGCGCAGCGAGAGACGCCGCCATTCGTCTTCCCGCCGCAGCGAGGAATGCTTCGCGCCGACGCACTCGGGGATGTCCATCAGCCCGGCGAAGGTCTCGAGTTGGTAGATCCGGCCAAAGGGCACGAACATCTCGCCGAGTTCGAAGAAGAGGAAACGCCCGCCGTGGCGACCGAGCGCGCGATGCGCCTCGACCACCTCGGCTTCATCAAGCGCCCGCAAGCCGTGGCAGGGAAAGACCACCGGGAGGCCGCCACGCCGGGCGATGCTCGCCATCGCCGCGAGTGTCGCGCCGGGGTCGAAGCCATCACCGGGCCGGTCGGCGACAAAAGCCCCGGCGATGAAATCGGGGCCGCAGAGGTCGCGAGCGGTGTCGAGCACGCGCTCGCGGGTCGCCGGCTCGAGGAGCTGGACGTAGCCCGTGTCCATGTTCAGTGCCGGGATGAGGCCGGCGGCACGGGTGCGCGCCAGGTGAGCCGCGAAGGCTCGCCAGTCGACGGCGCCCCCGTCCCGGAAGGGCAGCAGGACGGCCGAGGCACCGTGGATCCGGCGCCGCGGGCGCAGGGGCGGAATGTCGGAAGCCGACTCGAAGTCCATGGCGTGCGTCACCTCCGGGCGTGGGATAGGGACGGATACACGATCCAGCTTCGTCCGGCCGCTGCGGGATGGAGCGAGACCCGCTGCAACAAGGAGATTCCCGATGGGCGCAGGAGTTCAGCTCGCTCCGGTTCCTCACACCGACCTCTCGCGCATCCCGGACCTGGTGGCCGGGCTCAGGCAAGCGTTCGACGGTGGTCGGACCCGACCGATCGCCTGGCGCCGCGAGCAACTCGCGCGCCTGCGGGCGCTCTTGACCGAGAACACCGACCGTCTCCTGGCCGCGCTCCAGGCCGACCTCGGCAAGCCCGAACTCGAGGCGCGGACCACCGACATCGCGGTCGTGGTGCAGGAACTCGACCACGTCGCCGCCAACCTCGAACGCTGGGCACGGCCCGAACCCGCAGCAACTCCGCTCACCCAGAAACCGGGCAGCTCGCGCGTCCTGCGCGAACCGCTCGGCGTCGTGCTCGTGATCTCGCCGTGGAACTATCCGGTGCAACTCCTGCTGAGCCCGCTCGTCGGCTCGATCGCCGCGGGCAACACCACCCTGCTCAAGCCCTCCGAACTCACCGAGACGGTGTCCTCGGCTCTGGCCGAGCTCATCCCGCAGTACCTCGACCCGACGTGCACCACGCTCGTCGAAGGCGGGGTCGAGGAGACCCAGGCGCTGCTCGCCGAGCGCTTCGACCACATCTTCTACACCGGCAACGGTGCCGTCGCGCGCATCGTGATGCGTGCAGCGGCCGAACATCTGACCCCCGTGACGCTCGAACTCGGCGGCAAGAGCCCGTGCATCGTCGCCAAGGACGCCAATCTCGACGTGGCCGCGCGCCGCATCGCCTGGGGCAAGTGGCTCAACGCCGGCCAGACCTGCGTCGCTCCGGATTATGTACTGGTCGAGGAAGGAGTCGAGGAGGCTTTTCTCGAGAAGCTCCGCGCCACGATCCGGGAGTTCTACGGTGACGACCCGCAGAAGACCGACGATCTGGGCCGCATCGTCAATGGCCGCCATCACGCGCGCCTCCTCGGCCTGCTGGAGGGCCAGCCGATCTGGCACGGTGGCCGCTCCGACGCCGCCCAGCGCTACATCGAGCCGACGATCGTGCGCAACCCGCGACCCGAGTCGAAGCTGATGCAGGAGGAGATCTTCGGCCCCATCCTGCCGGTGCTGACCGTGCCGAGCATCGACGCCGCGATCGACTTCGTGAACAAGCGCGAGAAGCCGCTCGCCCTCTACGTTTTCTCGTCATCCGAGAGCACCTCGGAGGCCGTTCTGACCCGCACCAGCTCGGGCGGCGCCTGCGTCAATGCGACCATATGGCAGGTCGCCAACCCCCACCTGCCCTTCGGCGGCGTCGGCCCGAGCGGCATGGGGAGCTACCATGGACGCGGCACCTTCGAGACGTTGAGCCACCACAAGGCGGTGGTCTCGAAGACGACCTGGGTCGACCCAAAGATCGCCTACCCGCCCTACACCTCGTTCAAGAAGGCGATCGTGCGCAAGGTGATGTGACTACGACGGGCAGCAACGGGCGAAGGACCTGGCCGCGAGCCCCGTCGCGGTCTGCCCTGGCCCTGATCCTGCTCGCGGCATCTCTCGGCACTGGGGCCGCGCTGCACGCCCCTACGCCGCCCATTCTCATCGTTGACCGTGGCGGACTGGCCGCGATGGCCGGCCCCACCGCCGGAGCGCGCGTGCTGTGGGCGGTGCGCGCGCTGATCCGCGACCATCCCGATGTCTTCTCCCAGCCGCCGCCCGTCGACATCCACATCGGTCGAGCCGACCCCAATCCACATCGGCTCGGAGCGAGCTTCTCGTACGGCGGGGCCGAACTCTACGGCACCCGCGTCATGGTCTGGATCGAACGAGGCGCCCTCGTCGGTCCGTTTGGGCTCAACGACGCCGAGCTCCGGTCGTTCCTCGGGCACGAGCTGCTGCACGCCTACCAGTATCGCTTCGGCCCCTACGAACCGAGCACGCCGGAGTTCTTCCGGCGCGAGATCGAGGCGTATCGCTGGGAACTCGACCACATGTCGCAGGCGGTGCGCCCGTTCTACCGCGGCGAGGCCGAACTCCAGCTTGAGCTCTTCGAGAGCCTGCTCGAGACAGCCCACGAGCCGCCGCCACCCGAGACCGGCGGAGGCTATTGACCGGCGGGAGGCACCGGGGCAAGATCCCCGCATGAGCTTGCACCATCTCGCGCTCGCGACCCGCGATACCGCCGACACCCACGCTTTCTATTCGGGCGTAATGGGCTTCCATCTCGCACGGGTCGAGGTCACCCCGACTCCGGCCGGCGGCTGGGCCAAGCACCTTTTTTACGAAATGCCTGGTGGCGGCATGATCGCGTTCTGGGAACTCCACGACGCGACTCTCCCGACCGACTTCCCGACCGCGCTCTCGGAGGGTCTCGGCCTGCCCCCCTGGGTCAATCACATCGCGTTCACCGCGACCGACCTTGACGATCTCGCGCGGCGGCGCGATGCCTGGCTCGAGGCCGACCTCGAGGTGCTCGAAATCGACCACGACTGGTGCCGCTCGGTCTACACCCGCGATCCGGGGGGCACGCTGGTCGAGTTCTGCGTGACCACCCGCGCCCTCGACAAAGACGATGCCGCCGCTGCCGCGCGCCTGCTGGCGGACCCCGCTCCCGCCATCAGCAAGATCGAGGTCGTGCCGATCCTGCACCGGCGCGGCAAGGTGCCCCTGCCGCTGGGTCCGGCCGCCGACACCTGGTCGCGCACGGGCTGACCCTCACACAGCACGGCGCGGGGCAGACACGCGCCACGGCGCCCGATGCGCCGACCCCGTGCCCGCCGGCCCTCACGCACCCCGCGCCGCGATCGCTCGCTCGAGCCGGTCCCACTCGGCGAGGTACCCCGCCAGATGCGCGCGGGCCGGGGTCCGGCTCTCGCCCTCGACCAGGTCGCGCACGCGGCGGCGCTCATCGGCATAGCGGTCAGCATCAAAGTAGCCGCCAAAATGCGCCATCCGGAGCCAGAGCAGATACGTCGTCAGGGCGTCGTGTTCGTTGTAGGCGACGATGCGGGCATGATTGCCGGCGAGCCAGAGATCGACGACCTGGTGGCCATCGACATCCATCTTGCCCGGAATACCGCATTGCACGACCATCTCGTGGAGGGAGGGCGTGGTCGGACCGAAATCGCCGAGGATCCGCTTCAGGTCGATGTTGTGGCCGCTCTCGCGGGCGAAGTAGTCGACCCCCTCCCAGGGCTTGTTGGGGCGCTGCGCAAAAGCTCTCTGGTCGAGACCAAGAATGATGGCGCGCTGGACGAGGATGCGCAGGTCGGCGCTCTGCGAATTGTAGCCAACGAGCTGAGGCCGGGTCTTGCCGACCCGCGTCAAGAAACGGCCGACGATCTGCGCCTCGTCGCGCTGGGTCGGGTCGTCGACCTCCCTAGGCCAGGACTCCAGCTGGAGATCGACGGCTCCGGCCTCCCGCTCTTGTCGCACCACGGCGGAGATCGACACCAGTCGGCAGAGGTTCGTCTTCAGGTAGGGCCGCGGCTTCTGCGCGCTGGCGCCGCCTTCCTGCCACATGCGCTCCATGACCTTGAGCGGCGGGAGATCGTCGCCGAGCTTGTAGACCAGACGCCCCGCGAGGGGGTCGGGCACCCACTCGCAATCAAAGGCCCACACCTGGCGTTCGACCGATTTGAACATGCCCCCTCGATGCCGGAGCCAATGCCCGCCGTAAAGGGGCCCCTGCCGCGCCGTCCGGGGCGCCCGCCACGAACGAGGGGCACCATGATCTCGAACACCTGCCGGGCAAGCCGGGGCAAACATCATCTGCGGCCATGGCAGCACCAGCCCGTGTGGCGGCGGGACTGCGGGTGCCGCGGCGGCTGAAACACCCGCCCCGAGCTGCCAGACTGCCCGCGTCGATGTCTCGCTCGCGGCAGCTTCCCTCGGCCCTCACCCAAGTCGTCGAGATCGCCCGGCGGGCGCCGCTCGCCCTCTTCCTCGACTTCGACGGCACGCTGAGCCCCATTGCCGCACGGCCCGAAGACGCCGTTCTCGCGCCAGCGATGCGCGAGCGTGTGGCCCGGCTCAACGGGCTCTGTCCGGTGGCGGTGGTGAGCGGCCGCGATCGCGTCGACCTCGCGACGCGGGTGAACCTTCCCAGCCTGATCTTCGCCGGCAGCCATGGCCTCGACATCGCCGGGCCGCCGGGGAGTGGCATCGCACTCGTCAAAGGCGAAGAGACGAGACCCGCGCTCGAGCGTGCCGAGGAAGCACTGCGGATCGCGCTGGCCGGACGGCCCGGCGTGCTCGTCGAGCGCAAACGTCTCGGGATCGCCGCCCATTTCCGCCAGGCCGGGTCGCTTGACGATCCCGGCGCCGTGGCCTGCGCGATCGACGACGTACTGTGCCACGAGCCGCTGCTCGAGCGTGGCGCGGGCAAACTGGTGCTCGAGCTCCGACCGCGAGTGGAATGGGACAAGGGTCGAGCCGTGCGCTGGCTGCTCGAGCGCCTGACGCCGGCCAGGACGGGGATCTATCTCGGCGACGACCTGACCGACGAGACCGCCTTTCGCGCGCTGCGCGACCGCGAGATCGGCATCCACGTCGGACGCGACGAGGTCGAGACCGCGGCGACGCTCCGGCTCGACGACCCCGAGGACGTCGCACGCTTCCTCGAGAGCCTCCATGCTGCTCTATCGTCGAACCGGGAACCGAGGCCGTGAAGTCGCGCACCATCCACCTGAAACCGGCGCGCTACTTCCCGGTCGAAGCACGAGCGTTGCGATTGGCCGCCGGCCTGTCGCGGCTCGGCACCGACTTCGGCAACGGCGCGCGCGATAGCCAATTCTTTCAGCTCGACGACGAGCAGGACCGCTACAGGACACAACGCCTCGCCGCACCACCCCAGCGCCACCTCCTGCTGGCACGAAGTGCCGCGGACCTCGAGATCCACGGCGCAATCCTGGACTGGATGGCCGGGACGATCGAAACCGAGCACGGCATCGCCATCGATCTTGCCGCGGCCGCGGCTGCGGCGCCGATGGAATCCGCCGGGGCCGGTAGCGTGCGCTCGGCGGGCGGGCTCTGCCTGTCGATCGAGGCCCCCGCGCACGTCAGCGCAAGGCCGGCGAGCCCTACCACGCAGACCCGCGACTGCGGCGTCGCCGACGTCGCCGCCGGCTACGCCACGGTCGCCCTCGCCATCCAGGAAGACTTCGCCATCCTCCGGCGCGAGGGCGAGCGCGAGACGACGCTGGCCCTCTTCGTCTCCTTCCCGAGCGCGTGGCGTCCCGAGCGTCTGCTCGGCGCCGATTTCGCCGCCCTGCACGCACCGGTGCCCGGTTTCCCCGGCACCCGTGCGGCAGGATCGTCAATGGTCGCGGCGATGGTCGAGCGCGGCCCCTACACACGTTTCGTGTGGTCGGTGCATCCCGACGACGAACTCGATCACCACCCCGAAGAGGGCCGTCGCTGCGCGTGGGACGACGCCCGGGCGCTTTGGCTCCGGGTCGAGCGTCAGGTCCTCGTACCCTTTGCCACGCTCGACGCGTCACTCTTCCTGATCCGCACCTACCTCTACCGCCACGACACGCTTGCCCCCGAACAGCGGGCCGTGCTCGCGGCGGCGATCCGGGCCACGCAAGGAAGCGTGCGTGTCTACAAGGGCTTCGACGCGCGCGCGCTGGCGTTCCTGCAGAGCTCACGCACGCAATCGCCGCCGGCGCTCTAATTCAATTCACGACGCACCTGCGCTGGCCTACCCGCAGAACGGGCGCAGCGCAATCGCCACCAGGCGCGCGAATCCTCGGCACGACGCGCAGGCGTTGGCACCCCGCCCGACCTAGCGAAGCGCGACCAGGTAGAGGAGAAAGCTCTCGATCTGCTCGACGGGTTTGCCGGTCACGTCCTCGTATTCGCCCGTGCCCTCGCAGATCCCATCGCCGTCGCTGTCCTCTTCCTCGAGCTTCTCCCAGTAGACGCGAACGTCGCGGAAGCCGGCCTCGCGCAGGATTTCATTGAGCTCGGGCACGGTCCAGTGTCGCCAGTGGTAGGTGAAGGCGCGCGGCAGCTTCGAGCCATCCGCGAACCTGAAGTGGATGTGACAGACGATGTCGTGCGTGATCGGGTCGAAACTCTCCTGCTCCCAGACGTAGGTCCAGCGATCACATTTTCGTTTCTCGAGCAGGGGACGCATCGCGTCCTTGCCGCCAAAGACCTCGAGGAAGAGGGCTCCATCACGCCGGAGGCCTTCGCGCGCGCAGACGAAGTAGCTGCGTAGCGCGTCTCTGGTCTTGAAAACGCAGAAACTGAAGTTGTTGGCGGCCGTGATGTCCGCGCGTCCGCGAACGGGGTCGAGGACGTTCTGTTGGAGGAGGCGGAGTCGCCCGTCGAGTCGCCGATGATTGGGCTCGACGTTGTGCACGCGGCCCCAGTCAAGCGTCGGGCCATCCAGGTCCACCCCGAGCGCCGAACGCTCGCGCTTGCCGAGGCACCAGGTGACAGCGAGCTGTGCCGTGCCGCAGAAGTCCTCGCGCAGCACCAGCGGCTCGCGACCGCGCAGCTTGCGGAAGATCCTGCGGAACAGAACGCAATCGTCCTCGGGAGCTTGCACCGATTGCTCGTAGAGCTCGTGCAAATCGTAGCGCTGGGCCAGCGGGATTCGTTGACGCCCGCTGCCTCGGGCAGCCGTGCTCCGCTTCGCCGGCCGCGTGCTTGTCACCTTGCTTCGTTCGTTGCGCGCCCCTGCCACTGCCCCTCCCCGTCTGCCTGTGCCCCGCGCACGCAACGGAACCATCTCTCTGCCCCGCGCTGGCCAGCGGCTCCACTACCACGCGGGTATGACGCTCACAGGGGGTCGGACCGGTTCTGCGACGTGGCCCCACCGATCGTTACGACCAACGCCGGAAATGCGTGATGCTCACCGGGGGCCCGGGCTGGTTCTTCTCGCAAGCGACAGATAGGCTGCTTGCCGTGCGGGAGGCGGCAGCAGGTGGCCACCGGTGGGCCCTGATTCTCGAGCGATGCCGCGCCGCGGGCGTGCGCCTCGCCCTTCTGAGTCTGGCTCTGTCCCTGGTTGCGGCGCCGGCGCGAGCCGCGAACGATGTCGCAGCGGATCCGCTCTTCGACGAAGAAGAGGGAACGACGCTGCCGGGGGCCGACTACAGTGATCCTCTGGAATCGGTCAATCGAAGTACCCACGCCTTCAACTCGACGGTCGAGGAATGGGTCGTCGATCCTGTCGCCCGCTCCTTTTCGGCGACGGTCCCCGAGCCGGCACAGCACGGCATGCGCAGTCTGTTGAATAATCTCGATGAACCGACCAACGCGGCGAACAGCCTCTTCCAGCTCGAGTGGGGCGACGCCGCGACCGCGCTCGCCCGCTTCACTGTCAATTCGACCATCGGCCTCGGCGGGCTCCTCGACCCGGCCACCGGGATCGGCCTCGAGGCCCGGCCGGCGGATTTTGGCGAGACCCTCGCCGATGCCGGCGTGGACAGCGGCCCCTACCTGGTGTTGCCGCTGGCGGGACCGACCAACGCGCGCGACGGCACCGGCATCGTGGTGGATTTTCTGCTGCGCCCGACGACCTGGATCCTCGGCCCGACCGAGCTGATCGCGTGGACGATGATCCACGGCAGCACCACCGGTGTCGTGGTCAAGGGCGAGCACCTCGAGGAGATCGACGCCCTCAAGGGATCGTCGATTGACTACTACGCCGCCCTGCGCAGCGCGCACCGCCAGGTTCGCGCCGCCGAACTGGCCGCGCGCGAACCCGCACCGGTTTCCAGCACGGACTGACCGAACCTCGAGCACGGCCGCCAGATGCACCACAGTCCCGCGCGGGTTTTCGGCTCGGACGGGCTCCGACCCCGCGGCCAGCAGCCGCGCGGAGGAATCGCCCGGCCTGGGCCGCTCAGGCCGGTTTCGCCGCCGCGAGCTTCGCGATCTGCGCGTCGACCGAGCGCAGCAATCCCTCGAAGCCGTCGCGACGGGCCACCCCCGAATACTCCGAACGCCGGAGTGCCAGCTCGCTCACCGTGCCCTTGGCGTAGATGTCGACGATCCGCCAGCCGCCGGGGGTCTCGCGTAGGCGGTAATCTAGATTGACATTCTCGCCACCGGGGTCGACCAGCCGGGTCTGCACCATATGCGTCCGGTGCGGACCCGCTGCGTCACCTAAAGTTTCGAAGCGCTGCCCGCCAAAGCCAACGAAGCGTGCCGCATAGTTCGAGGCCATGAGGCGCCCGAAGGCGTCCACCCACCGCGCTCGCTGTGCGGCCGTGAGTTCACCCCAGGTCCGGCCGAGGACCTTCTCGGCCATGAACGCCACGTCGAAGCTCTGCCCGAGTGCGGGCTGGAGCCGCGCCAGTCGCTGGTCGTAGGAGAGTTCGCTCGAGTGCCGGAAGACTTCGAGGACCACCGCGTGGAAGCTCTCCACCGGGGCCCGCACCGGGACCGGCTCGGCCGATCCCGCCGGGTGGCCGAGGAGCAGAAACGCCAGAGCACCCAGCGCGGCCACCACCTGCCGGCGCCACCTGCCGTTGCACCCGGCAATGCGGCTTTCGGTCGGGAGAACTCCGGCTCCCACCAGCCCCTGCCGACGCCATGTGCCGTGGCATCGGGCGATGCGACCTTCCGTCAGGAGAACTCCAGCTCCCACCCGCGCCCGCCCACGCCACCCGTCGTGGCACCTCATGTTCTGGCCTTGCTCGGTCATCGCTCCGCCCGCTGCCTTAACGGCTCCGAACTCCACCACCAACCAGCGCCGCCCTTGATCCGTGGCGCGTGGCGGTCGAAGAAGAGACATGACCCCATTCACGCGCATCGCACTCGCCCTCGTCCTTGGTGGAGCCCTGACAAGCATCTTTTCCCTCGCCCCGCGCGCGGTGGAGGCCCAGGACGAGCCCTTCGGCGACACCACGGCCGAGGGCATGTTGCCCGAGCCGGGGATGATCCCGCCGGACGAGGGCGCCGACGGCGAGTTGCCCCCGGTCGAAGACCTCGAGGACGCCGGCGACGCGCCCTCGATCGGCGAGGACTCGGTCGAGATGGGCCCCGCCGATGGCGAACTCGAAGTGGGCGACGACCCCTCGATCGGCGAGGACTCGGTCGAAACCTGGTAGGGCGCGAGCCTCGGCTGCGGCCTCGCCACAGCCGCAACGCGGGTTCAGGTGCCGCGCCCCGAGAGCGTCGTCAGCCGGAGCTGCAGCAACACAAAGACCAGCATCGCGCCGAGGCAGAAGACGTGCGCGCGGAAGATCGACCAGGCAAGCGCGCTTTGCACGCTGAGCGTTCCGCTACGCGCGCCCAGAGCCACCGCATCCGGCAGCACCCAGAACAAGGCGATCAACATGGGGGCTGCCCCCACCATGAGCGCCAGCAAGGGGAGCCCGCGCCGCGCGCGCCTGCGCCGGCGCGCACGCGCCACCGTGGCCGCCGCCACGGCCAGGGTGATCAGCATGACGACGCCGACCAGGTTCCCCATCGGCGCGGCATCGGTCGTCACCCGCCGGTAGTACGCGGCGATCGAAGCAAGCACTGGCTCGGGCAGCGTCGCCGCGGCCGGATGACCGAGCACCTGCACGTCGAACATCAAATCGAACCAGAGCACGGCGAGGAGGAAGCCGCCACCGGTCGCGCAAAGGGCGTGCATCGAGCCCGTGGCATTTCACGTCTGGCGGTCCCTGTCGAATCGCCGCGAACACCGCGGGAACCGCCCGATCCAAGCTTGTGGCGGACCGGGGACGTGTTCTCACTCCAAAGTCCCCTCCCGCGACCGAGACGATGACCCCACGACGCACCCGGTAGGGCCGCGCCGCCCAACGACCCAGCCGATACCGGTCATGGCGAGCGTGACAGTCACGGTCATCGAGCGGGCAGCGCCGTTCAGGCCGGCAGCGCCCGGTCGATGCGGTCTCATCGCCGTGCCCAGCTCCGGCGCTGCCCCTTGGTCCCACAACGGCCCACTCGATGCCGGTCATGGAGGCCCCCGGCGGTCGGGGTCGCGATCGCGCCGCCGCTCAGCTCGGCAGTGCCCGCTCGATGACCGCCGCCAGATTGGCGCCACCGGGCAGGCTGCCGAAGGTCCGGCCGCCCTGATCGCCGAGCCGAGTCGCGCAGAAGAGGTCTGCCACCGGCGCCGGCGCGTGCTGCACGAGGAGGGCGGCCTGGAGCTGCACGGCAATCCGCTCGGTGAGACGACGCAGGCGTGCCTCGATGTCGTCGCGCCGGGTGAGTTCCCGCTCGAGCACCGAGAGTGCTGCGTCGTAGTGCCGATCCGCCCCGGCCGCGCAGCGCAGTTCGTCGAGCAGAAATTCCGCGCACTCAGGCTCGCGGCCGAGCGCGCGCAGCACATCGAGACCGATCCCGTTGCCCGCGCCCTCCCAGATTCCGGTGCGCGGCGACTCGCGGAAGAGACGCGGCATGGGCGATTCCTCGACGTAACCGGCGCCGCCAAGACACTCGAGAGCCTCGACGATCGCCACCGGGGCCCGCTTGTTGTTCCAGTACTTGGCGGCAGGCGTGATGAGCCGGGCCACCAGGCGCTCGCGCTCGTCCGTTGGCCCGCGGTCGAAGCCGCGTCCGATGCGGATCGCGAGCGCCGTGGCCGCCTCGACCTCGATCGCGAGATCGGCCAGCACCTGCTGCATCAGCGGCTGATCGGCGAGCCGCTTGCCGAAAACGTGCCGGCCGCGGGCGTGGTGGATCGCGTTCGCGAGCGCCCAGCGCATGAGCCCGGCCGGTGCAGCGACGGTGTCGTTGCGGGTGTGGTGCACCATCTGCAGGATGGTCGCGACTCCTCGTCCGTCCTCGCCGAGCATACGCGCCCAGGTGCCGACGTACTCGATTTCGCTGGAGGCATTCGAGCGATTACCGAGCTTGTCCTTGACGCGCTGGATCAGGATCGGATTACGCCGCCCATCGGGCGTCCAGCGCGGCACGAGGAAACACGAGAGCCCTCGCTGCGTCTGCGCCAGCGCGAGGAAAGCGTCGGACATCGCCGCCGAGCAGAACCATTTGTGGCCCGTGAGCCGGTACTCACCACCCGGACCACCGGCACCGATCGGTTCGGCGCGGGTGGTGTTGGTGCGCACGTCGGAGCCA
>SXLG01000098.1 GCA_005777805.1 Pseudomonadota bacterium
ACCAGAGACCGTGGCGGGTGCCTCGCGGGCTGCCGCCCGCTCGGTGGTCGCCGACTACAGCGACAACTTCTACAACACGACCAGAAGGCATTCGTCGCTGGGCTATCTCAGCCCGGTCGACTACGAAGCGTCAGTCCGGATGGGCCGGGCAGCATAACCAAGGTGTCCACCAAATCGGGGCCGCTTCACTCCTCGTACCGGGTCTTGATCCGGCGCATGTGGCGCTCACTGATCCCCAAGATCTCGGCCGCCTGGATCCATGTGATCCGGCCCTCGATCGCCTTGAGCATCACTTCCCGCTTGGTCATCGCCCTGGTCTCCCGGGCTACGGCACGGCGGAATCTCTCCATCCGCGCACCTAGCCAGTAGGGCGGACATCTCTAAGTGCTTATGGCCCGGACATCTTCAGTGCTCTCTACACCGACATGCGGTCGCGCTTGCCCAGCCCGAGAGATCGGTCTACAGCCACACCGAACGACTCGATCACCGACCGCTCGGGAGGGAATGGACGATGCCCGCAGAGCGCACGGGTTTGCGTCTCGTATCGCGGCTCCTCTTGCCGCTGGAGTCCCGGACGGTCTTTCGTGGCCTGACCGAGGCGGCCCACGTCGAGCGTTGGCTCGCCACGGAAGCGGATTTCGACGCGGAACTCCGCCCCGGTGGACGCTTCCGTTTCTGGGGCAGCGATGTGCCCTTCACGCCCTCGCGCCACCGTGCCGACCAGAGGATCGTGCGCGCCGATCCACCGGGACGGCTCCGCATCCGATGGACCTGGGATGATGTGCCGACCGAGGTCGGCTTCACCCTCCACCCGCGCGCGAGCGGAACGCTACTCGAAGCGGTCCACGTCATCGCGGACCTGCTGCCCCACGCCGGTCCCGACACGCCACTCGTCGTGGCTCGTTTCTGGCACGTCGCACTGGCCGATCTCCGTCGCTACCTGATGCGTGGCACCGCCGTGCTGCGCCCCGACCTCACGCAACGCAGACCCCGGCCCCGACTCGAAGCCTTGCTCGATGCGTCGCTCGGGCAAGTTCGAGACGCGCTTGGAGCGGAGACGCGGGAATGGTGCCCGGTGGAGCTGGTACACGCCCTGCGACGGGGAATCGCAGCACCGACAAGCGAGTCTTCGGACTCCGTGGCCTTCGCTCTCGAGGATCTCGGCCCAACCACCCGGCTCGCCCTCCAGTTGCCCGAGTCCGGCAGCTCCCGGCGCCGACTCGGCGACCTCCTGGCGTGGGCAGACGCGCTGGTCCGGCTCGAGAGCTTCGTCGCGATGCCGGGGCCGGCGCAACGGGTAGCCCAGCTCGGCAATTAGGGCCCGCCCCGCTCCTGCCCGACGGGCGGACATCTTCTCGCGGCAGGCCCCCAGGCCAGAAATGCGGCGTCGAGGCGGGACGCCTCCTCAGCTCGCAGGTGGCTGCAGAAATCGCTGCGCGGCCTGCGGTGCCGACGGGCCTGCACCGGGAGGTGGCCCCCCGAGGACCGCGGAATCGAGGCCTCGGGCGCTGCGCTCGGCGATCTCGCGGAGTACCAAACTTTGGGCCTCGGGTCCCAGGCTGCCCGCAAGCTGGCTGAGCTGAGCCGGGTCGGCCCCGGCCTCCAGCGCGTGCTGCAGAGCCTGCAATCCCTGTTCGCGGAAGGAACCGGCGGGACCGGGCGGTGGGATCGTCGGGGGGACCGGGAGCGACGTCGGGTGTCCGCCGAGGCCCTGCGCCACCATTCCCGGAGAGGGGCCCGCGCCGCGCCCCGCAATCGGCGAGCCGACCCAGACATCGAGCGAGGCCGGGCCGTCGCTCGCAAGATCCTGCGTGATGACGTGGTTGCGGTCGGCCAGCAGACGCGAGAGCGCGCCGCGCAGATCGAGTCCCTGCAGATTGACGGTCACCGGTTCAGCCCCATCGGGGCGCAGCCAGCGAACCCGGACGCGCGGTGCTCGCGCCACGATCTGCGCCAGAACACCGCCAAGTTCTTCGCTCTGGGCCAGCACCGAGATTCGCCGGTTCGGCTCGTCCCAGCTCACCTCGGCCGCGGCCGCGCCTGCGGCCGCACCGAACAGCGCGAGGGCGCTCATCGCCGCGGCCCGCCAGCGCATCAGGGATCCCTGAGCGACGCCATCCGCGCCCGCGCTCGTGTCTCGGGATGCAGCCGTTCCATCAGGATCTGCACCGCGCCGCCGACCCGGTCGTGCTCGGCGATCGAATCCCGCCCGAGCACGTTGGAGATCCCTCCGAACAGATAGTGGAGCGGTGGATCCCGCTGCGGCATCTCGACCTCGCCGACGGCCGCGAGGAAGTTCCAGCTGTTGCCGGCATACTCACCGCAGGGTCCACGGCCCCCGCAGCGCCAGAGAGAGCCCGACTTGAAGAACACTGCGGCCTCGCGCAGCTCGGCTGCACCCGCCCAGCGCACGCGCTTGTCGGTGACGTAGAGCAGCCGCTTCATCTCCAGACTGGTCCACGAATCGACGAGCTGCCCCTTCTCCATGGCGAGCATGAAGTCGATCAGGCCGCGCGCCGTAGCCCAGCTCGACTGACCAGGAATCCGGCGCTTGCCTTCGCGCGTGAACAGGCTCCCCTGCTGCAGCCGCTCACGCGCGATGCCGCTGCGCGCGAGCCCCTCGCGGTTGGCCTCGGCCAGACGCCGCCCCAGCTCGCCGGGAGAAGTCCGCTCGAGCCAGCTCCTGGCAGTCGCCGGATCGACCGGGTAGCCGGACCCGAAGCGATGTACCACCAGCGCCTCTCGTTGCACGATGGCCGCTCCGGCACTCGAGGAGCTGGAGAGCGCCCAGTCAAGGTACTGGTAGAGATTTCCGCTGTCGCCTTCGCGGATCGGCCCGCGCGTCACCATATGCGCGCCGTCCTCCCACCAGGGCACCTCGTGGGTATCGTTGCGGATGTATTCGTCGGCGACAATAATTGTTTCTCGCAGAACCCGCTCTCGCTCCTTCGGGTCGGGAAAGGCGTCGCCGACGGCGGTGAGCAGGGCCAGTGCCGTCACGATCTTGCCCGCGCTCCCCGCATTCATGTGTGCGTCGGGGTTGACCGCCCCGTAGCGCGGATGGTCGGGGTCGGTGAGATCGAGCACCGCAAGGCTCCAGCCGCCCGCGTCGATCCCGAGGATCTGGCGCAGTTGCCCGCTCAGGCGCGGATCGGCTGCGGGGATACGGAGGTCGGGGCGGCTGGCGAGCGAGAGCTTGACGTCATCGGACGGCAGCTCACCACCCGGTGCCACGACCCAGGTGTCGGGCGAAGTCCGGATGGCGCGGCGCAGGCCCTCGAGCCGCTTGATCCCGGTGGCCTCGACCTCGTCGAGCGGATACGCACTGCCGGCGCGCGGCAGCCCGAGCGCGACCGCGCCGCACGCCAGCGCCGCAACCACCCCGCCCCGCAGCTTCCGGCTCCTCTGCGTCCACCGCGCCATGCCTCACTCTCCTCCGCCGGCCCGTGCGCGCCGCTCTCTCAGCCGGCGATTCCGCGCACGCTGGCCGGAAGCTCGCGCGCCACGCGGATGATCGGGATGCCGGTCTGCACGTTGAGCTGCATCTCCTGGATCGCCCTGGGCAGATCTTCAAAGGCGTAGACCTCGCGATGGATCGTTGGCTTGAAGACCCGGCCGTAGAGTTCGGTCGCAGCCGCGCAGCCGCGCAGCGTCTCGTAATGCGAGTGGTCGATCGTGAGCTGCTTCACCGACGCTCCGGCCGAGTCGTACTGCACCTGCTTGGCGAGCTGCCAGCCCGCACTCACGTTCACGCCCTCGCGGGCCGCGACCGCCATGCCGGCCGCAAACACGGGCCCGCGCAGCATATCGCAGACGATGTGCATGCCGATGCCGCCGGTGAGCTGCTTGACCTCGGCGCCAAAGGCCTTCATGCCGTCGCGATCAGCGAAGCGGTTGAACTTCTTCTGGTCGATCCCGGTGATGCCGAGCTTCTCGAGGGCCTCGCGTCGCTCGGCGCTGCCCGAGCAGAAGAAGGCGCGATGGCCCTCGTGCCTGGCCAGCATCAGGAAGAGCTCCGAGACGCCACCGCCGAAGCCGAGCACGTTGACCTCGGCGCGCTGCTCGCGCGAGACCTTGACACGCAGGATGCCCATCGCCCGCCGCCAGAGGTGATAGGCCGTCGGTGCGCGCAGGGGCAGCGCCGCCATTTCCCAGAGCGAAAGACCGCAGTCCAGCGGAGCGTGGAGGAGCTGCCACTCGCCCACCACCGCCTCCTCGCTGTACCAGCCCACGGACTCCGGCTGGTCGTAGGCCCAGATGCGCATCGGGTAGCCGTAGGCGTCGGGCTCGCCGTTACAGTGCGTGACGACGACGTCGCCGGGTTTGAAACGAGTCACCGCGGAACCCACCGTGACGACCTCGCCGAGAGCCGAATTGCCCGGGTAGATCTTGCCCCCGCGCAACTCGGCGATGTTCACCGTGTCGGCCAGAGCGGCGTGGGCAATATTGTGCTCGGCCGAGACCGCGAGCACCCGGATCCGTACGTCGGACGGCCCCGGCGAGGGCAGCTCCAGGGTGTCGAGCGCGACCACCCGCGACAGATCCATCGCGTCGAGCTTGCCGCCCACCCGCTCCCGTTCCCCGGCAACCGCTGCCGCAGTGATCGCGTACGCCCGAACCGATCCCATAGTCAGATCCTCCCCGTCGATACCGGCCGGGCCGGATCGCGCTCGGGGCGGCTACCATAGGGCTGGCCCGGCGTTCCAGCCGACCGACGCGGTCTCCTCACCCCCGGACCGCGCACCGCTCCGGACCCGGCGCCGGTGAGCCCGACTCAGGTTCGCAGTCAGTCCGAGATGGCCTTGAACTCCGCAGCGCTGTTGGTCACGGCCGTGCTGAACACGGACTCGAAGCACGCCGCGTCGGTCACGAGTTGGACCGTCAGGCGCGGATCCTGTGTAAAGGGCAGTCCGAAGTCGGGCAGCCATCCGCCTTTCCCCGAAACCTGAACGGACGCCTTGCCGGCGACTCCGGCCTTCTCGACGATCTTCTTCACGCCATCGGCGAGACCATCACCCCGGTAGAGGTAGCCGGTCGAAGTCTGGCTCCAACCACTCGTCCCGGCAACGTGCATCTGCGCCACCAGGGCGTTGGTACCGGTGGTCGAATCGTAGATGCAGATGTCGCTCGGACCGCCCGTGGTCGGGCTGCCGAAGTCAGCCACGTCCGTCGCCTCGCCGGTGCGCCACCTCCAGGCGAAGCTATCGCGGCTGTCGTCCGTGGCGTTGTTCTTGATCAGCAGCGAGGCCTTGCCGGAGACGGTCGGGCCCAGGCAGTCGGTACGTGGGGTCTCCGAACCGGTGCAGGTTCCCGTCTGGCACGAATCACCCCACGAACAGTTCTCGCCATCATCGCATGCCGTGCCGTTGACCACCGCAGCGCCACCACAAACGCCCCCCGTGCAAACATCACCGCTGGTGCAGGGGTTCTGGTCATCGCAGCTCGACCCCTCGCCCGCGCCAGAGCAGCCGTCGCTGAAGAGGGTGGCGGTCGCCTGGAAGGCGTCGTCCCCGGCGTAGCGCTGCACCAACAACCACCAGGTGCCCGGGGCAGGATTGGTGAACTCGCACGCGGCGACCTGATTGGCCCCTGCGTGCTTGCAGTCGAAGTTCGAACTCGAGGCTTGCGCGCCGGCGCGGACATAGAGATCAAAGTCCGCCCCCCCCTCCTCGCTGCCGTTCATCGTGACACGCAGCACGCTCGTGCCGGCCGGAACCTCGATCGAGTGGTGGCTCTGCGGTGCTGCCGACGAGAGGCTTCCCGCGAAGGTTTCGACCGTGGTCGGCGCCGAACCCACCGGCGGGAAAGCCCCGCACGCCTCGCCGCCGAGGTCAGCGCCTGTTTTGGTCGTGATCCACGAGCGGTAGTGGAAGACATTCGCATCGTAGCTCTCGTCGAGTGGCAAGCAGTCTTCGGCGTTGCCCCCCGAGGTAATTCCGGCGAGAACATCGTTGCTGCCGTCGTGCCAGAAGAGCGGTCCGCCGGAATCACCGTTGCAGGTGTTCGAATCTTCGCCCGGCGTGCCGATCGGATTCGCGAAGTCCCAGCAAACCAGCGTCGGGGTGCCGCAATCGATGGTCGAGACATCGCCCTGCCGCTTGAGACCGTAGTCGTAAGCGCTGCCGCCGCTGCGCCCGAAACCGACAATTGTCGCGGCCGAACTCGTAGGCGGCGTTGCGGTGGTGTTGATCGGCATCGGGGTAATCCCGGTCACGGGAGCGGCCAGATGAACGATCGCAACGTCGGCCGTCGGAAAGTCGTAATCGGGGTGGACCTCGATCGAGGATACCTGGTGGAAGCCACTGTTCTGCAAGAAAACCATGTAGTCCGACCCGCTCGGCTCGCCCGCATCGCCGGACTGACAATCGGCGCCAACTGTTTCGCAGACACAATGCGAGGCGGTGATGAAGGTGCTGCAGCCGATCAAGGTGCCGCTGCAGGTGAGACTGGCCGAGAGCGACGAACCGCCGGAGAGCAGAATGCCCGCCGCCGGATAGTCCCAGGTGTCGAGCCCGTTGACGATCTGCGGCCGATTCAGCGAGTCGGGCGCGGCCGCGCCTGGGCTCGCCCCGAGCACCACGGCAGCGAGCAGGACGAGAACGCAAGCACTTGATTTGAGGAGGTTCCGGGACATGCGTCCGATCATGGGTCAGGCCACCACGGAAGACAAGGTCACAAGCGCGCTCATGCCCGAGGAAAAGGCGATGTCGCCCACTCCGTGAGAGAAACGCGGGCCACGACACTCACGGCCGAACCGCCGCAGTGCTCAAGGTGCCCGCGGATCCGACGGGGCCAGGGCGTATCGAGGCTTCCCTGCTCGGCCCTCGACGGCCTGCCGGAGCCTCCGTTCTCGTTGACGCCGCGTCATTCCGGCCCACCACTCCGCTCAGTCGGTGATCTTGTAGAGTGACGAGCCGTTGCCGACCAGCAGCGTGCCCGCCGCCGAGATCACCGGCCCGCTCTGAAAGGTGCGATCGAAAAGCATCTGCCACTCGACCGAACCGTCGGCACCGTCGAGCGCGTAGAGGATACGCCCGCAGCCGAAGTAGACCTTTCCATCGGCACCAATTGCGGCCTGTGTATTGACGAACTGGCAGCGTCCGGGGACCGTGAACTGCCAGGCCAGACTGCCGTCGGTGGCATTGAGAGCGTAGAAGGTCCCTATCAAACCGCTCCACCCGCCGACGAAGAGCTTGCCCCCGTTGGAGAGCGCCGGGGCACTGGCGAACTTGGTCCGTGCCGGCTTGAAGCTCCACAGGATCGCACCGCCAGCGGGATTGAAGCCGTAGACGCCGTCGCGGGCGGCGAAATAGATCCGACCATTCGAGCCGACCACCGGAGAGTAGTTCGGCACCCGCGATCCGGTGGCGAGCGCGGTCGTCTCGGTGCGCCAGAGTTCGGTGCCGTCATCTGTATCGAGTGCGATCAGCGTCTTGCCGCCGGTGGTGATGTAGACCGTCGCATCATCAGGACTGAGCGCCGGCGAGACGTTGTGCGGCGAACCGCCGATACGCGCGTGCCACTTCTGCGACCCGTCCGGCCAGACCGCGTAGAACTGGCCGGTCGCCAGCGCATCGGTCGCCGCGTAGATGGCGCCGTCGGGTCCGATCAGGGGTGGGGTCTGGACGTCGCCGTCGAAGGACGCCTTGAAGCGCCAATTTGTCGTGCCGTCGGCCGCGTCAATCGACCAGAGATCGTTGTCGCGGGCACCGATGTAGACGTCGCCGTTGACCCCCACTGCGGGCTGCGAGCGGTCGGCAGTGGCGGCGTTGCCTTGCGAGGTCCACACCACCGTGCCGTTGTTCGGGTCGATCGCGGCCACCGGCAGCCGCTCGACGCCCAGATAGATGGTGCCGTCGGGCCCGACACTCGGCGAATGCCGACGGTGGCCCTGACTCGCGAAGGTCCAGGCGATTTCCGGGGTCGGCCCCTGCGGTCCGAGCAAGGTGGACTGGCCGGTGTGGCGGTCGTTGGCCTGAAACATCGGCCAGGGTGAGCTGGCGGGTTGGGCCCATGCGGCCGCTCCTGCGCAGTCGAACAGCACCAACGCACAGAACGCCGCCAGCCCCCGGGGCCAAGGCCCGCATCGCACATCCCTCGTCATCCTACCCCCATGCCCGCCCAGAGCGATTGAACGTTCGCGGCCACCGGCTCAGGTGGAACGTGACGCGGCTCGTGGTCGGGCCACGATCCCCGCGAACGCTTCCCCTCCAGCTCACAACCGAATCCAGAGCTTCCCAAGATTGCGGGCATCCCACCCGCCAGGCAAGAGACAATTGTCGGGGTGCTGATCTTCGCCGCTCGCCACAGACCAGGCGCCATGCGGAAGGCCCACGCGGCTGCGCTGCGGCAAGAGCCGGTCGTTCCGGCGCGTACCGGGCTACTTGCGCCGCTTGGGCCGCGCGTACCCGGCGAGCAGCTCGGCCAAGCCGCGCGGCGTCCGATCCCGGTCGAGGATTCCGAACAAAATCGAGAAGCCGTGCTGCCACTCGTAGTTGTCCACCGCCGTCCAGTGGAAGAAGCCCCGCACGTCGATGCCATCGGCGAGCGCATGGGCGACGTGCCCGAGCGACGATGCCCGGATCTCGCGGCCCCAGCCGTCGTCGTCGGTACCGACCCCGTGCTCGCAGACGAGGAGGGGCCGTCCGGGCAGCTCGTCGGCGAGGCGGTGGAGGACAAACGCGAGTCCCTCGCTCCAGGGGACGTACCCGCCCGGTCCCACCCGTTCGCCGGTCGGGTACGGCGCGAACGTCAGATCACGGATCACGGCGTGCGCGCTGTAGTACGAGAAGCCGATCAGGTCGCCGAAGGTCGCAGCACAGAAGGCCGCGTGCCGAGCCCAGTAGCAGGAGCGGGCGTGGTCATCATGGAATCCGTCCTTGCCGATCTTGATGAACCAAACCGGCAACGTGAAGTGGTGGACGCAGACCCACGACGAGAGCCCCGCGTCGCAGGCGGCGCTCGGGACGGCGCGGGAATGCTCGATCGCTGCGGCGTCGCGCTGCCCCTCGCGCGGCTCGATCCGGGCCCACTCGATCGACAGGCGGTGGTGGGTGAGCCCGAGGCAGGCGAGGATCGAGAAGTCCGAGGCAAATCGGGGCGCGAACTCGTTGCCGTCGCCGCTCTGGGGTCGGTCGAGGATCGCCACCGTGCCACCCGCGGCCATCTCTGCGCACGGGCGCCCGGCCCCGAACACACGCTAGAAGCGATACGAGAGATCGCCCCCGAAGGTGCGCGGCAGTCCCCAGTAGAGCGAGGCGTTGCCGAGCGTCGCGCCGAAACCCATGGCACCGGTACGATAAGCAACGTCGAGCAGGTTCTGGGCCCAGAGTGCGACCTCCGCACGGTCGTCGAGAAAGACCCACGACAGGCGCGCGTGCAGCAGGTTGTAGCCGGGCTGGACCGTGGCGGCGACCTCGGGCCCGAGGAAATGCGCGGAACTCTGGTAGTACCAGTCGATACGCGGCGTCAGCCAGCCGTCGGTCGCAACGCTGTCGCCCTCGATCGGAAAGCTCCACATCAATGCCAAATGGGTCTGCAGCTCGGGCGAATCGAGGAAACTCTCGCCGGCGCGATTGATCGGCCGTCCGTTGATATCGTTGACGGCCGTCGGAAAGTCGTCGTAGCGCGTGTGCAAGACACCGACCGAGCCCTGACCGACCAGCCCCGGCAGCAAGAGCCCCTGCGCCTCGAACTCGATTCCGCGGCCGGTCGAAGAGGCCGCATTCTCCGTGACCTGCACCGGCCGCCCGTCCGCCCCGGTCTCGATCAGGGTGACCTGCATATCGCTGTAGTCGTAGAGGAAGGCCGAGAGTCCGAAGCTCAGCCGTTGCTCGAAGGTGATCGCCTTGGTGCCCACCTCGAAGGACTCGACCGTTTCGGGCGCGAAGGGCTCGAGACCGGTCGAGACCGGACTCACCGTGGAATTGAAGCCGCCGCTACGGAAACCCCGCGCCCAGGTGAAGTAGCCCATCAGGTGCTCGACCCCGAGCGACTCGGGAACCGCATCGAGCAGCCCGCCCGGCGCGGTGAGCTGGAGGCTCGCCATCGGCGTCCACTCACCGAAGAGCTGCGATTCGGAATACGGACAGCCGGCGCAGGCGCGCTCGGCCGGTACCGCAATCGACGTATAATCGGTCTGCCGCGTCTCCTGGGTGTAACGCAGCCCGCCCGTCAGCCCGAGCCATTCGAGGGGATTCACCGTGGCCTGGGAGTAGAGCGCCCAGTCGGAGTTGTCGGTCTTGGCAATGGTGCGGGTCGAGCCGTTGAGCGGGGGCACCGCCGTCCCCAACGTGAGCACGGTCGGCGAACGGTTCTGCTCCCAGTAGGCGAACACTCCACCCACGAATTGGATGCGGTCCTCCCATGCCGAGGCGTTGATCTGCCCTTCCTGCTCGACCGACCAGCCACGAATCGGCCCACCGTCCTCGATGCCATCGCCGATCGAAGCCACCTTGCTCACCGCGAACGCCGTGTAATCGAGGTCGGTGCGAAAGCGCGTCTCGCCCTGCCCCCAGCTCGTGAGCGATTTCAAGACGACGTCCTCGAGCGGACCGAGTGCACCGGCGTCGAAGGTGATCACGCCCCAGGCGCCACTGCCCTTCTGGCTGACGAGCTGCAGGACGTTCGACTCGAAGCGGTAGGGGTCGGGTTCGTGACACGCGTCGAGGAACCCGGCCGGTGCCAGCGGTGCTGCCGGATTGATGGCGCGACACTGCCCGCCCTGGTTGTGGCCGTGCTCCTCGCCCCATCGCCCCGTCAGATCGACCGTCAGCGCGTCGAGCGCCTGCCAGCGGATCGTGCCGAGGAAGTTCACGGCGTCGATGTCGTTGGCCGGCACATCGAGCAAGGTATTCTCCGCGTATCCACCAAAATTTACCGTGGCCGCGGCAAGCCGCATCGCCAGCGTGTCGTCGAGCGTCTCGCTCGCAACCGGCACGTTGAGCATCGAGCGCGTCTCGACGGCGCCGAAGTTGCCCGCCCGCACGAAAGCCTCGCCCTCCAGCTCGGACGAAGGCTTCGCACTGGTCACGTTGACCGCCCCGCCGACGCTATTCTTGCCAAAAAGCGTCCCCTGCGGGCCGCGCAGCACCTCGATCTGCTGCACATCGACCACCGACATCACCGAGCCGAGACCGCGGCCGAGATAGACCCCATCGAGGTAGACGGCGACGGCCGGGTCGAAAGCCGTGCTCGGCCGGGTCGTGCCGATGCCGCGAATCCGGATCGCCGAGGAAGTGTTGACCCCGGCGGCATTCGACTCGAACTGCATATTGGGCACGAGCTGGCGCACCTGGCTGAAGCGCTCGGTCCCACTGGCGCGCAGTTCCTCGACGCCGATCGCCGTGACGGAAAGCGGCGTCTCCTCGAGAAGTTCCGCCCGCTTGCGCGCCGAGACGACGATCTCCTCGACTTGCTGGCGCGCCCCGGGCGAGAGTCCCTCGACGGGCAAGCCGGAAACCGCACGTGCCCCCTGAGTTTCGGCAGCGTCGACATCGCTTGCCGGTGGGGCCGCCTGCTCGGGTGCTTCTCCCGGCCCGAGCGGATCGATGCTGCCGGCCTCCGCTCCGGTGCCGGCGCGATCGCCGGATCCGACAGCATCGGCCGCGCCTGCCGGCGCCACCAGCAAGACCATCACGACCGCGTTGACGACCCAGCGGATCCCGCGCCGGAGCCCTTCCCGCCGACCTACTGACAACATGGGGACTGCCATTATCACGGTCCTGTACCCGCCCAAACGAAAGAGGTCGCACGCAGGCCTGCGCGACAGATGTTTCCCCGCGCCCAGAACGGGTCTACGCCGACGGTGTCCGTCGACGCCGACACGCAGGCCAGCGCGACAAGCGTTTCCGCCGCGGACGGGCTAGCGTGCCCGGGTGAGCGGGGCTCCGGGCAGATGGCACCCGCGCGAACCGGTGCGGGCGCCCGAGCCGCGGTTCGTTGCCAGGGGCACGGCAGCGGATCTGCCCGCGTGGGCCCAGCGCTGGAACGAGAACGCCAAAGCCCGCGCGCAGCGTCTCGGCCCCGACCTGACGCGCACCGAGCACGGCCCCGGACCGATCCGGCTGCGGAGCGTCGTCCTGCACGGGGCACTCGAGCTCGAAACGCCCCTCTTCGAGAGGCACGCCCAGCAGGCGTACGCAGCGCTACTCGCCGACATCGATCCGTCTGCGATCGCCCGGGTGTGGAACTTCGTGCCGGGAATCTCGGGCCCGATGGACGCCACCCGCAACCGCTACATGGCCTTCAACGCCGCTCGCTTCTCGGCTTTCCACGATCTGCCGGCGCGGCCCGGGTTCTTCCCTGTCGCCTCCGGCGTCGGTCATGCCGGCGACGATCTGGTGCTGCATCTCCTGCACGGCGATTTCACTGTGACGCCCTTCGCCAACCCGAGGCAGCGGGCGCCAGAACACTATTCCGAGCGTTACGGCCCGCTTCCCCCGGTGTTCGCTCGCGGAGCACTGGTCAGGGGGAACCGCGACGAATCCTGGGTCGTGATTGCCGGGACGGCGAGCATCGTCGGCGAGGACTCGATTCACCCCGGCGATTTCGCGAGCCAACTCGACGAGACCCTCCTCAATCTGGAGCACGTGGCGCGAGAGGCAGGCCACGCTCTCGGGCGCGAACTCCTGCCCGAGGCCCTGTCCGACTGGCTCGTCTACCTGCCCGACATGCACCACACGCCCGCACGGGAGTCCGCCCTCACGCAGCGGCTCCCGCCCGCTGTACAATTAGAGATTCGCTCCCAGGCTCTCTGCCGCGAGGAGTTGCTGGTCGAGATCGAATGCGCCGGACGCATCGGCTGAACTCGCAAGTCGACCGCGCACACGCGCAACTCACGACGGCCGCACCGGGCGATATCGTCTCCCGGTGCTCGCACGGCGTGCCGCCGGCACGCCGTGCGATTTCGCTCAGCTCCGCATATCGAAACCCATCGACTCCGGCAGAAAGACCGTCGCCTCGTTGTCGGCGATGTCCTGCGCCGAGAAACCGTCCTTGCGCAGGCCGTCGGTACCGCAGACCTTGAGTTCGGCGACGCGAGCCCCGCCCACGAAGAGGAACTTGCCGGTCTTGTTCCCGGAGAGTTCGCTCACCATGTAGAGCACGGCCTGCGAGATCCGGGCGGGGGCGAGCGCCTTGGCCGCAGCCTCGTTGGCCTCGCCCCCCATCAGATCCGAAGTCATCCGGGTGAACGCGACGGGCGCGAGACCCCATGTCCGGATCTTGTACTTCGCACCCTCGAGCGCGAGGCAGCGCGTGAAGCCCGCGATGCCCGCCTTGGCCGCGCCGTAATTGCACTGGCCGAAGTTGCCGATCAGGCCCGAGGTCGAGCTGGTGTTGACGATCACGCCACCCTGACCGCTCTCCTTCATCCAGGCGAAGACCGGACGGGTGACACAGAACGTACCCTTCAGGTGGACTGCGATCACCGAATCCCAGTCCGCCTCCTCGGTCTTGACCAGGGTCTTGTCGCGCAGGATCCCCGCGTTGTTGATCAGGATGTCGACCCGACCAAAGGCGCCGAGCGCTGATTTCAGAATGCCCTCGCCCCCCGCGATACTGGACACCGAATCGTAGTTGGCGACGGCCTCGCCACCGGCCGCCTTGATCTCGCCAACCACCTGGTCCGCCATGGCCGCGCCGCCACCGACGCCGTCGCGCGTGCCGCCAAGATCGTTGATCACGATCCGGGCACCGTTGCGCGCCAGCAGAAGTGCATGCGTTCGGCCGAGCCCACCGCCCGAACCCGTGATGATCGCTACCTTGCCATCGAGAAGACCCATCGTCCGCGTACCTCCCTGAGATGCCGTTGCGCAGCACCACTGCGGTGGCGCCAGCGTTGCCGTCGAGTTCGGCGCGCAAGCGTTCGCATAGGGAGGCTGGGGCGCCAAGGGCCGCGCCGCGGGGCAGGACCGGCGGCGATGAGTCGTTGCGTCAACGGCTCACCGGAAACCGCCAGCCACGCACGGCACGGCGCGGTGCGGCGGCAGCCGGTGGCACCGCTGGCCGCCCCGGCCTAAGGTGCGCTCCGCACGGAGAAGCTCGATCTCGCTGGGCGCGCCGGCCTTCAGCGTAGCGCCGCCGCGGCAACCGAACCTGCCGGCCGAAGATCTCACAGGCCAAGACGGAGGAATCGCGATGAAGGTCATGGAGGGCATCCGGGTCATCGAGGTCGCCGAGTGGACGTTCGTGCCCGCGGCGGCAACGGTGCTGGCGGACTGGGGCGCGGACGTCATCAAGGTGGAGCACCCCGGACGCGGCGACAGCATCCGCGGACTCGTCAGCTCGGGCCTGATTCCGGGCGTGCAGGGCGCCAATTTCTTCGTCGAGCAACAGTTCCGGAACAAGCGCAGCGTCGGCATCGATATCTCGACCGACTCGGGCCGCCAGCTGCTCTACCGCCTGGTCGAGACGGCCGACGTGTTCCTGACCAGCATGTTGCCCGACGCCCGCGCCCGCTTCGGCATCACGGGCGAGGACATCCGCCGCGTGAACCCACGTTGCATCTACGCCCGTGGCTCGGGATACGGCCCCAAGGGCCCCGACGCGCATCGCGGCGGCTACGACGGACTCTCCTTCTGGATGCGGGGTGGTGTCGCCGACGTGATGACAACGCCGGGCGAGCCCTTCGTCATGCAGCGGGCGGCCTTTGGCGACTTCACCGGCGGCATGTTCATCGCGGGCGGCATCGCCGGCGCCCTCTTCCACCGCGAGCGCACCGGAGAGGCCCGCTCGGTGGACGTCTCGCTGCTCGGCGAGGCCTGCTGGATGCTCTCGGCCGATATGGTGGCCTCGATGACCTACGGCTTCGAGCTGCCCAAGGGGCGCATGCTCGGCGCACCCAACCCGATGGTCGCGACCTATCTTTGTGCTGACCAGAAGCACCTCCAGCTCATGATGCTGCAAGCCGACAAGTTCTGGCCCATCCTGATCGCGGCGCTCGAGCGGTCCGAACTCGCCAGCGACGAGCGCTTCGCGACACCCGAGAAGCGGCGCGAGAACGCGGCCATGCTGCAGGCCGAGTTCACGCGCCACTTCGCCACGCAGCCGCGCGACCACTGGCGCGACCGCTTGAACGCCACCGACTGCATCTGGGGACCGGTCCAGTCGCCGCTCGAAGTCGCGGTCGATCCACAAGTCGAGGCAAACCGCTACGTCGTACCCTACGAGCATCCCCAATTCGGCCCGCTGCGAGTCACCTCGAGCCCCGTGCAGTTCGCCGAGGAACCGGTCGAGGTGCGGCGCGTGGCGCCCGAGGTCGGCGCCGACACCGAGGAGATTCTGCTCGAACTTGGCTGCGACTGGGAGCAGATCGGTGGTTGGAAGGAGGCGGGGGTCATCAGTTGAGCCCGCCCCACGTACCGACTCGAGTGCTTCGACATGTAGGCAGCGCGGTGGCGCGCGGCCAGAGGAACGTCGCCGCGCGCCGCGCACGGCGTGGGCTGCTCCGCCATGTCCGCATCGGGGTGCCGACCAGGACCCGGTCGACGACCATCGCCGCGCAGCGCTCCTCGCCGGGCCGCCATGTCCGCATCGGGGTGCGTGCTAGGGCACCGGCCGCATGACTCCCTTGGTGGCATCTCCCCCGGCCCAGGTCGCTGCCGCCGCCGGACCGGCGGGCACCCGCCGTCTCCGCATCGCGCTGCTGACCTATCGCGGCAAACCCACCTGCGGCGGCCAGGGCGTCTACATCCGCCACCTGAGTCGCGCGCTCATCGATCTGGGCCACCACGTCGAGGTCTTCTCCGGGCCGCCCCTGCCGGAACTCGACCCTCGCGTGGTGCTCCACGCCGTGCCAAGCCTTGATTTCTACAACGACGAGCACCCCCTCCAGATGCCGCGACCCGCGCAAATGCGAACGCGCGGCGATTGGGTCGAACTCGGCGCTTTCCTGACCGGCGTGTTCCCCGAGCCGCTCGCCTTCAGCGTGCGGGTCGCGGCGTTGCTGCGCCCTCGCGTGGCCGAGTTCGACATCGTCCACGACAACCAGGGGCTCGGCTCCGGGATGCTGGCTCTCGCCCGCACAGGCCTGCCCCTCATCGCGACCATCCATCATCCCAACACGGTCGACCGCCGCCTCGAGCTGGAGGCCGCCCTGGGCTTCTGGCCACGCTTCTTCCGCCGCCGCTGGTATTCGTTCGTCGACATGCAGACGCGCGTCGTGCAGAGCTACCCCGAGGTCATCACCGATTCCGCAGCGTCGCGGGAGGACATCGCGCGCGATCACCGGGTGGCACGCGAGCGGCTCTTCGTGGTGCCGGTCGGCGTCGATGCCGAGGTCTTCCGGCCGCTCCCGGAGGTGGCACGTCGGCCTGGCCGGTTGATGACGCTCGCAAGTGCCGACATGGCGATGAAGGGCCTGCGCTTCCTGCTCGAAGCCGTGGCCGAACTGCGCGCCGCCGGGCGCGCGCTTGAACTCGTCGTCGTGGGCCGCCTCAAGGAGGATGGCACGGCCGCGCGCACGATTCGCGAACTGGGTCTCGCCGATGCAGTCCATTTCGAGGCTGACATCACCGAGGACCGCCTGGTCCAGCTCTACGCCGAAGCCGAGCTGGCTGTCGTGCCCTCGCTCTATGAGGGTTTCTCGTTACCGGCGGTCGAAGCGATGAGTGCCGGCGTGCCGCTGGTCGCGACCACCGGCGGCGCTCTCCCCGAAGTAGTGGGCCGCGACGGCGAAACGGTCTTCCTCGTGCCGCCCGGAAACGCGGTCGCGCTGTCGCGCCGGATCGGTGAGGCTCTCGACGACCCCGCGCTTCGGGCGCGTATCGCGGCCGCCGGCCGCCAGCGCGTGCTCGAACTCTGGACGTGGAAGCAAACCGCGCTCAAGACCGTCGAGCGCTACACCTCGGTCCTGTCGGCACGCAGCGACGGCGTCGCGCCGCAGAGCGCTCCACGACAGGCGCTCGCAGACCGCAGCCCAGCAGCACTTCTCGGATGAATCGTCCGGCGCGCCTGCGCGACGGCCAGACACAGGAGACTCCTCGATGACCACAGCCACGCCGACGCCCCGCGCGAACCTGCCGCTTGCCGGAGTGCGCATCCTCGCGATCGAGCAGATGCAGGCCCTGCCCTTCGCGACCCAACTCCTCGCCCACCTGGGCGCGGACGTCGTCAAGGTCGAGCACCCCGTCACTGGCGATTCCGGCCGCGGTGCTCTACCGGCGGTGCGTGATCCCGACGGCCGCATGGTCGGTGCCACCTATCAACGCAACGCGCTCAACAAGCGAAGTATCGCGATCGACATGAAGCACCCCGAGGGGCGCGAACTGATCCGCCGCCTGGCGGCGCACTACGACGTGCTCGGCGAGAACTTCAAACCCGGCGTGATGAAGCGACTCGGGCTGGCGTGGGAGGATCTGCATCCGCTCCACCCTCGTCTGGTCTACGTGTCGGTCTCGGGCTTCGGCAATCTCCTGCCCTCGCCCTATGCCTCGTGGCCGGCCTACGCGCCGATCGCCGAGGCGATGGGCGGACTCTACGAATACAAGCGCGCCGAGGGCGAACCCCCACTGGTCGGGCCCGCCGGCGCGCTCGGCGACATCGGCAGCTCACTCTTCGCCGCGATCGGCATCCTCACCGCACTGCGCGAGCGCGACCGTACCGGCAAGGGCCGCTACGTCGACGTTTCCATGTTCGACGCGATGGTGGCCATGGCGGATATCGTGCCGCACTTCTGGTCGCTCGGGCTGCGCGACAAGCGCCGCACGCCCGGCATCTTCGATGGCTTCGCCGCCGCAGACGGCTACTTCGTGGTCCAGGCTGTGCGCGAACACCACCTCACGATCCTCGCCGATGTGGTGGGCCATCCCGAATGGCTCGCCGATCCCCGCCTCGCCACCCGCGAGGGCTGGGGAAAGCATCTCGAGGCAGTGATCCGGCCGGCCATCGAAGCCTGGGCGCGCGACAAGACCAAGCTCGAGGCGGTTCGCCTGCTGGCCGACCGCGGCGTGGCGGCCGGCCCCTGCTTCGACACCGAGGATCTGATCGCCGACCCCCACGTCGCGAGCCACCACATGCTCTACCGTATCCCGCGCGAAGACACGGATCAGCCGGTCCTGATCGCTGGCAACCCGATCAAGATGTCGGACGTGGTCGAGGCAGAGCCGACGCGCTGGCCGATGCTCGGCGAGCATACCGATGCGGTCCTCGCGGCCGATCTCGGGCTTGCCCCCGGCGATCTCGAACGCCTGCGCGCGAGTGGCGCGATCGGCGGCGCCGCGACGGCCAGCTGATCGCCCACCCGCCGGTCCGGAAGTCCGGTCCCACGACCCCCAAACGCCCCATTGCGTCGCCTCCGGCGGTTGGAGAAAGAGACCGGGATGGCGCGCGCGAGCTGGCGGTCGGGTCTTTTGCGATGACGCGGGCGCTCATCCTGGGCTGCGGTGCGGTCGGCACCCGACTGGGGCTGCGGCTCGTGGCGCGCGGCATGACGGTCACCGCAGTGCGGCGCGATCCGACCGGCCTGCCGACCGCGCTCGACGGACGGTGTGCCGACCTCGTCTCGGGCGAGGGACTCGACGCCCTGCCCTGGGATGCGGATTTTGTCATCTACAGCGCGGCGGCCGACAACTTCAGCGACGAGAGCTATCGCCGCACTTACGTCGAGGGCCTGACCCAGGCGGTCGGGCGCATCGAGCGCGCGGCCGCGAGCCGTGGGCGGCCGCCCCGGCTGGTCGTCTTCACGTCCAGCACCGCTGTCTGGGGGCGCACCGACGGCGCGTGGGTAAACGAGGAGACCGCCACCGACGCCAGCGAGTTCTCGGGCCGGCGCCTGCTCGAAGCTGAACAGATCCTGCTCTCGACCACCCTGCCGGCCTGTGTCGTGCGCTTTGCGGGCATCTACGGCAAGGGGCCCGGCCGCCTGGTCGAGAGCGTACGCGACACGAGTGCCACCCGTCCCGACGGGCCGCCGCGGTACGGCAATCGCATGCACGTCGAGGATTGCGCGGGTGTGCTCGAGCATCTGTGCACGCTCCCCGAGGCGCACGGGGTATGGATCGCGGCCGACGACGACCCCGCCGATCTCGGTGAAGTGCTCGACTGGCTTGCCGGTCGCCTCGGTGTCCCACCGCCACCGCGGATCACGCCGTCCACAGCGTCGGGCGATCCCTACGGCGCGCGCCGTGCCCGCACCAACAAGCGCTGCTCGAATCGCAAACTGCGCGCTTCTGGATACTCACTGCGCTACCCGACCTTCCGCGAGGGTTACGGAGAACTCCTCGGGCCGCCTGGAGGGGCGGCCTCACCCGCCCGGTCGGCCTAGACGAGACCGGAACTCGCCCTGCACAGCGACCAGCCTGCGCATCGGACGCGGACTCCGACGCCTGATCGACGAGAGTTCGGGGAGAATCGTCGGGGTCGCACGCTCGCAAGGAACGACCGGAACCGCGCGCCGCCACGCAAAGGCGTCCGAGCGTGGGCGGCTCTCGCACGCCGCCTCCCGCATGCGAGCCGGTCGAACAGAGACGCCTCGCATCGCGGAGGCGGCACACCTATCGTCGAGGCCGTGCCCGGTTTCGCCTACACCACGTGGGACACCCTGCTCGCCGCCGTCGTCACGCCCGAGGGCAAGGTGGACTACGACAGGCTGCTCGACGAACGAGCCTTGCTCGAGCGCTTCATCGAGCAACTCGCCGCGGCCAGCCCCGACAGTCGGCCCGAACTCTTCGCGGGACACGACGACACGCTCGCCTACTGGCTCAACGCCTACAACGCCTTCACGCTGCACGCGATCGCCGCCGAGTATCCGATCACCTCGGTGTGGAAGACGCGCGAGGGTCGCTTCTTCGGGCTGCGCAACCACGACGCCGGGGGCGAGCGGCTCAGCCTCGACGACATCGAGCACGAGATTCTGCGGCAGGGCTTCGCCGACCCGCGCATTCATTTTGCCATCAACTGCGGCTCGGCCGGCTGCCCGCCGCTGCATCCCGACGCCTTCCGCGGCGAGGGGCTCGGCGAAACGCTGCGGCGCGCCAGCGAAGCCTTCCTCGCCAGCGAATGGAATTGCCGCTTCGACCATCCCTCCCGCCGGGTTCACGTCTCGCGCATCTTCCGCATGTACGGCGAGGATTTCGCGGGCGCGACGGGTACCCGCGAGGACTACCGCCGTGGCGTGCTGCGCTTCGTGGCCGAACACACCGCCATCGATCCAGCGGCGATCGCCGACTACGAGGTGGTGTACAACACCTACGACTGGGGCCTGAACGACAGCCATCGCGAAGCGACAATCGGCCCGATCACCTTCCACGAACCGAGCGAGCGCTTCTCGGCCGGCGACGACGAGCTGCGCGAACTCCACCTCTACGAGGGGAGCTTCTGCAATCGTGCCTGTTCGTGGTGCACGATCAACGGCTCACCGCAGGGTTGGTACGAGCCTTACTCGCCGGCCCTTCTCGACCGGGCGCTCGCCACGTTGGCCATGGATGGCAATCTCAAGTTCTATGGCGGCGAGCCGACCCTGCACACGCCAGAAATCGTCGCGGCGATTGCCCACGTCCGTGCCCGCGGCTTCCGCGGATTGATCACGGTGTTCTCCAACGGCATCCAGGCCGACAAGCTCGTCCGGATCCTCGAGGCCGACGACCACAGCGAGGCCGTGCTGAACTACTCGATCTTCCACGGCCGCGACGCCGAGGCGCTCCCGGCCCACGCGCGTGCCCGGCTCGAAGATTGGGCGCGGGCTCATCCCGGACGCCTCTTCAAGGGTTACAAGGTCCTCTTCCATGCCGGTGCCGGCGCCGGCATGAGGTTCGAGCGCGACCGCGAGGCGGACTTCCACGGCCTCGGCACCGGCTGCGTACGCTGCTTCCCGGTCCTGACCACGCGCGGCCGTTTCCACGCTTGTCCGTTTGCGGTCGAGATCGATGCGCCGCATCTCGATCTCGGCCCCGCGAGCAGCGAACCGGGCGCTGTCTATCCGGCCTACCGCCGCTTCCTCGACTGGGTCGACGAGGTTCTCGACCCGGCGGCGCGAGCACGCGGTATCTCGAGCTGCGAGATGTGCCACGGCCACCTCGCCGAGCTGCCGCCGCCGCAGACAGTCCAGCGCTGACGGGCGCTCGGGAGAGACTCGCCGGCCACGCCACCGACGGCACCGGCCCGGGGGCGCGATGCCCGTGCTGTACGCCGACACCGCAGGCGCGGAGGGAGTCGAACGGCTGGTCCCGCCCATGGAATCGGTGCACCCACCACGCGACTGGGCGGCTGCGCGGCGGGGCGATCGGAGCGGGATCAGAAGGGCGACATCACGAGCCGGCGGCGCTCGACCGAACGCGCGAGTTCCGCCCAGAGGCGATCCTCGAAGGCCCGGGCTGCCCCGCCAGCGAGATCCTCCACTGCGGCGTGCAAGCGGATCAGCCCGCGCCGCAGCCGATCGTTGGCGGCCTGCAGGGCCGTGATCCGCAGCCCGGGGTCGATTTCTGCTGCGAGCACTTGCAGATCCGTGGCCACCTCTCCTGCGCCGAGAAGATCGGCGCCCGCGCCGAGCAACTCGCGCAGCGCACGATTCTCCTCAACCAGGCGCTCGACGAGCCGATCGATGTCCTCGCCCGCCATCAGCAGCAGCACGCCGAGGAGCAGCGCACTGCTGCGCTGGTAGTCGGTCTCGAGCGCGATCGCCTGTCCCGTGATGAGGCTGCCGCCGAAGGTCTGGACGAAGCGCAGCACGTCGACACTCACGAGGCGAGCCTCCCCATGAGCCGCAGCGCGCCACGATCCTGGCTCACACCCACCGCCCAGGCGGAGAAGGCATTGACCGGATCCTTGTTGGTCCCTTCGAGGAACTCGCGCCCAGCCGATACCCAGATGGCCTGGCCCTTCACGCAAGCGAAGAGTTCCCACCAGGCGAGTGCGGCGCGATCGGCGCGTTCGCCGCGGGCATCCTCCCAGACCGCGATCGCCTCCTCGCGCAGCAGGAGCCCACCCGAGCGTCCGTCGCGCGCAAACTCCCAGACAGGGTTCAGACTCCAGGCGAGGTCTTCGAGCGGGTCGCCCAGATGGGCCATCTCCCAGTCGAGGATCGCGTGGATCGTGCCGGCACGGTCGAAGAGAAAATTTCCGGTGCGGAAGTCGCCGTGCACCACCGCGACACGGGCCGGCGCAGCGGGCGGGTTGCGGCGCAGGCGGCGGATCAAGGCGCGCGCAATCGGCTGCGGCGTGCGTTCGTCCTCGTCAAGAACGCCCTCCCAGTAATCGAGTTCGCGCCGCCAGCAGCTGCCCGGATCGACCGCGGGGAGGACTTCGGTCAAGCCGAGCTTCCCTGGATCAGCGCTGGCGATCGTGGCCAGGATGCTCCACTTCCTGCGCCCGAGCGCCTGGGCATGATCGGAGCAGGGCGGCGTAACCAGGACTTGCGGGCTCGACTCGAAACCTTCGATCTGCTCCATCACGAAGAAAGGCCGGTCGAGCCATTGCGGATCGGATTCGAGCCAGAGCGGCTCGGGAACCGGCACGTCGCTGCCGTGGAAAGCGCGGTAGGCCGCGTATTCGACCCGCCGGTCGGTCTCGATCAGACTGCCGACCGGATCACGCCGCAGGATCAACGGCCGGCGGCGGCGTTGACCGTCCTCGACCCACTCGAGGGCTAACCGCCAGGTCTCGCGCGACGCGCCGCCATGGATGCGCGCGAGGCCCTCGACTCGTAGGTCCCGGGCGGCGGGCATCTGCTGGCCGGCCCAGAGAACAAACCTTCGCGCGAGATCTTCCATCGCGCGAACCACTTCCACCCGAAGCGCGCCGGCGCAAGCCACCTCGCGCCGGCACCGCCGAAGGTCGCCGGCTCACGCGCGCAGGGACGCGCCCGCGGCGCACCGAGTGCATGCCCCGGCGGCCGATCGGTGTCGCCGCACCACTCGCAGTCGCAGTCCGTGCCTGCCCCGACACCAAATGGAGCGTGCAGCCGCCGATTGTTGTCGCCGCGTCCTCGCAGTCGCAACGCGTGCCTACCGCGACACTGAGCGCAGCGTGCAGCCACTGATCGGTGACGCCGCATCCTCGCAATCGCAGGGCGTGCCTGCCGCGACACCGTGGTCGCGGTTCGCATGGACGGCTCTGCCTCTGCTAGCCCGTGCCGCATGAGCGATCCTCTCGTGCTGCGCGACACGATCGAACTGGGTGCGGTCCTGACAGCCCAGGAGCCGGCCCAGGTGCGCGGCTTCGCGCGTGATCTCGAGGGCGCTGGCTTCGACTCGATCTGGGTCGGCGACCACATCTCGTTCCACGTCCCGATCCTCGAGTCGCTCACGCTGCTCTCGCATGTCGCCGCGGTGACCGAGCGCGTGACGCTCGGCACCAGCGTCTACCTGCTGCCGCTCCGCCACCCGACCACGACGGCGAAGGTAGCGGCCACGGTCGATCACCTCTCGGGCGGTCGCTTGCGACTGGGCGTCGGTGTCGGCGGCGAGTTCCCGCCCGAGTTCGAGGCCGCAGGCGTGCCGGTGACCGAACGTGGATCGCGCGCCAACGAGGCAATCGCGGTCCTACGCAAACTTTGGTCTGGAGAACGAGTCGCACACGAGGGCCGTCACTTCCGCTTCGGGCCGGTGCAGATCGCGCCGCCGCCGGCGCGCGCGGGCGGGCCGCCCATCCTCGTGGGTGGCCGCAAGGCACCCGCCTTCCGCCGCGCCGGCCGCCTCGGTGACGGCTACATCTCGCATATGTGCTCGCCCGAGATGTACCGCCAGAATCTCGACGAGATTCGCTCACAGGCCACCGCGGCGGGCCGGCACGATGTGCCCTTCGACACGCTCGCCTTCGTGTTCACCATCCTCGGCGACGACTACACGGCTTGCCACAAGCAGGCTGCGGATTTGTTGCAGATGATCTACGCCCGCCCCTTCGAGGAAGCTGCCCGCAAATACTGCTTGCTCGGCCGTCCGGCCGATTGCCTCGAGCAGATGCGCCGCTTCGTCGACGCCGGCTGCCGCGGCTTCATCCTCTCACCACTGATGTCGCCCGACGAGTTCCTGGCCCGCTCCCGCGAAGAGTTGCTGCCCGCGTTGCGCAACTTCCGGCCCTGAGGCGATCCCCTCGGCCGCGTGCGGAGTACGCAGGCTCCGCACGGTCGCGGCCCGCGCTGCGCGACTTCCGCTCCTGGGACGGCCCGTCAGGAGTTCCCCGCAGCGCCTCGCGCCGATGCCGCCCGCGGCTGCGTCGCCGTGCGAGAACTTCTCGGCTATCCTCGTCGCGTTCCATGTCGACCGCCGCTCAGGAGCCGACGCCGGCCGGGGCCGGTGTGGCTCGAGCCTCCGGATCTGGAGGGATGCCGTGGCCAGCCCGTGCACTCCTCCTCCTCGCCGCAAGCGCCCTCCTCTTCGAGGCTCTGGCCGCCGCTTTCTGCATGATCGTGCTCGGCGCGGGCTACCACGCGGCGCTCGAACAACGGCAGCGCTTCCTGGCGAACCTGACGGGAGACATGCCGGCACCGGAAACCGTTCCGATGGCTGCGGCTCCGCACCGTCGCTTCGTCGAGATGACGGCGCGCCAGCGCCGCGAGTTGCATCCTTTCTTTGGTTACACACTCTTCCGCGACGCCGACGGTGCCAACAACCACGGCTTTCCCACTCGCCATCCCTATCCCCATATCAAGCAGAGTGATGAATACGTCATCGGGATCTTCGGCGGCTCCGTCGCGCAGCAGGTGGTGCAGAACCCCGAAGCGCTGCGTAGGCGCCTCACTCCGGCCCTGCGACAGGCGGGCGCCCAACGCCTCACCTTCCTGCCCTTCGCGATGGGCGGCTGGCGCCAGCCGCAGAGCACGTTTGCTCTGCTCTACTACCTCGACTCGCTCGATCTCGTGATCTTCCTCGACGGCTTCAACGAGGTCGTGCATCTCGCGCCCGATGAGCTGGCGCAGCATCCGACGCGCTTTCCCTTCGCCGAGGTGTATTCGCCGCTGATTGCCGCCGGCGACTCGCCCTATGCTGCGGCCGCGGCCGGCCGGCTCGAACTCGCCACACACGCAATCGCGTGGACCACGCGACTCTCGGACCAGCTGCCCCTGCGCTACAGCCTGGGCGCGCACCTGGTGTGGCGGACGATCACCGCGCAGTACACGCGCTACGCCAACGAAGTCCGGGCCGAGATCGAGCGTCTCTCGGCGCAGGATTGGCGCGGCATCGAAGCGCCCCTCGGTGACGCGACCGCCCGCGCCGCCGATTACCTCCGCTTCTATTCCCGCCTGACGCGCGAGGCGGCACAGGCAGCGGCCGCTTCGAACAAGCCCTTCTTCCATTTCGTCCAGCCCAACCAGTACGTCCACGGTGCTAAACCGCTGAGCGACATCGAGCGCGACGAGTACACGGCGAAACCCTGGGCCGGGGTGGTCACGCCCGCCTATGCACGGTTGGCGCAGCTCGTGGCCGAGCTGCGCGCCAGGGGCGTCCGCTCCACCTATCTCGGGCGCCTCTTCGAGCACACCCGAGAGACCGTCTACAGCGACGACTGCTGCCACCTGAATCCACTCGGTCTGGCCCGCCTCGAAGAGGCCATGGCCGACGAGATCCTCGCCTCTGGCCTCCTCCCGGGACAAGCCCCCGCCCCGCAGGTCCCGCCGAGCGCGTCCCCGCCCGACGCGACTCGCTGAGCAAGGCTGAGGCACACCCGTCGCGCCTCGGGGTAGAGAGTACGACGTCTTCGCGTTCTCCCCTCGCTCGTCGCCGGCAAAAGCCGCGGTGACGGGCGCCCGGCACTAGCCGAACCTCCGCAGTTGCGAGGGTGGAGTGCCCCCCCGTCGAAGAACGCCCGGAGCCCTTCCTTCGGCTGGTCGAACTGCGATAATCTGGCTAGACCGCGAAGGCCGAGCGGTCGCCCCATGCTTCGCGGCGCAGGACATGCCGGAGAAGCTTGCCCGTACCGTCGCGCGGCATTTTGTCACGTAGAAAATATTGACGGGGCCGCTTGTAACCCGCGAGCTGCTCCCCGGCCGCTGCCTCGATGCGCGCCAGTGCGGCCGCCGCGTCGTCGAGCGCGCCCTCCGTCAGCACGACATACGCCCACACGGTCTCGCCCCGCATCTCGTCGGGTGCCGAGACCACGCACGCGTCGCGCACCTCGGGCAGTCCGTGCAGCACATCCTCGATCGCGGCCGGGTCGAGGTTGACGCCGCCCGAGACGATGACGTCGGCCTTGCGCCCGGAGATGAAGAGGTAGCCCTCTTCGTCGAGGAAGCCGACGTCGCCGACCGTGAAGGCACCACCCGCCGAGTAGGCCTGCGCGGTCTTGTCGGGCGCGCCGCGATACTCGAAGGCCCGGCCGCGTGGCGAACGGAAGTGGATCGTGCCCGCGTGGCGTGGGGGCAGGGGGCACCCCTGATCGTCGAGGATCTCGAGCGCCATTCCCAGTTTTGCCGTCCCGACCGTGCCCGGACGCGCCAGCCACTCCGCGCTGGTCGCGACCGTGAGTCCGCCCTCTGTCATGCCGTAATACTCGGTCAGGATCGGCCCCCACCACTCGACCATGGCACGCTTGAGGGGCTGCGGGCAGGGCTCGCCGCCGTGCAGCACGCAGTTCAGCGCAGGCGCCGAGAAGCCCCGACGCAGCTCATCCGGCAGCGCCAGCAACTGACGGAGCATGGTCGGCACGAGACAGGTCGAGTGCACGCCCTCGGCGAGGGCTTCGAGCGCGCCCTCGGCCGTCCAGCGTCCCAAGATGCGCAGCGGCGCGCCACAGGCCATCAGCGCCAGGCTGAACGCGAGCGGCGCGCCGTGGAAGAGCGCCGACACGTTGAGGTGCGGTCCGGTCGTCGGAACTTCCAGCACTCCGCGGAAGGCCGCACTCGCGGCGAAAGCCTCGCACCACGGCCGCGCGACATCATTGACCCGCACCACCGCCTTGGGGCGGCCAGTCGTGCCCGAGGTGTAGGAGAGCCGCATGCCGGCGCGTTGGCGGGGCAGCGGCGCGTCGTCGTGCCGAGCCAGCCAGCGCTCGAACCCTTCGCCGGTGGGCCCCTGATCGACGTCGAGCACCGGAAGTCCACGCGCAGAAGCCGCGGCCCGAGCGTTGGGGACGTCACCCACCACCAGTCGGGTCCCGGCGTCGTCGAGGATATAGCCGAGCTCGTCGGCTGTCCAGCTTGTCTTGACAGGCGTCACGACCATGCCGGCGCGCAAGCTACCGATCAGGGCCTCGATGAACTCGACGCGACTCGAGCAGGCGAGCATGACGTGACTCCCGGGCGGCACGCCAAGCGCCTCGACACCGCGACCGAAGGCGTTGGTGCGAGACTCGAGCTCGAGCCAGGTGAGCCGCCGCCGCGGGTCCGCAAGCGCGACCGCGCGAGGATCGGCACCGTTGATCGCGAAGATGCGGGGCGCGTCCACGCCGGGCGGCTACCAGCAGCGGCCGCACGGACGCAAACCGCGACGGACAGGCAAGCGATCCGTCGAGTCGCTACCGGCTTGCCCTGCTCCACGAGTCGTGGGACGAAGGCCGCGCAGGAGGATCGTCGATGTCCGATACGGAGCAGAAAATCGAGCGCGGCCTCGTCGCTTATCGCGAATTGATGGGAAGCGAGGCCCGCCCGCCCGCGGACGCCTACCAGGAGGCCACGATCGGGCACCTCTTCGGCGAAATCTGGACCCGGCCCGGCCTCACCCGCAAGGAGCGCCGCTGGATCACGCTGACGATCGCGGGCATGACGGGCAACAGCCTGGCGATCCAGGGGCACGTCAAGGCCGCCATCCAGAGCGGCGACATCTCGCGCGACGAAGCCCTCGAGTGGGTCCTCCATTTCGCCCACTACGGTGGCTGGCCGCTCAGCACAGCACTCTACATGGCCGTGCTCGAAGCCACGCGCTGACGCTTGAACCGCACCCTCGCCCGCGCCGGGCTACCCGCGGACACGTCCCGTACCGGCTATCGCCTTGCCCCATAAAGCACAGTGGGGTCAAACCTGGAGACGGCCGGGCCTCCTCGCGCGTGAGGCATCAAGCACTTGATAGTTCGAGATTTACGCCACCTGCGCCACCGTCGGCCACCCTGGAATCACGAGGGGACTCCTCGGGTGCCGCAGAGGAGCGCTCGTCAAGTCTGGCGTGCGGCCCCCACGAACCCGGCAGCGGGCTGGACCCGGCGTCATCGGCCGGCGCGCCGGGCGCGATGAGCCCGGTCAAGCTCCCGCCGCGAGCAGGTGCCCGAGCGTCCGGTACTGCTGGCTCGCGCCGCCCAGCGTCAATTCGAGCTGGCGCGCGTAGAGGAAGTGGCGGTGCAAGGGATAGTCGCGATCCACTCCGACGCCGCCGTGCAGGTGCTGGGCCGCGTGGACGACGCGCTGGCCGCCGTCGGCTGCCCAGGCCTTGGCGACCGCGACTGCGATCTCGGCCGGCAGACCCGCCGACAAGCGCCACGCGGCCTGACGCGCCGTGAGACGCACCGCCTCGGTGTCGATGTAAGCATCTGCCTCGCGGTGCACGACCGCCTGGAACATCGCGAGCGGCTGCCCGAACTGCTTGCGCTCCTTGGTATATCGGGCGGTCATCGCGAGTGCCGCCTCGCAGACCCCGACCGCGAGTGAAGCCAACGCCGCGCTGGCGCGCAGCACGAGCCAGCGCACGATCTCGCGGCCGTCGGCCAGAAGCCGCGCCGCCTCTGCGACTCGAACTCCGCGCAGGATGACGTCCGCCTCGGGTTGACCACTGGTCGTCTCCAGCGCGATCCGCTCGACCCCGGGGGCATCGAGCTCGACCACGAAGACGTGCACAGCCTTCCCTTCGCGCGCCGCGACAAGCGCCCGATGCGCGACCTGGCCGGCCGGCACGCAGATCTTGGTGCCGTCAAGGACCCAACCGTCCCCCTCGCGCCGCGCCCTGAGTTCGGGTTCGTCGGGAGCGGCGACCTCCTCGTTCAGGGCGGCGGTGAAGATCGTCCGACCCGCGGCGATGCCGGGCAGGTGGAGCGCCTGCTGGGCGGCCGAGGCAAACTCCGCAAGCGGCAGGGCTCCGAGCACCAGGGTCTCGAGGAGCGGCACCGGTGCCACCGCGTGACCGAGGCGCTCGATGACGCTCGCGACCTCGAAGAACCCGAGTCCGCTGCCACCATGCTCGGCCGCGACCGGAAGCCCGGTGAGCCCGGCCTCGCTCAGCGCTGCCCACAGCTCGCGATCGAAGCGGGGACCGCCGGCGCGCTCGATGGCGCGGATCCGCTCCGGCGTGGCCCGTTCGGCGAAGATCTCATCCACCAGCACAATGAGAGCCCGCTGTTCGTCACTGAACGAAAAATCCATTCGAGATTCTCCCGGTAGAAAGTCGTGAGCCTGTAGCTGCCGCTGAACCACCGCTGCCTAGTGACGCGGAATCCGTGGCAGCCCGAGCCCGAAGAGCCCGATCAGATCGCGTTGCACCTCGTTGGTCCCGCCGCCAAAGGTCAGGATGATCAGCGAGCGGTAGAGGTTCTCCAGGTGCCCGCCCGCAATCGCGCCATGCGAGCCGCTGCGCAAATACGCGCGCGGGCCCATCACCTCCATCAGCAGGCGAAAGGACTGGAGATAGAACTCTGTCCCAAAAACTTTGATCGACGAAGCGTCGGCGACGTCGAGCCGGCCCTGCGTCGAGTTCCACGCCACCTTCCAGTTGATGAGCCGCAGAAACTCGAGCCCGGCGTAGACTCGTGCCAGGTTCACCTGCACCCACTCTTGGTCGAGGACGCGCCGACCGTCGGGGAACTTCGTCTGAGCCGCCCACTCGCGGGTGTCCTCGAAGGCTCGCTCCAGCAGTCCCGGCGAGCAGAGCGTGACGCGCTCGTGGTTCAACTGATTGGTGATGATCTCCCAGCCTCGCCCCGGCCCGCCCACCACGGCGTCGATCGGCACGCGCACCTCGTCGAAGAAGACGCCGTTGATGTCGTGGTCGCTGAGCAGGTGGAGCGGATCGACACGAATGCCGGGCGTGCGCTTCATATCGACGATGACGAGCGAGAGCCCCTTGTGCTTGGGCGCGTCGAAGTCGGTCCGCACCGCGAGCCAGCAGTAGTCCGCATCGCTCGCCAGGCTGGTGAAGACCTTCTGACCGTGGATCACCCACTGATCGCCGTCGCGCACCGCGCGAGTCTGGAGGGAGGCAAGATCGGTTCCGGCCCCCGGCTCAGTGTAGCCAATGCAAAAATGAATCTCGCCGGCGAGAATCTTCGGCAGGAAGAACGCCTTCTGGGCATCACTGCCGTACTTCATGATCGAGGGGCCAACGGTGTTTACGGTGAGCATCGGCACCGGCGCTCCCGAGCGCATCGACTCGTCGAAGAAGATGAACTGCTCGAAAGCCGTCCGGCCCTGACCGCCGAACTCCCTGGGCCAGCCGATGCCGAGCCAACCGTCACGACCCATCTGCCGGACGACGGCCCGCATGGCCGGCCCGACACCCCGCCCGGCATGGACCTCGGCCCGTGTCTCGGGAGTCAGGAGGCGGTCGTAGTAGCCTCGCAGTTCCTGACGCAGCGCTTCATGTTCGGGACCGTAACCGATGTACATAGCCTGCGGTTATCGCGTCCAAGCCGAATTGCAAACCGGCCCGACACTTCCTAGAAGGCGACGCATGTCGGCCCCGTCCGCCCCCGCCCCGACGCGCACGCACTCACTCAACGACCACCGGGCGCGGTACTATCGCGAGTTGGTCTTCGCCTGCGCCGAGCGGACCTTCGCCGAGCGCGGCTTCGCTCAGGCCCGCATGGAGGAGATCGCCGCGGCGGCCGGCATCTCGCTGCGCACGCTCTATCTCGCCTACCCCGGCAAGCAAGAGCTCTACTCCGCCATCGAAGAGACGCGAGTCGGCACGATGCTCGCGGCAGGTCGCGACGCCATGCGTGCGGTGGGCACGCCACTCGAGCGACTGCGGCGGGTCGTCGCCTCTTATGTCGGCTTTCTCGCCAGTCACCAGTATTATCTGCTGATGCACCTGCGCCAGGGGAACCTCTGGGCCCTCGAACTCGAACCCCAGACCGGGGCACCCGAACTCCGCTGGGCCGAGGCCATCCCCGGCCTGACTCGTCTCTTCCGTGAGGGCATCGCACAGGGCGAGTTTTATCCGGGCGATCCTGCACTCATGGCGCGAATGATGCTCGGCGTGCAACAGATCCAGCTCGCCGACTGGGCACGGCGCACCACACCCGGAGATGCGGCCTCGTTGACTGCCGAAATTCTCGACCAGATCGAGCGGAGCTTCTGCCCCGCCAAGGCCCCGAGCACGCCGACAACCTGCCGGTAGGAGTGCTCCCGACGCGCCGCCACCGCTCGGAACCGCGCCCCGATCTCGCGCTGACCCGCCGCCGCTCAGCCTGGCCGCTCGCCCGACGCCACCTCGGGCACCGGGGCTCCGCGCAACCACGCCGAGAGCATGGCATTGACGGTCTCGGGCGCTTCCTGCTGGACCCAGTGCGACACGCCGGGAAGCCGCCGAAGCGTCAAGTCACGAACCAGTTGCTCGGTGCCCTCGAGGAGCTCGATGCCGAGTGCGGTATCGTGCTCGCCCCAGAGCAGGAGCACCGGCACGTCCAGCAGCGGTGGGTTCTCGGTCAACTCGCGCAGGCGCGGCCCCACGAGCCGCGCGCCGCGATACCAGTTCAGCATCGCCGTCAGGGCCCCCGGCGCGAGTGCCTGGCGACGGTAGACCGCGAGCACCTCCTCGGGGAAGCGGCTCTTGTCGAGCGCCATGCCGCGGAAAGCCTCGCCAATCGCCCGCGCACCACGGGCGGCGAGCAGGCGCTCGGGCAGCCAGGGCAACTGGAAAAAGAACATGTACCACGATCGCAGGAGCTGCCGGCGGCCGCGCAGCGACCGCGAGAAGATCGTCGGATGGGGCAGGTTCATCACCACCAGTCGCTCGAGCGGGCGCAGGGCGGAGAGCGCCGCCAGCCATGCCACCCCCCCGCCCCAGTCGTGGCCGATCAGCGTGACCGGCCGGCCGCGCGCGCCGGCGTCGATCAGCGCCCCCACATCGTCCAACAAGCGCTCCATGCGGTAATGGACCACCCCCTCGGGGCGCGAACTCGCGCCATAACCTCGCTGATCGGGGGCCCATGCCTCGAAGCCGAGGTCGGCGAGCACGGGGAGCTGGTGGCGCCACGAATAGGAGGACTCGGGGAACCCGTGCAGCAGGACTGCAAAGCGCGGCGCGTCGGCCGCGCCGCACACATCGACCGCAAAGCGCATCCCGCCGGCCTCGACCATGCGGCCACGCTCGATGCGCGGATCGACTCGGGCCGGATCGAGACGTGCCGGCACCCGTCCAGGCGTTGCCATCGGAACTTCCTCCATTCGGGTTCGAGCCACCTCGATCCGCGGGCGCCGGCCTCAGCCGAGGGCACCCGCGGCGCGCAGGGCCGCGATCCGCGCGTCGTTACAACCCAGCACGCGCCGCAACACGGCGTCGGTATCCCGGCCCGGCTCGACGGCCGCTTTCGTCAGCACGGGTTGCGGATCGTCGATGAAACGGATCGGCGACGGCATCAGCTCGGTGCCGGCTTCGCCCCAGGGCCGCATCGCCAATCGGTCCTCGAACTGCGGATCCTCGGGCAGCGCGACTGCACTATTGACGGGTGAGAGGGGCGTGTTGACGCGACGGCCGAAGGCGATCCACTCGACCGTCGTGCGCGTGCGGAAGATCGTCGCCAGCTCGCGCCGCAGTTCGCGGTCGCCGCGCGCATGGTCAGCGAATTTGGCACCGGGACGACGTTCGAAGAGATCCAGACGCCCCACTCCCTCACAGAAGTTGCGCCAAAACTCCCGCTCCGAGGCCATGAAGAGCACCACACCATCGGCGGAGTCGTACATCTGGTAGCGCACAGATTCCGTCATCGAGTCGTCGCCGACCGGGCGGCGCTCGCCCCGGCCATCGCCGTCGTTGCCGGTGACCTCGTCCTCGGGTCGCTCGTAGGCCTTGTTGCCCTCGATGCCGTTCCAGTTGAACGACGCCGCAGCATCGCTCTGCGCGACCTCGAAGCGCACGCCCTTCCCTGTGGCGCGGGCCCGCACGATCCCGGCGACGATTCCGAGCGCGCCGTAGAGCGGCCCGGCGTTGATCCCGATCGCGGTGTAGGACGGGATCGTCGGCATACCCTCGTCGTTGCGCGCCGGCCGGGCCACCCCGGCCCAGGCATCGTAAGCGATGCCGTGACTCGGCAGATCGCGATACGGTCCGGTCATGCCATAGCCCGAGATCGTGCACATCACGATCCGTGGATTGACCTCCTGCAACCGCTCCCAGGTAATGCCGCGCCGATCCAGTGCCCCCGGCCGCATCCCGACGACGAGAGCGTCGGAGACTCGCGCCAGATCGAGAAAAATCTCGACACCCTCCGGCTGGCGCAAATCGAGCACGACGCTCTCCTTGCCGCGGTTCAAATGCCAGTGCAGCAGCGAGATGCCGTCGATGATGGGGAACGCCATGCGCCGCACGTAGTCACCGCCCGGCGGCTCGATCTTCACCACCTCGGCGCCGAGATCGGCGAGCTGCATGCCGACGGCATTGGGCCCGAGCAGCGAACACTCGAGGATCCGGACCCCGGCCAGCGGTCCGCTCGCGGCCGGCTGCGCGTCGTCACCCGTCATCGCCATCTCCCCGGCTCCCGAAGGAGCATCCCGTCGCGCGGCCTGCAATCCAGCCGGCGCGTGCGCCAGCGGCCGCTACGAGCACGCCGGATACTCGCGTCGCCCGCGCCTTCGCCGTCGCGCATCAGGGCTCACGCACAAGCGGCCTCTCCCCGAACACATCCCCAACATCTACGGGCCGGTCGCCGTCGCGCATCAGGGCTTGCCCGCAAGCGGTCCCTACGGGCGTACCGGTCAGGGTCGCGCGCCGGCTTCGCCACGAGCTACGTTCCCACCGGCGTGATCGAGCGGAAGACGCGCGACAAAGGGAGCCACGCGTACGGGGCAGCCCGCCATCTCGCAGCAGGCGCAGAGCTCGCGCCGACAAGGATCGAAATGCACAGCCAGGTCGCCCTCGAGCGCCGAGCGCGCCAGCACCTCGCGCGCGAGTTCGCCGAGCAGACCGTGGATCTCCTCCACGGTCCAGAACTCGGGCACCGTGATGTGCACATCGACATGGGTGAGAGGGCCCGAGCGAATGAGCCGCGGCTGGTGGATTTGGAGCAATCCCGGACGCCGGCAGGACTCGAACGCCGCGACGATGCGCCGCACCAGCGCCGGATCGACCGCATCGAGCAGACCCCCCAGAGCCTCGCGCACGATCCGCGCCCCGATCCAACCGAGGTTCAGTGCGACCACCAGAGCGGCGACCGGATCACACCATCTACGGCCGGTAAACGCGACCAGTCCGAGACCGACGAACACCCCAATACTGGTCTGGACGTCGGTCAGAACATGGTGCCCATCGGCGACCAGTGCAGGCGAGCGCAGACGGCGGCCCTCGGCCAGCAGAAGCGCGCCGAGGCACGCGTTGACCAGCGCTGCGAGCGTCGTGATCCCGAGTCCGAGGGCGACCTGTTCGACCTCCGGCCCGCGCCAGAGATCGAGCAGCGCGTAGCCCGCCGAGAGGAGTGCGGCAAAGGTGATCATGCCGCCCTCGAAAGCGGCGCTCACGAACTCGATCTTGCCATGCCCGTAGGGATGTCCCTCGTCGACGGGCTGCACCGAGAAGAGCAACGCGCCGAGTCCGAACGCCGCCGCGACGACGTTGGTCACGGATTCGAGCGCATCGGAGAAGATCGCCGACGATCCGGTCCAGGCCCATCCCGCGAGCTTGAGCCCCAGCAGCAGCATGCTCACCGCGACCGAGAGCAGCGCCGCTCGCACCCGGGGTTCGGTTTGCCAGCGCATGGGGCCAGACCTAATGCTGTGGCTGACGCACGGGAACTCCGCGGTCGCGGAGCCAGGCCTTGCACTCGCCAACGGTATGCTCGCCGTAGTGAAAGATGGACGCTGCCAGTACGGCATCGGCGTGGCCCTCGGTTAGACCCGCACGCAAATGCTCGAGCGTGCCCGCACCCCCCGACGCGATGACGGGCACCGGCACCGCGTCGCTCACCGCGCGCGTGAGCGCCAGATCGTATCCCTCCCTGGTGCCGTCGCGGTCCATGCTGGTGAGCAGAATTTCACCAGCACCGAGGGTCGTCACGCGCACCGCCCACTCGACCGCGTCGATCCCGGTGGCGCGCCGGCCGCCGTGCGTAAAAACCTCCCAGCGTGGCGGATCTCCCGCGACGCGCTTCGCGTCGATCGCGACCCCGATGCACTGCGCGCCGAAGCGTTCGGCCGCGCGCCGCCCCACGTCGGGGTCGGCCACGGCCGCGGGGTTGATCGAGACCGTGTCGGCGCCCGCCGCGAGCAGCGTGCGCACGTCTTCGGGCGCACGCACGCCGCCGCCGACCGTGAGCGGCATGAAGCAACGCTCGGCGGTCGCACGCACGACATCGAGCAGAATCGCGCGTTCCTCGTGGGAGGCCGTGATGTCGAGAAAGGTCAGCTCGTCCGCCCCCTGCGCGTCGTACCGTGTCGCCACCTCGACCGGATCGCCGGCGTCACGCAGCCCGACGAACCCGACTCCCTTCACGACCCGCCCGGCTCTCACGTCGAGACACGGAATGATGCGGCGGGTCAGCATCCCTCCCCCCGCGCCAGAAAGACGGCCTCGGCGAGCACGAGATCGCCCTCGTAGAGCGCCCGCCCGGCGATCACGCCTGCGAGGTTGGCGCCACGATCGAATGCCGCACGCGCCCGCCGCACGTCGTCGGGCCCCGCGACGCCACCCGAGACGATCACCGGTACGGAATGCTCGGCCGCGAAGGTCACGGTCGCCTCGAGTGCGGCCCCCTCGCGCGTGCCGTCGCGTTCGATATCGGTGTAGACGATCGCCACGCAGCCGGCCGCCGCCGCACGTCGCGCCACCGCCACTGCGTCCTGACGCGCCTCCTCGTCGAGCCAGCCCTCGGTCGCGACCCGCCCCCCGCGCTGATCGATCCCGGCCACGATTCGTCCGGGGAAGAGCCGGCAGGCTGCGTCCAGCACCGCCGGGTCGCGCACGGCGGCGGTGCCGAGGATCGCCCGCTCGGCCCCGGCATCAAGCACATCCCGGATGCTGTCGATCGTGCGCAGGCCGCCGCCGACCTGCACCGGAATCGAGAGCGCGCGGCAGATCGCCGCGATCACCGAGCCCTGAGTGCGCTCGCCGCGGGCCGCGCCGTCGAGATCGACCACATGCAGCCGCGTGGCCCCTTCATCCTGCCAGCGCCGGGCCATCGCCACGGGATCGTCGCCGTAGTGCGTCTCGGCCGCGAAATCGCCGCGCAACAGACGCACGCAACGCCCGGCGCGCAGGTCGATCGCCGGAATGACCTCGAAGGTCCGGGTCATGATGCCGGCCCCGGAGCGGGACTAGCGCTGGCCGTGGCACGCGCGAAGCGCGCCAGGATCTCGAGTCCGGCGGCCTGACTCTTCTCGGGATGGAATTGGGTGGCAAACACGTTGCCCCGCCCGACCGCCGCGGCAAAGCGCTCGGAGCCGTGCGTCGCCGTCGCCGCGACGAGGGATCCGTCGGCCGGCTCGCAGTAGTAGGAGTGCACGAAGTAGACGTGGGTTCCCCGGGGCGTACCGGCAAGCAGTGGGAATCCGGGATTTACGTCGAGCGCGTTCCAGCCCATATGGGGGATCTTGACGTCGGTCGAGCGGAAGCGAACGACCCGGCCGGGCAGGAGACCGAGGCCGGGCACGCGACCAAACTCGGAACTCTCCTCGAAGAGAATCTGCATCCCGACGCAGATGCCGAGAAAGGGCCGACCCGAGCGCGCCGCCGCGACAACCACATCGCGCAGACCGGCCGCACCGAGACTCTCCATGCAGGCCCCGAAAGCGCCCACGCCCGGCAGCACGACCGCCGCGGCCCGCTCGATCTCGTCGGCACGCGCGGTAACCCGCACGGCAACGTCCACCCCGGCCGCCATCGCTGCCCGCTCCAGACCCTTTGCCGCGCTGCGCAGGTTGCCGACCCCGTAGTCGACAACCGCAATCACAAACTGCCCTTGGTCGACGGCACGCCCTCGATGCGTGGATCACGGCGCGTCGCGGCTTCGAGCGCACGCGCCAGGGCCTTGAAGGCCGCCTCGACCATATGATGCGGATTGCGGCCGCGGAGCGCGTCGATGTGGAGGTTGATCTTCGCCTCGTTGACGAATGCAAGCATGAAATCGTGCACCAGACCGGCGTCGAAATCGCCGATGCGTTCCTGGCCGGGATCGAGTTCCTGCACCAGATAGGGACGCCCGGAGAGATCCACCACCACCGCGATCAGTGCCTCGTCCAGTGGAACTGTCGCCTGACCGAAGCGCCGAATGCCGGCCTTGTCGCCGAGCGCCTGCGCGAAGGCCTGTCCCAGGACGAGGCCCACATCCTCGACCGTGTGGTGCTGGTCGACCGCGAGGTCACCGCTCGCGCGCACCTCGAGATCGAAGAGACCGTGGCGCGCCAGCGCGTCGAGCATGTGGTCGAGAAAGGCCACACCGGTCGAGATCTCGGCCCGGCCCCGCCCGTCGAGGTCGATTGCGACCATGATCTCGGTCTCGCGAGTCTTGCGCTCGACGCGCGCCCGGCGCGCGCGGGGAGCCGCCGGCACCACCGCCCTCGCACGAACCTTCCCGGTCTTCCGTTTCGCCTGCGCCACGGCCGCACGTTCGCATAACCGGCACGAGCGTGCGAGACGCTGTGGCCCCACGCTCGTGCGGCGCAGAGACCCGCCGCCGGGACTCCTCGGAGGGCTCCCGCAAGGGCCCCCGGGGCGCCGCCATCGACAGCGGCACCTGTGGAGCCCGCGAATCTCGCGGCCCGCGGCGATGTGCTCCCCTCGTTGCTGCGGGACGCCAACTGGGCATGCAAGGAGCCCGCGGGCCTGCGGCCAACCACCGAGATCCCGGGTGGGCGGCCGACCGCGCCCTCGCCTCGCGCGTGGCCGCGTGGCCACCGCTGGACCCGGGAGTTCCGCTCGGGCAAGCATGGACGGAAGGGGGACGACACATGGACACCACTGCCGCGCCGGCCAGCGGGCTCTCGGTCACCGACTGCTACCGCAAGGCCTGGGATCGACTCTGGGAGGGTTTCGTCGATCTGCTGCTGCCCTTGCTCGCGTGGATGCTCATCGCGGGTTTCGGTAGCTGGCTCGGCCGCAGAACGGGCCTGGTCGGCCTGGTCTTTCAGCTTGCCGTCGGGCTCCCGGTCGGACTCGGCGCAGCCTGGGTCTATCTGCGGGCCGCGCGCGGGGAGAGGCCCGAGATCGCCGATCTCTTCGTCGCCTTCCGCGCAAATTATACCCAAGCGGTGGTCGGCATGGCCCTGCTCTCGGCGATCGTCGGGCTGGGCATGATGCTGCTGGTCGTGCCGGGCATCTTCGCGCTGGTCCGACTCTGTCTCGTCCCCTACCTGCTGGTGGCCGAACACTACGAACCGCTGCCCGCACTCGGCGAGAGCTGGCGACGCACCGAGGCGCACGGCTGGCCGATCCTCGGCGCGCTGCTCATGACGCTGCCCATCGTGCTCGTGGGCGCGCTCCTTCTCGGCGTCGGTCTCATCCCGGCCGCGATCTGGATTCACCTCGCCTTGGCCCAGATCTACCTCGAGATTTCGCGCCTGTGCCCCCCAGCGACGACCGCCCCCAGCACAGCGACCGTCTGATAAACCTCTGCCACCCTTGAGTTCGCCTCTGGAGCCGCACGCACCCGCGGCCGTCGCACTCGCCTCACGCCTGGGCTAGGAGCCCTCTCTTCCATGGGCTCGGCGCGCGACTCGACCTCTCAAGGCAAGACCATGGCTGCCGTGACGACACCGGGCACCCCGACTCCGCCGGAGACACCTTCCCGGCGGGGCGGCCCACCCCTCTCGCGCTCGGTCAAGCTCTCTTTCGGAGCACCCAGCTTCGCCGGTGCGGCGCTGGCGATCCCGATCGGTATCCTGCTGCCACGCTTCTACACCGACGTGGTGCTGGCGCCGGCCGGCTGGGTCGCCTTGGCGATCGCGATCGCGCGCTGTTTTGACGCCATCACCGACCCGATGATGGGCTGGGCGAGCGACCGCACGCGCAGTCGCTGGGGTCGTCGCAAACCCTGGATGGCGCTCGGCGTACCGCTGGCCGCCATTGCCGTCTACGCCCTCTTCGCGCCGCCGCGGGCGCTGTCGCCCCAGGCCGCGGCGGTATGGTTCGGAGTCACGTTCTCGCTCTACTTCATCTTCCACACCGTCTACGAGATCCCGCACGGCGCGCTGGGCGCTGAAGTAGCGCTTGACTACGACGAACGTTCGAGCCTCTTCGGCATCCGCTCGGTGTTCATCATGTTCGGCACCATCACCGCGGCGGTTCTGCCGAGCATCCTTCCGGGTATCCTCGGCACCGACGACGCGCGCACGGTCTACGCCACCATCGCCGGCCTCTTCGCGGTCCTGCTGGTCGGTCTCTACGCTCTTCTGCTGTGGAAGGTGCCCGAGCGTCGCGAGTTCCAGAACCGCGAGCCCAACCCGCTCGCCCCCGGCGTGCGCCGCGCGCTGCGCAACCGCCCCTTCCGCATCCTCTTCCTCTCGGGCCTGATCGGCGCGGTACCGGCCGCGATCCCGGCCGTGCTGCTGCCCTACTTCACGCGCTACGTGCTCGTGGTCCCCAACCCCGACGCCGTACTCGGCAACCTGCTGCTGATCTACTTCGGTGTCGGCCTCCTCTCGATCCCGCTGTGGATGCGCATCGCGCAACGATTCGGGAAACTCCAAACGCTGGTCGCCGCGGCCCTGATCGGGACCGCCGGTCAGGTCCTGCTCTTTGCGCTCGACGTGCGGGAACCCTGGTTCGTCTATCTCATCTTCGTGCTTCTCGGAACGCAGTCGGCCACGGGGATCTTCCTGCTGCCCTCGATGGGCGCGGACGTGATCGACTACGACGAGTTCCTCACGGGCAAGCGGCGCGAGGCGCAGTTCGGGGCTTTCTGGGCCATCATCCCCAAGTTTGTCTCGATCCCCGGAGCATCGATCCCGATCGCGCTGCTGGCCTGGCAGGGTTACGTCCCGAACCAGGCGCAGACGCCGGAAGTCCTGTTCATGATCCGCTTCCTGATCGGCGTCTTCCCGGCCCTCTTCAACATCGCAGCCCTGCTCATCTTGATGCGCTATCCGATCTCGGCCCGGGTTCATGAGCGGATCCGCGACGGCATCGCCGCCCACGCACGCGGCGAAACCGCGCCCGATCCGATCGACGCCCACCCCGTCCCACCCCCGGGCGCGCGTGCGGTGAGCGAGGAGATGGGCTGGTTCCTTGACACCTTCTCGCCCCGCGAGCTGCGCCGGATCATGACGCACGGCCCGCGCTGCGCCCTGAACGATGTCCTGGGGCAGCTCGCCATCGCCACTATGCTCACCGGCACCCTGGCCTGGTTCGCGACACGCGCCCTGCCTGGGCTCGATGTGGAACCCGGCCCCCAAGCCGTACTCGCGGTGGTGGGTTGCGGCCTCGCCTTGACCGCCCTCCTCTTTCAAGTCACCCGCCTCCCCAACGCGCTCCGCCTCCGCCGAGCGCCGGTGCCCGTCGAGGAGATCCGCCGACACCTGACCCAGTCTTGACGCCAGCCGGATGCCGGGCGGCGCCTCGGGCAGCCCCCTCCCTCACGACGGGACCGCCACCGCTCGCACCGCACGGGAGAGGGCACGTGGGGTCCGACGGCTGCCGCCGACCACGGTCCTGCGTGCCGCCGCGACGATTGCGCACCTGGGTCCGACGAATGCACCGACGGCTGCCGCTAGCCACGGTCCTGCGCGCGGCCGCGACGATTGCGCACCTGGGCTCTGACGCATGCGCCGACGGTTGCGGCCTCGGCTCGGCATCTCACGCGAGAGAACGCTCGCCGCGAGATCGGGCGAGGCGCGCCCCTGCGGGAATCGCGCCGGCCCTTGGCGTAGAGTGTGATGGCGATGGTCGGAACCGAGGATGTCTTCGCCTACGGCACACTGATGCTGCCGGAGATCGTGCGGGCCCTGCTCGGCCGCTTGCCCGAGGGAGAAGCAGCCCGGCTCGCCGGCTACATCCGCCACCCGATTCGCGGCGAGGCCTACCCCGGTGTGATCGCGCAGCCCGACGCCGCGGTCGATGGCGTCCTCTGGCACGGACTCCACAGCGGCGAGATGGCCCTCCTCGATGCATGGGAGGGGCCGTATTACGAGCGCCGCCGCATCGCGGTCCGACCGTGTTCGGCCATTGACGGACCGACACTCGCCGCCTGGGCGTGGGTCGTGCTCGACCACCAGGCGGCCGTGCTCGAAGCGGGCGACTGGTCGGCCACGGCCTTCCGCGAGCACAAGGCCGCGCTCTGGATCGAATCCTGTGGCGAGTTCTGTCGCGCGCGAGCCCGCCTGGGTTGAAGGATCCGATTGCGCGCGACGCTGGCGCGAACGATCTCCATTGACAGGAAAGCTGGCGGCAGAGAGCGTGGCCCGGTTCTGCCCGGGGCCCGCGAGCCCGGCCCAACAGGAACGCTCGCGCGCGCCGGGCTGGCGCGATCCCAGTCGACAAGCCAATGCTCAAGGACAGCGAGGTGGAACCGGCGCTGAACGTCCGGGCCAGCGCCGCGGCCGACAGCGCACCGCTCGGGGCCCGTCTGCCGTATAGCGGCCACTCCCAGCACGACCACCTCCCAGCCGCGGCCGGCGGTGTGCCGCTCCGGGCCACGATGCCGTGGTGGCTCCATCCCCCGCGCGCCGCGATCGGTGCCCGCCTGCTCTGGGTCAATAATAGCGACTGAATATCGCCGCGCTCGGCCCCCTCGATCAACTGGGGCTACCTGGAGGGCTATCACTCGGCGGCGGCCGCGCACTGGCGGCAGCTCGAGGATGCGCTCTCCTGGAACGAGACCTCGCTACGCTGGCCGCGCGTGAACGGATTGGAGACCTGGTTCGCAAGCAGCCGCGAAGACCTCGACCGGATGCGTGTGACCACCGCTCTCACCCTGGTCCGCTCGGACGGCTACGCGATGTTCGGCGATCCGAACGATCTGGCGACCCCAGACCACCTCCATGCGTGGTACTCGTTCTGGGACGAACCGCTCGGCATCCCACTGGCCCCGGGCACGCTCGTCCCGGACGGATCTTGGCGCCGTGAGTTCAGCGGCGGCACCGCGCTCTACAACCCGATGGGCAATGGTGCCGTCCAGATCAGTTTCGGGAGTCCGCGACGGAGTGCGGCGACGGGAGAAGTCGCGAACCAGCACACGCTGCCCGAGCGCGACGGCGACCTCTACGTGCCCTGATCCATCGAGTTCCCAGCACCGGACGCTGGGACCGCGGGCCAGGACTCAGGAGCGCCGATTCCGGCGCAAGCGTACCCGGGGAGGCGTCGCCGGGGCGGCTCCGGCCGGCGGCGTGAGCCGGCGCGTGACGGCGCGGCCGTGGGCGTCGAGTCCTTCCATCGCCGCCAGCGTCGCCACGGTTGGGCCGAGGCGACGCAAGGCCGCGGGTGACGCCTCGATCACGCTCGTGCGTTTCAGGAAATCGTACACGCCGAGCGGTGACGCAAAGCGCGCCGTGCCACCGGTCGGCAGGACGTGGTTCGGTCCTGCCAAGTAATCGCCGAAGGCTTCGGGGCTCGCGTGGCCGAGGAAAACGGCCCCCGCCGCGCGAATTTGTGCGAGCCAACGCCGGGGCTCGGCCACTGCCAGCTCGAGATGCTCGGGAGCGAGCCGGTTGGCGATCTCGACAGCCTCGGCGACGTCACGGGTCACGACCAGCGTGCCATGGTCGCGCAACGAACGCCGCGCCAGCGCCGCCCGCGGCAGCTCGGCAAGCTGGACCGCAAGTGCGCGCTCGACCGCTGCCGCCAGACGCACGCTCGGGGTCAAGCAAATCGCCGTCGAGTCCGGCCCGTGTTCGGCCTGGGCGAGCAGATCGGCGGCGATCAGGTCGGCGCGGGCGGAGGCATCCGCGATCACGACGACCTCGCTCGGCCCGGCGATCATGTCGATCCCGACCCGGCCGGCGACGAGCTTCTTGGCCGTCGCTACGTAGCGGTTGCCGGGACCGACGATCTTGTCCACCCTGGCTACCGTCGCCGTGCCCCAGGTCAGAGCCGCGATCGCCTGCGCTCCGCCCGCCCTGAAAATAGTATCGACATTCGCCACGAAGCCGGCGGCGAGCAGGGCTGCGGGCTCGCCACCCGGATGCGGTGGCGTCACCGCGACGACCTCCGCGACGCCCGCGACCCGGGCCGGAATCGCATTCATCAGGACCGACGAGGGATAGAGCGCAGCCCCGCCCGGCACGTAGAGCCCGACGCGGCGCAGAGGCCGGATCTCCTGTCCGAGAACGACCCCAACGCGGTCGCGGAAGCGGAACGAAGTCTCGAGCTGGTGGCGGTGGTAGTCGCGGATCCGCCGCGCGGCGAGCCGGAGGGCGGCACGCTGGACCCGCGGCAGCGTGGCAAAGGCCGCTTCCATCGCGCCACGATCGACCGCGAGCGCGCGTGGCGGCACGTCGACGCCGTCAAGCCGGCGGGTGCATGCCCGGAGCGCCCGGTCGCCGCCGCGCCGAACCTGGTCGAGGATCGCCCGCACCGCCCCCTCGACCGAGCCGGCCTGCTCCTCGCCGCGATCCTCCAGTCGAGCAAGCCAATGTTCAAAGCCCGGCGCGCCGGTGCGCAGCGTGCGCACGATCACCCGACCCACGCGCGACTGTCCCGCCGCGCTCGCCGCCGATGCAACGCGCTCCGCCACGCCCGCAGCAGCACGGGATCGTGTCGCCGTGCCCGGTCCGGCCACGCGCCCCGTCCGGGCGACCGGCATGGGGGCCTAACCTCGCCCTGCGGGGCGCCTCACGGGCGGCGCCGCGCGGGCCGCGCCCTGGCCGGCGCACCACCCGCGACCAGACGCAGACGCCGTGAACTCAGGCGGCTCCGGCCGCCGACCGCCGCCGCAACGCGCTCACCGCTGGCGTTGTCGGCTTCGTCACTGGCGGCCTCGGTTGCGGTCAGGGTCATCGCCTCCGGTCCACCGAGACGCTCGATCCGCGCCCCGAGCCCGGAAAGTTTCTGCTCGATGCGCTCGTAGCCGCGATCGAGATGGTAAACGCGCTGCAAGCGGGTGGTGTTGGCGGCGGCGAGTCCGGCGAGGATCAGGCAGACGCTGGCGCGCAGATCGGTCGCCATCACCTCGGCGCCTTCGAGTCGGGCGGGCCCGCGGATGCAGGCCTGACCGCCGTCAACCCGAATATCGGCGCCGAGTCGCACCAGCTCCTGCACGTGCATGAAGCGGTTCTCGAAGATGCTCTCGGTGATCCGGCTTTCGCCATCGGCGAAACAGAGCAACGCCATCAGTTGGGCCTGCAGATCGGTCGGAACGCCGGGGACGGGTGCCGTTGCGACATCGACCGGGATGAGCCCGCGCATACCCGAGGCGCGGATTGCGTTGTCCTCGCATTTTAGGTCCACGCCTGCGGCGCTCAGCACATCAAGCACGACTCCGAGGTCGTCACGCCGGGCACCCACCACCCGGACGTCGCCACCGGTCGCGGCCGCGGCCATGAGCAGCGTCCCAGCCTCGATCCGGTCGGGCAGGACGCTGTGGGTCATGCCGCCGAGGTCGGAGCCGCCACGGATCACGATCACCTCGGTGCCACAGCCCGTGATGTCGGCTCCCATCGAACGCAGAGCATGCGCCAGGTCGACGATCTCGGGCTCACGCGCCGCATTGCGTAGAATAGTGGTGCCGCGCGCCAGCGTCGCCGCCATCATCAGATTCTCGGTCGCCCCGACCGAGGGCACGCGCAGCGTGATGTCCGCACCCCGCAGGCGCGGAGTGCCACCGGCCGAGCGCGGCGCCCGAGCCTCGACGTAGCCATGCGAGTGGTGGATCTCGGCGCCCATCGCCTCGAAGCCGGCGAGGTGGACATCCACCGGGCGACTGCCGATTGCACAGCCGCCGGGGGTCGCCACCCGTGCTGCGCCGAAACGTGCCAGCAAGGGACCCAGCGTCAGGAACGAAGCGCGCATGGTCTTGACGAGATCGTAAGGCGCTTCGAGGCTCGTCACCGAGGCCGCCTCGAGCCGGACGTGCCCGCTCTGGCTCTCGACGCCGACGCCGAGCCGGCCGAGCAGCAACTCGGTGGTCTGGCAGTCGACCACGCGCGGAACGTTGTCGATCTCGCAGGCCTCGGCCGTCAGCAACGAGGCAAAGAGAACCGGCAAGGCCGCGTTCTTGGCTCCGCTCACCGAGACCTCGCCGCTGAGCGGCTGGCCTCCGTGAATGATGATCTCGTCCATCCGCTCTCTCGCCACCCTGCCCGGCCTGCGGGCCCGATCCAACGCCAGCGGCGTAGGTCGCCGCCTCAATCCTCTCCGCGGCAACACACGACGATCCGGTCTCGACCCGCGAGGTCCTGGACCAACCTCCCCCTGCCGAAACCGCCGCCGCACATCCGCTCGAGAGCCGCCTCCCCCTGCCCTGCGCCGATCTCGAAGCAGAGCCACCCCGCCGGCACGAGAGCCTCCCGCGCCGACCCGAGCAGGCGGTCGATTACACCCATGCCGCCCGGTTTTCCACCGGCGAGCGCAAGCATCGGCTCGAAAGCGAGTTCCGGTGGAGCCGCGGCGAGATCCTCGTCGCTCAGATAGGGCGGATTGGCCACGATCAGGTCCACGCTCGCCGGCCGCAGCGGCGCGAGCAGATCGGCACCCAGGAGAGAGATGCGGCTTTGGTGGCGGCGCAGGTTGTGGCGCGCCACCGCGCGCGCCTCGCGCGAGAGGTCGAGCGCCACGATTCGCGCCGGGCGGCACCGGCGCACAAGTTCCGCCTCGAGCGCCAGTGCGATGGCCCCACTGCCCGTGCCGACATCGACGATGCACGGGCCGCGGTCCCGCTCCGGCAGAGCCAACACGAGTTCCAGCGCCACCTCGACCAGCCGCTCGGTTTCGGGCCGCGGCACCAGGACCCGGGCATCCACCGCCAGCGCAAGCGAAAAGAATTCCTTGGTCCCGACCAGATGGGCGATCGGCTCGCGCGCAAGCCGACGCTCGACCAGCGCCTCGAAGCACTGGCGCAGGTTCTCATCGAGGGCGTCGCGGCGTCGGGCCATGCGCGCGGCCCGGTCCCAGCCCGCGACGTGACCGAGCAATACCTCGGCGTCCAGCTCGGGGGTCGTGCAGCCCGCCGCTCCGAGCCGGCGCGCGGCATCGCGGAGCGCCTCTGCCGCGGTCAAACCTCGGCCTGCAGGGCCGCGGCCTGCGCCTCGGCGATCAGCGGCTCGAGCACGACGTCGAGCGCGCCGTCGATCACGCGATCGAGTGCGTGGCTGGTGAAGTTGATGCGGTGGTCGGTGACCCGGTTTTGTGGAAAATTGTAGGTCCGGATGCGCTCGGAGCGATCCCCCGTGCCGACCATGGCGCGCCGATCCGCCGCCCGCGCCGCGTTCTGCGCCGCTTCGGCCTTCTCGAGCAGCCGCGAGCGCAGGATACGCAGGGCCTGGGCCTTGTTCTTGTGCTGTGATTTTTCATCCTGACAGATCACAACGAGGCCGCTCGGGAGATGCGTGATGCGCACCGCCGAGTCGGTCGTGTTGACGCTCTGCCCGCCCGGCCCCGACGAGCGGTAGACGTCGATCCGCAGGTCCTTGTCCTCGATCTTGACCTCGACCTCGTCGGCCTCGGGCAGGACGGCGACGGTCACGGCCGAAGTGTGGATCCGGCCCTGCGCCTCGGTGGCGGGCACGCGCTGCACGCGGTGGACACCGCCCTCGAACTTGAGCCTGCTGTACGCACCCGCGCCCTCGACCGAAGCGATGATCTCCTTGAAGCCACCGATGCCGGTCGGGCTCGCATCGAGCACCTCGACCCGCCAACCGCGCGCGTCGCCGTAGCGCGAGTACATGCGAAAGAGATCGGCCGCGAAGAGTCCCGCCTCCTCGCCCCCGGTGCCGGCTCGAATTTCAAGCAGGACGCTGCGCTCGTCGAATGCGTCGCGCGGCAGGAGCAGGATCCGGAGGGCGTGCTCGATCTCGACGATGCGCTGGCGCAGCCCCGGCAACTCGGCCGCGGCCATCTGCCCGAGTTCGGGATCGTCGTCCCGGAGCAGTGCCTCGAGATCAGCAGCCTCGACCAGAGCGGCCTGCCACTGGCGCGACGCCGCCACGACCTCGATCAGGGCAGCGTGTTCGCGCGAGAGCGCGACGAAGCGAGCGCGGTCGGCGATGATCGCGGCGTCGCCGAGGGCCGCCTCGACCTCATCGAATCGCTCGGCAAGCGCGGCGAGTCGATCGGCGAAGCCTCCGGATGGGGCCGTCACGGCCGCTCCGGGCGCCGCTCAGGACGCCGCGGCCGGCGCCTTTGCCTTGCCGCGGGTGTAGCGGCGCTGGAAGCGCTCGACGCGTCCGGCCACGTCGACGATTTTCTGCTTGCCGGTGTAGAACGGGTGGCAGCTCGAACAGAGCTCGATATGAATCTCGGGCCGCGTCGCCCGCGTCTCGACGATCGAGCCGCAGCTACAGATGATGCGGCTCGGGCCGTACTCGGGGTGAATGCCTTCCTTCATGACGGGGCCTGCCCTAACACCCGGCTCGGGCTTGCGAAAGCTGGGCGCGAACCGGGGCCTGGCCGACCCACGGGGTCGCCGCGCGGCCTCGCCCGGACCTGGGCCACCTCGCCCTGGACTGGGTGCGGCTCGTGACCCGCTGCCGAAGCCAGGTCGATCCCCTCGCCCCGAGGGGCGATCACCGACCGCCGCCGAGGGGGGCGGCGATGTGGCGGCGCTCACGCTCGGCCACTTCGGCGGCAGTCAATGAACGCAGGCTCCTCCTCGATGCGCTGAATCCTCCGGCTTGGGACTCCAGCGAGTTCAGCAACCTCCGTTCGAGGATGCCCGGTCTCGGCGCTGCAGAGGACGTAGCGACCGTGGCCGGTAACCTCCTCGCCCACCCGGGCCGGCCAGGAGTACCCCCCGACAGCGGTGCCCGGAACGTGCCGCACGGCCGGTACCGATCAAGTCTCGCCGTGGTCGAGCAAGGCCTCCCCGTGAAAGGAACCCGACGAACCCAGGTTTCGTCTGTAGCCAGATCACAATCCAGGCGCCGCGGCTTCCGACGAGGAAGTGTGGCGGTTCACTGGCGCGAAGGGCTTCGCGATCGTGTCGAAGGATTCGGATTTCGGCCAACGCAGCTTCCTGCGCGGGCACCCGTCCAGGCTAAGCTGGATCCGGCGAGGCAACTGCTCGACCGACGACGTGGAGGCGATCCTGCGCGTCCGTCGGCGCGAGGTCGAAGCGTTCGGAGAGGACGTCGCCGCGGCGCTCCTCGCCCTGGAGTAGGAAAAGGTGAGCTGGCCTGTCTCGATCATCTGCCCCCTCTCCTCTGGGCCTTCTGCAGCGACTCGTCAGAGGCCGAGGCGTGTCAGGGCCTCGAGCAGGCGTGCCGCTCGGTCGTCCCAGGTTTCAGCCGCCAGCGCGTGGGCTCTGGCAGCACGCGCGGCGGCGGGCTCGCGCAGCGCGTCGCGCACGGCGTCGGTGAAAAACGAGCCATCGCCGATGCGCACGAGATCGCGACCCAATCCCACGGCCTCGGGGAGCGCCGTCGCGACCACCGGTACGCCCGTGGCGATGCACTCGCGCAGCTTGAGCGGGGCGAGCGAATTGCCGAGTGGCGTGCGCCGGTACGGCAGCAGCAACACCTCGGCGGCGTGGAGCCAGCGCGGCAGCTCGTCGAGTCCGACGGCGGGTCGGATCACGAGACGCGGATGGCGCGGCAGGCGACGTGCCGGCAGAGCGCACGGCCCGAGCAGGACGAGCTGGGCTGCGGGTAGGGCATCGAGAGTGCTCACAAGCAGATCGAAGTCGAGGCGATCGTCAATCAGCCCGGCGAAGAGAAGGCGCGGGCGCGGCAGATCCGCAAGCGGAGCGGCGAACGCGGCCTTGACGCTCAAGCCGGAGACAGCGCCAACGGTCGGACGCAGCGGATCCGCAAGCGGAGCAGCGAACGCGGCACTCGTCGGCGGGCCCGCGTCCTCGCGCGACCGCGCGCGGCTCGCGACCTCGGTACCCGCGACAAAGATCGGATCGATGGCGTGTGGCAGGAGCAGCTCGCGGCGTGCGCCCCGCAGCAGGAGGTGGGCGGCCGGGGCCACGACGAGTTCGGCCCGCGCGAGCAGCGAAGCCTCGTCCCTGCGGACCGCCGCCGGATCGACGCCGGGCCAGAGCGCGAAGTCGTCGGCGCGGTAGAAGACCAGCGGGCGGAGGCCCAGCGCCACCGCCACCCCGGCCGCCGCGGGCAGGACGACGATGCCGGCCGGAGCGACAAACCCGTGCCGCTGCAGCGCCCGCCGCACGAACACTGTTGCGACACGGTCGGAGAGGCCCGCCAGCGGTGCCGGCGACCGCCAGGGCAGAGCCGGCGGCGCGAGGCGGACGAGGTCGGATGCAGTGCTGGCTCCTCCCCCGGCGACGCGCCCGCCTCGCATCGCGCCCAGACGCTGGACCGCCCGCCCGAAATCCCGCAGCGCGAATTGCGGCGACCGTTGCGGCAGCTCGACCCAGAGCACGCGCAGCCCCGGTTCAAGTCGGGCCATGGCCCGCACCAGATGCTGGATCGAGGACGGGTGGCGACCGAAGGCTTCGGCAAAAACGACCAGTTCGCGCGGCCCACGCGCGCTCACCGGAGCCGTGGCCCCGCCGAGCCGAGTTCGACCCCTCTACCGCCGATTTCCTCGATCGTGGCGTGTTCGACAAGCTCTGGATCCATACTGCGCGCCAGAGCGCGACGGCCGCCGGGCAGGTCGCAGACGAGGATCGCCGCGGCCGGGCGTCCGCCTTCGTAGAGCACGGTGGTCGAGGCAATTTGCGCAGGCCCAGCCGGCCGGGGCTCGATCTCGGCCAGCGGCGAGCAGCGCGCGACCTCGCCCGAGACGTCATCGAACGTGAACTCTTGCCGCGGAGGCCGCGTCGACCACAAAGTGACGCCCTGCTTGGTCAACATCCCGCTCACGGCCGTCACCAGACCGAGTGTCCCCGGATCGGCGCGCAACACCCCCACCATGCGCGCCAGCGCCTGGTAGACGAAGTTATTGAGCGGTCCGCCGGCAAAGGCCATGCCGCCGCATTCGGTGATCGCGCGCTCGGGGCCGATGCCCAGCGCGCGCATCTGCAGACGGACCGCCACCGGAAAACAACTGTAAAGTTCGAGATGCGCGATGTCGCCGATTCCGATGCCCGTGCGCTCGAGCACGCGCGCCCCGGTCCGCTCGAAGCCCGGCGAACGCGCCAGCTCCCGCCGCCGCACCACCGGAGCCATGAAGTTCGAGTCGGCCGCAGCCCACGGGTAGACGCGCCGCTCGGGCGGCACACCGGCCGCGTCGGCGACCTTCTCGGAACAGAGCAGGAGTGCGGCCGCTTGATCGACGTTCCACTGCGAGGTGAGGCGCTTGGTGTAGGGGAACGCAAGCATCTGATTATGCTCGGACTCGCCCGCGAGCTCGTCCTCGGTCGCGACCGCACGCGACCACGCGTCGGGGTTGCCCGCGGCGACGCGACTCATGCCGGCCCACAGGCGCCCGATCTCGCGGCGGTGTTCGGCCACCCCTACCCCGTCCGCGCGGCGCAGGGCGTTCTCGAGCACGGCGTACTGCTGCACCGGCATGACCAGACCATGCTCGAGTTCGATCGGGCTCAGGATCTCCTCGGCCGGCCGCAGCAGCCGATCCGGCATCTCATCGGTCTGCGCGGTCACCGGCGCCACGCGGCCAGTGATCGACTCGCGCAGCGAGCGGTACTTTGCCTCGCCGCCGACGACGACGGCGACCTGCTCATCACCCGCGGCGATGGCGCGTGCAGCCTCGCCGAGCAACGTCGTCTGCAGCACGCCGAGCTCGGCGAGCTCGGTGCGTGCCCGCGCCGCGCCGACTTGACGGGCGAGCAGCCGGCCCGGATCGGAGTAGCCCCAAAAACCTTTCGTGACGCGGATCGAATCGGCCTCCCGCAGCAGGCCCGCTGCTCCGGCATCGGCACCGGCCCGCGCGAGCGCCCGCGCCATGAGTTCGATCGCCTCGACGGCGCGCAGGGGGTCGTCCTCGCGCTGCGAGGCGACGCCGGCCCCGACCAGCACGGGACGGCGACGCGTACTCATTTCGAGGCCGTCCTCGCGCGGGACCCGGTCGCGGCCCGAGTTGGGGTGCGCGCCGAAAGCGTGCGCGCGACGGCATCACGCCAGCCCGCAAACGCCCGCGCCCGCTCGGCCTCGGCCCGGCGCGGCCGGAACGTCCGGTCGCGCACCCGCATCCGCTCGAGGTCGCCCGGCTGCCAGAGTCCGACGCCGAGCCCGGCGAGATAGGCCGCGCCCAGTGCCGTCGTCTCGAGCACGCGCGGCCGGTTGACCGCGACGCCGAGCTGATCGGCCTGGAACTGCATCAGGAAATCGTTGGCCGCGGCTCCGCCATCGACGCGCATCTCATCGAGCGTCGAGCGGCCACGCGACGCCGGCCCGAGATCGGCCACCATCGCCTCGACCACCTCGCGCGTCTGGTAGGCGATCGCCTCGAGTGCGGCGCGCGCGAGATGCGCCCGGCCGCTGCCCCGGGTCAATCCTATGATCGTCCCGCGCGCGTGTGGATCCCAATGCGGCGCGCCGAGCCCGACGAACGCCGGCACCAGATAGACACCATCGTTGCCGGCCAGCCTGCGGGCCAGCGCCTCGGTCTCGGCCGCCTTGCGGATGATGCCGAGCCCATCCCGCAGCCACTGCACTGCGGCGCCGGCGACGAAGACCGAGCCCTCGAGCGCGTAGATCGGCTCGCCCGCCGGACCGCAGGCGAGCGTGGTGAGCAGGCCGTTGCGCGAGCGCACCGGCCGCTCACCGGTCGGCATCATGACGAAGCAGCCCGTGCCGTAGGTATTCTTGACCATGCCCGGACGGACACAAAGCTGGCCGAAGAGCGCCGCTTGCTGGTCGCCGGCGACGCCCGTGACCGGGATCGGGACGCCGCCGAAGAGGCCGGGTGCGGTGCGGCAGAACTCACCCGCCGACGGCCGCACCTCCGGCAGCGTCGCCGGCGGCACTGCCAGCAGCTCACAGAGTTCGTGCGACCAGCGCCGGCGGTGGATGTCGTAGAGCAGCGTGCGCGAGGCGTTGGTGTGATCGGTGGCATGCACCGTGCCGCCCGAGAGATTCCACATGAGCCACGAGTCGATCGTCCCGAAGGCGACCTCGCCGCGCTCGGCGCGCCGGCGGAGGCCGCGCACGTTGTCGAGCAGCCATCCGATCTTGGTGCCCGAGAAGTAGGGATCGAGCACCAGTCCCGTACGCGCCGCAACGTGCCGGCTGTGGCCCGCCGCCCGCAGCGCCTCGCAGTGCCCGGCCGTGCGCCGGTCCTG